>JABMOY010000201.1 GCA_013203955.1 Rhodospirillales bacterium | reverse complement strand
TTTCCGCTGGGACGCTATCGGGGGCCTGGACGAAAGCGCAACGGGTACCATCACCCACGCTTGGAAGGCGGGTCCGCAAACGCTTCTCCTCAGAAAACAACTGGAAGCCATGCCCGACGGCGGCGTCTTCATCATATCGCCGCCGGTCAATCCCTTCCGCTGCCCGCCGGGACCAGGGGAAAGGATCAGCCTAGTCGCCGACTACTTTAAGAAAGTGAAGCCCAAATCCAAAATCGTCGTTCTGGATCCGAAGAAAAAGTTCTCCAAGCAGGGCTTGTTCAAGGAAGGCTGGGCGAAGCTCTATCCGGGCATGATCGAATACCACAACATTGACAATGACGGCGTCGTGGAACGGGTGGACGTTGCCTCGAAAACCCTTCACACCCAATTCGGCAAGTACAAGGGCGACGTGGTCAACTTCATCCCCGCCCAGAAAGCCGGGAAGATTGCCCATGTATCTGGCCTTGCCGACCAAACCGGTTGGTGCCCGGTCAACCAGCAGACCTTCGAATCGACGCTGGTTCCGGGGGTCCACGTGGTCGGGGATGCTTCCATCGCCGCGCCGATGCCGAAGTCCGGGTTCGCCGCCTCGACTCAGGCCAAAGTAACCGCCGAGGCCGTGGTCAATATGCTGGGCGGGAAAGCGCCCGGAACGCCCAAGTTCGTCAACACTTGTTACAGCCTGTTGAACGAAGACTACGGTATCTCGGTGGCCATGGTTTATGGCTATGAAGGCAAAAAAATCGTCAAGATCAAGGGTTCCGGCGGGCTCAGCCCGTCAAAGGCCAGCGATGCCTTTCACCAGCGCGAGGCCAATTATGCGCGTGGCTGGTACGAAAGCATCAGCCGGGATATTTGGGGCTAGGACTTAAATATCTTAAATATCTATGGGGGAGGCTTTCGGGCCTCTCCTTTTTTTGCCTGGAGTGCGGAAATTCTATTTCCCGTTTTCCCAGGCTTTGACCTGTTGGCGCTGCTCGCCCAAGCCTTCTATGCCTAATCGCATTTCATCACCGGGCTTCAGGAAGATGGGGGGATCAAAGCCCAAACCGACGCCGGGCGGCGTTCCGGTGGCGATAACGTCGCCAGGCATTAATGTCATGTAGGAACTGATAGAGGCGATTAATTGGGTGACGCCGAAAATCATCATCGACGTGTTGCCGTCCTGGCGCCGTTCACCGTTGACCTCTAGCCATACATTCAAATTCTGCGGTTTTAGGACCTCGTCCGGGGTCACCAGCCACGGCCCCAGCGGCGCGAAGGTGTCGAAGCTCTTGCCCTTGACCCATTGGCCGTCACGTTCGAGTTGAAATTCCCGTTCGGAAACGTCGTTCATGATTGAATAACCGGCAATGACGCCGGGCGCATCGGCCTGTTCGACGTATTGGGCGCGCCGCCCGATGATGACGGCAAGCTCGACTTCCCAGTCACCCTTTTTCGATCCTTTTGGTAAAACGACCGTGTCGTTGGGACCGCTGAGGGAGGTGATTGCCTTGGAAAAAAGAATGGGGTCGTCGGGAATTTTAAAATTAGTTTCCTTGCCGTGATCGGCGTAATTGATGCCGACGGCGATGATCTTGCCGACACCGGCAACGGGGGGCCCCAAGCGCGGGTTGCCGTCAATAACGGGCAGTGTTCCTGTATCCAGCTTGGCCAGTGCCGCCAGCCGGTCCGGGGACAGGATGTCTGCGTCTATATCGTTAATTTTATCGGATAAATCCCGGATTCGCCCGTTTTCGTCCAGCAGACCCGGTTTTTCCTGACCCTTCGGTCCAAAGCGAAGAAGTTTCATTTATTTCCCTCGTTTTTTTGATTGTCCGGACACTACCGGGTTCGGGCTAAAGGTCAATCATACCCTGTGTTTCAGGAGTATACGGCCCGGATTAAATTTCTTTCAAGGGTGTGACGACCATCAGTTCCCGGAATATGCCTATTAGTTAGGGTGTCTCGAACAGAAGGAACATCACCGTGAACAAAGAATACCTTGAATTGACCCGTTTAATCGAGCGCTTGCATAGGCGTTTCATCGATGTCCTCAAAACCGAGCTTAACAGGCTTGGAGTCAAAGATATTAACGGTGTGCAGGCTTTGTTGCTGACCAATGTCGGCGAGGAAGAATTCGCTATCCGTGACCTTATTGAGCGCGGGTACTACCTTGGTTCCAACGTTTCCTACAACATCCGGAAGTTGACGGACCTGGGTTATATTGAACAGAAACGCTCAGAACACGACCGGCGGTCGGTGACCATCCGGTTGACGGAAAAAGCGCTAACCGTCGTCAAGGGAATGCGTGACCTGCAGAACAACAACGCCGATGCATTTTCCAAACACGGCGCCGGTCCCGATGACATCGAAGAAATCTGTGCGAACCTTAGGTCTCTAGAGAGAACCTGGGCAGACTACATCCATTATGGTACAGAGGAATTGGCTTAACATACTGCCGTTAAATTCCTTGGTGCATTAATGGGGGCTCTCTAATGGGGTCTGGCCCGGAAAGCCTCGAAAATAAACTTGCGGAACTCAAGCGGGCTTATTTAGCTGCCCTGCCTTCCAGGATCGAAGAGATGGTCCAAGTGGCGGCTTCCATCGAAGCCAGCCTTTCCTCACCCGGTTGCTTGGCTGACTTGAAAACCCTTGAGCACCTCGCTCACAAGTTCGCCGGCTCAGGCGGATCGTTTGGATTCCCCGACATCAGCGAAACCGCCGAAGTGGTTGAAACCGCCGCCAAGGCTATGGTCGAATCTGGGACGCCGCCGTCGCCTGATCAATGGCAAACCGTCAAGGACAAGTTGGACAGTTTACGAAGCGCCATCGATGACGCCGTTTCCTTGAAAAAAACCTAAAAGCGCCCCGGCATCGCCGATGTTGTCCGCCGTCAGGACCTGATAACCATCGCCCGAAAGGCCTAAAGAAGCCTCCCTTTCGCCACCGTCCTTGCCGTGTCCGGTCAACACATGGATGCCACCCGCAAGCCCGGCCTTCTTTCCGGCTTCCAGGTCCGCCGCCTTGTCACCGATGATTAAGGATTTTTCCAGAACGATGGGCAGCCTTTGGGCGGCTGCGAGCAGCATGCCTGGGTTGGGCTTGCGCCAGGGGTGATCGGGAGTGTCATAGGGCGCCCGCCCGTCGCCGTGATGGGGGCAGGCGAAAACGCCATTGATGAACACGCCTTCGTCGGCCAAGCCGTCGTGGATTTTTTCCTGAACGGCGATAAATTCAGGCCACCCGAAATGACCGCGGGAGATTCCGGCTTGGTTCGTGGCAATGATCACCGGAATTGCGAGTTTGTTGGCCTCGGCGATGATGCGGACGGCGCCGTCGATTAGGTGGACGTCATCGGGATGGCCTAAGTAGTGGACATCTTCAACCACCACCCCGTCGCGGTCCAGGAAAAGCGCCGGTCTGCGGCCCGTTCCCTGAACAAGGTTCAGAACCTGGCTCCACAGACCGTCGGCATCCAATTCAGCGCCTAGGGGAAGATCGGGGGGAAGGTCCACTTGAGTGTTTGTTTTATCGGGCAAGGGGCGTGTCCTTTTGCGCGCTCATTGATACAATCTTTCTTAATATGCTATCACTGCGGTGGGGGGAAGACGTTGATCCTGAGAAAATAATATGGACCCCGACAAATCTTCCGAAATAAAGCCTGACAACCTAGCCAATTGCACGGCGCGCTACGCCTTGTTGGCTTTTGCCTGGCTCAATGTCGCCCTCGGCATGATCGGCGTTATCGTGCCCGGAATGCCGACGACGGTATTCCTGATCGTCGCCATCTGGGCTTTTTCAAAATGTTCTGTCCGTTTCCAACGCTGGCTTTGGGAACACCCCAGGTTCGGCCCATCTATCCAAGCTTGGCATCATCACCGGGTCATTCCGGTCAGGGCCAAGGTCCTGGCCGCCACCATGATGGCTTCCAGTTTCGGCATCGTGACCTTTTTCGTCGCCGATAGTTGGGAGTTGCCCGCCTTTATGGCGGCGGTGATGATCCCGGTTTGCGCCTGGATCATCACGCGGGCCAGCGAAGCACCGGAAACCGCCCAGGATCCGACTTAACTTGCACCTAAATTTGATCGGTTAGGTTTTTTCAGGCGCCATTGCGTGCGCGGACGTATTCAATAAATCGGTCCCAAAAATTTGCACCAACGACTCGAAAAGTCATTCCCCAAAACCACAATCGAGCGAATGCCAAACCTTGCTGTGGGACTTTCTGATTATGATAAACCTCCAATATGTCACCCAATGTCATTTCGCTCATATCGCGAGGAAGAAAAACGTCCAACAGGAGGGTTGGGAAAAAGGGCGCTGCCTCAATTCGTGGGGGTGTATTCTCGGTTAAGTTACTTACAGGATCTAATTCAGAAGGGACATGGGGAAAAATATCCCCAATTGCCACTTCATCAATATCTTCTGAATCTACATCATGATTGTCTGTAGAAAGGCGGTCTGTTTCATCAGCGTCATTTAAAGCGGTTGAGTGATGAATTATATTGTTCCACATTTTTACTGCGTGGTCATTTAAGTCCCTATCCAAGTAAGGAAAGTTCTTCAAGTCATAAATGATGCCTCTCTCTAAAATGGCTCGGGCCTGAGAAGTGAGCCCACTGGTGGCCTCTAAAATGGCACGGGCCTGAGAAGCGTAACTGTTTTGGTGCTTTAAAATGGCTCGGGCCTGAGAAGCGAAACTGTTTTGGCTCTCTAAAATGGCGCGGGCCTGAGAAGCGAAACTGTTTTGGTTCTCTAAAATGGCACGGGTCGGAGAAGCGAAACTGTTTTGGTTCTCTAAAATGGCACGGGTCTGAGAAGCAAAATTGTTGTTACCTTCAAAAGCGGCTCTAATGGAACTAGCTGAACTATTGGGCGGGCGTTTTTTAGACATTGGCTATGCTCCCGCTGGGGCGGGTAAGGCCCCAAGCCGCATGGTTTCAATGGCGTTTTGGGTTTCATTAAGAGCCCGATAACCAGCAGCTTCAATCTTAAAAAAGCGCTTACGGCGACCGCCGCGTTCTGCAGTTTTCTCTCCCCAAACAGACGAAACCAGCCCATCCCTTTGGAGTCTCGATAGTGTGGTTGTAACGGCACCAATAGAAAAATCATTATTAGTATTTATGGCTATCGATTTTTGAATTTCCACACCATATGCCTCTTCTGGCCCTAGGCGATCAACGGCGTACAGCACCAACTGCTCAAAAGTGCCCAGATATTTTTGTTTGCCCATTCATTCGTTCCTTATTTATACGACAATGTAGTTTAAATTAAGAGAAAGGTCAATCTTCAAAGGGCAAAAGAATCTTTAAAAGATACTAATCCGAGAAAAAAGCCTGAATACCGGTTTGCGCGCGGCCCAGGATCAGGGCATGGATGTCGTGGGTGCCTTCGTAGGTATTGACCGATTCGAGGTTCATGCAGTGGCGGATGACGTGGAATTCGTCGCAGATGCCGTTGCCGCCGTGCATGTCCCGGGCCATGCGGGCGATATCCAAGGCCTTGCCGGCGGAATTGCGCTTGATCATCGAAATGTTCTCCGGCGGGCAGTCGCCGGCATCCAACAACTGCGACACCCGCAAGCAGGCTTGCAGGCCGATGGTGATTTCCGTCTGCATGTCAGCGAGTTTTTTCTGGATTAATTGATTGGCGGCCAGCGGGCGGCCGAACTGCTTGCGGTCCAACGTGTATTGCCGGGCCGCATGCCAGCAGAATTCCGCCGCACCCAGCGCACCCCAAGCGATTCCGAAACGCGCTTTGTTCAAGCACCCGAACGGACCTTTGAGCCCCTCGACGCCGGGCAGGAGATTTTCCTCGGGAACGAAAACGTTATCCATCACCACTTCGCCGGTGATGGCGGCCCGCAGCGAGAACTTGCCTTCGATTTTCGGGGTCGATAAGCCCTTCATCCCTTTTTCCAGAATGAAGCCGCGGATGACGCCGTCCAGCTTGCCCCAGATGATGAAAACATCGGCGATCGGGGAATTGGAAATCCACATCTTGTTACCGGTCAGCGTATAGCCGCCGTCGACCGCCACGGCGCGGGTCGTCATGCCGCCGGGATCGGATCCGAAATCCGGTTCCGTCAGCCCGAAACAACCGATCAGTTCGCCCGTGCCCAATTTTCGCAGATATTTTTGCCGTTGCTCCTCGGTGCCATAAACATGGATGGGATGCATGACCAGGGACGACTGGACGCTCATCACCGAGCGGTAGCTGGAATCGACGCGCTCGATCTCGCGCGCCGTCAGCCCGTAACACACATGGTTGACCCCGGCGCCGCCGTATTCTTCTGGCAAGGTCGAACCCATCAAACCGAGCGCGCCCATTTCGCGGATGATTTCGGGATCGAAGTGTTCGTTGCGGTTGGCTTCCAAAATGCGCGGCATCAATTTGTCCTGCGCGTAATCGCGGGCGGTGTCGCGAACCAGGCGTTCGTCTTCGCTAAGCTGGCCTTCCAGCCAAAGCGGGTCGTCCCATTGATAAGAATTAGTTTTTGCCACGGGGTCCTCTTATTAGCTTTTGATTTGGGTGGTGCCGATCATGCTGTCGCGGGTGACCAATTCGGCCAGCGCCTCTTCGCCCAGGCCTTCGGTGCCCTCGGGCCGCATGGGCAAAACCATGTAGCGCAATTCGGCGGTCGAGTCATGCACCCGGACTTGGACATCGTCGGCGATTTCGGTTCCGAATTCGGCTAATACCGCGCGCGGTTCCTTGACCACCCGCGAACGATAGGCTCGTGATTTATACCAATCCGGCGGTAGGCCGATTAAATACCGGGGGTAGCATGAACACAACGTGCAGACGATGACGTTATGGATGTCTTTTGTGTTTTCGACGGCGCGGATGGGAATGGTGCCGGCGTCAATGCCCAATTCCTCGGCCGCCACGTTGACGTCTTCCAACATGCGGGCTTTGAACTCGGGATCGACCCAGGCACGGGCGATCATGCGGGCACCTTCGGCGGGGCTTTTGGAATCGATAACTTCGAGTGTGCGCCGCATATCGTCGGCGGTGAAAATGCCCTTGTCGATGAGAAGCTCGGCGACGGCCTCGGCCATGGCCATGTGATGGGTTAGCGGGCCGTCCTCAAGATCGGGTTGCTTAGGGTGCGGATAGGGCCAATCGTCGTGGTCGTGGTCATGGTGGTCGCTCATGTTCCGGATCCTTCAACCGGTTCCAGCCAGTTTTCAAAAACATCGACGACTGCCGTATCCAGTTTGGGGCCGGCGTAGTCGGACCACAGTTCGGTTTGCGGAAACTCTATCCAGTATACGGGTAATGCCGGCGTTCCCGGTCGCCTGTAGGCGAGTTCTTCAGGATTTGCAAAATCGCCCAGCACGGCGGTGACTTTCCCTGCCTTGCCGCGGATGAAATAGGGGGTGCGAATATGGCCGGGAGGATAGGCTTCACGAACCCGGACACTGTCACCGACGGCGAAGCGGGCGGTCATTGGGTATGCTCTCCCCAACGGGCCTTGACGTCTTCCATCCGGCGGCCCAACTCGTCGATTGTGATGATGCCCCTTTCGATGAGAATGGTGGAGATCGAGGAAATCCAGCGTTCATAATAGCTGAGCTCATCATAAGCACCGGGGCCAAGGTCTTCCATAACGCGGCGGTGCTCATCCAGGGTCAGGAGCTGGCGTTCCTTGCCGCCCAACAGGCGCAAGATGGCGTCGACCCGCTTTTCCCAAGGGGTGTAATCGTGTTCCGATTGCTCGACCGGCCCGGCGTCAAGTCCGCCCATGTCGTGATGGCGCCGCATGTCAACGAAACTCCTTGCAATCCCAATCCGAAAAATTGACACGGAACAGACCATTGAGCAAGTGGGGGGGCAAGCGGGGTTATTTGGCTGGGACGACGTCTTTCAATTTGCGGTTGGGATCGCCGGTTTTTTTGCTTTTAATTTGCTGAAAAAAGCGGTCAGGGCGTGTGTCCTTGGCTGTTACAGTCAAGGTGGTTTGGGCTTCGGCGCCGATGGGGGCATTGGTGCGGATTTCGGCGTCGATCACGGTCTGACCTGTGCGCCAATACAATTTGCATTCGATACCGATGATTTTTTCGCTTGCCGCGCATTCCGATTTTCCGGGCTTGCCATATCGCCCGCTGAGTTCCGTCAGAAGTTCAAGATAAGAAATCTTGGAAAAAGTATGAACGGAGTGGACCCGGTAAGCCCGGTTTCCCCGTTTCGGGCCCCGGAAAAAAACCTCAAAATCGCCACCGTGGTGGACGAAGATACCTCTTTGGGCTGTCGGGGCGTTGGGTCCGGCGTTGGGATTGGTTTCCAGGCGCATGGAGGGATAGATCGTCTTCGCCTGATCAGGCGTAATGCCCATGTTAATTCCACCCATTTGGAAACTTTTGAGATCCACCAAGCCGGGCCCAGCTTGTTTGGGCTCTTTTTCCGCCTTTGAGCCAATCCAATCACGGGCGCCGTATTCGTCGGGGTAGAGAACGATAAGCACCAAATACCCCACCATGACAGCCATCCCTAAGACCAGCAGGAAATACATCACCCGCATACCTATGGTCAGGCGGCCGTATTCGGGGTTGATCAAGTCGTCGAAATCGTCGAGATCGTCAGGATTGTCATCCTGGCCTAGGGCCTGTTCGTCTTTGGCCCGTAACTTAGCCCGCCGGTCCTCGGCCTTGGGCGGTTCTGGAACGCCTTCATTCCTTGGGATTTGATCGGCCATTTATCGGGTCTCCGGAAAAGGTTCCACCCGAATAGTTTTAAAAGTTTCTGGCGGCTGAGGAAATGGCCTTCATGCGCTTTTTGAAAGCCTTATCCGCCTTACGGACTGATTTTCCCTTTGATTCCTCCAGCTTTTTTGCAAAACGGTTTTTTATTACGGGATCGGTGGCGACAAAAACCAATTCGCTTTTTCTGACACCGTTTCCTAAATTGACCGTTCGAGTTTTTGCCTCCAACCCAACGCCATCTTGTCGTTTCCAATCAAGGCTGCATTGCCAACCAAGATTTGGGTTCACTCGCTCGCATTTATTGGCGGCGGGCGTTCCGAATTTACTGACAAGGCGCTGGCGCAATTCGATTTCAGATAAATTCCAGAAGGACTCCCTGTAGCCAATGGTATGGGCTTGCCGGCCGACCAAAGGCCCATTGAAGCCGATATTGTAAACACCGTTACCCAACTTGAATTTCCCCGTAATTCCGGTTTCCGATTTTCCAAAAAAAATTATTTCCGGGTAAACAGATTCCACCTCGGCCAGGGTCATGCCGAGTTTAATGCCGGACAGTTGAAAGGCAGGAGTTTTGTGCATCTCAATGACCATATGGGGTGGGGGGGTGCCCCACCTCAATTTTCTGATCGCCGACGGGTCGACGACAAACGAGGTCAGGTAAATGCCCAGGGACAAAATGCTGCAAACCGCGAAGGTCGTGAGGAGCGATGCTTCTTCAATGCGCCCGAACCCGAGCGTCTTGGTGGTTGCGCGCCTTTGATGAAAACGATGCGTTTGATATCTTTGCATATTAATGGTCCTCTTTTTAGAACCGTCCCTGGCATGGATTAGTTTATTTGCCGAATTTCAAGTATTTTATGAAGCTGACGAGGTAAATGCGAATGCTTTATTTGCGAGTATTTAAAATTTAAAATAAAAATAAATTTTATATTTATGTTATTTAGATAAATTTACATAAAATTTTATGTATCCTACAAAAACCACAGTAATAATAAAGGGGGCTTTGACGCTGGATGCGGCGATTTCAAAGAAGTATTCTCTGGCTCCAAGTGACGGAACCTGTATCGGGAGCGTAAAAATTAATGAACGAAAATAGTGGGATAAACCCAGGTAAATCCCGGGGTGTGATCAAGCAAAAATCCAATGACGCCGAGGTTTTTCGGCTTCTGTCCAAGGTCAAGCTTCTATCAATTGACGTTGACGGAGTCATGACGGATGGCGGGCTTTATTACTCGGACGATGGTCATATATCGCGAAAATACAACGTCAAGGACGGCGTCGGCATAAAACGATTAATGGAGGCAGGCGTACAGGTCGCCATTATTTCCGCCGGTCTTTCGGGGTCGGTGCCAGACCGTGCCAAAACCCTCGGCATCGACCATGTTTATACCGGCGTCGAGGACAAGCGAGAGGTTCTTGAGGCGTTGTGCGGGGAACTCGACCTCACCTTGGAGGAATGCGCCCACATCGGCGATGATCTCAATGACGTGCCTTTGTTGGAGGCCGTGGGCTGCCCCATCGCCGTCGCCGACGCGCAGCCGGAAGCCTGGGACGCGGCCCTGATCATTACCGAAAGGGACGGCGGCCAGGGTGCCGTCAGGGAAATCTGCGATTTATTGATAAAAGGACTTGAGGCAGGGTAATGGACCAGTTTAAACGCTTAATTTGCCGATTAGATTGATCGTTTAAAGGTGTTTAGACTGTAAAATAGATACAAAGTCCTAAAAATTCCCTATATAACGATGGTATTTTTCTGTTTTCCTACAAAAACTACCGTTTCTAATAGAAAATCATCAATTTATCCACCTTCCCAGCGCTGAATTAGATCGTGGTTAATCTTTAAATGATCGAGCGCTCGCCCGACACTTTGGCGAACGAGGTCGGTTATGCTTTCCGGTTTGTTGTAGAAAGCCGGAACAGGGGGATGGATAACGGCGCCGATGTCGGCGGCCTTGGCCATCAATTCCAAATGGCCTTTGTGAAGAGGAGTTTCGCGAACCATCAGAACCAATGGCCTACCTTCCTTCAAAGTAACATCGGCGGCCCGGATCATAAGATTGTAGGAGAATGAATGGGCGATCCCCGACAGCGTTTTTATTGAGCAAGGCGCGATAATCATGCCTTGTGACGGGAAGGAGCCGCTGGAAACTGCGGCGCCTAAGTCTTTTACGCTGTATGTTTCATCGGCCAAGCTGCGGACTTCGTCAATTTCCAAATCCGTTTCGATAGCAATGGTCTGGATTCCCATTTCGCTGACGATTAAATGTGCGGGCAGACCGAGCTCTTTTAAGGCGCGCAGGGTTTCGATCCCGTAAATGGCGCCGGTGGCGCCGGAGATGCCGACAATATACGGTCCCGACATGTTTTGCCCCTGGTTTGAAAGACCTGGGTGGTGGCCCAGGCTCTAGATTGTGCCTGTTGGTTAAAGAGGTTATAGAAACGGGATGCAACGAATTAAAGCTGCTTTTCACGTCTTTGGCGTTTCGGCGGTTCTCTTGACGGGAGCCTGTGGCGCGCCGGAAGCCTATATCTACAAAGCCGGCGAATTTAACCGCGAGGCTGCGGGTTTCGGCAAGGACGTTGAAAATATTGATTATATTACAGTATGTTACAATAAATTAGGGACAAAACCTGAAATTATTGCAAAAATAGCCAGAGCAGAATGTGAAAGGTTTAATAAAAAATCAAAGTTTATCCGTCAAAGCTATGAGAAGTGCCCACTCGTTACACCGGTTGCTGCCATCTATAAATGTTTAGGGGGGGAGCCGGAAGGCAAAGACTTCAAGAAGTGACGGTGAATAGTTCCAGAAAGGAGACTTCCGTGAAAAAACTTACAGCCATTGTTTTAGCAGCATCTCTCGGCGGGTCAGTGTCTCTCGGCGGCTGCGCCGATAATCAAATGAGCCGTGAAGAAATGCTCGGCACCGCGGCCGGTGCTGCGGTCGGCGGTATTTTGGGTTATCAAATCGGGGGTGGCATGCTTATGAATTCCCTTTTCGCCACCCTTGGGACGGTCGGCGGTGGTGCCGCCGGCTATGTAACGACCCGAGCCCTTATGGGATCCGACCGGGTCGAATATGACCGAACCGCCCAAAAAGGCCTGGCCCAGTCTAACGATGGCCAAGTATTGGATTGGCAAAATCCCGAAACCGGACATTCGGGCATTTTCAGGCCCATCCGTTCATTTCGTATGGCCGATGGCCGGTTTTGCCGACAATACCGAACCACGGTCTCCTTCAAAAAAGACGTTCATTCCAGCAATGGAATGGCGTGCCGGCAGCCAGGCGGAGAATGGCAGGTCGTTTCCGACGACTTTAGCTAAGGACCACCTTTAATTTGCCTCAAGGGTTAGCAGACCGTTCCATTCTGCTGAACCTTGAGAGTTGCCTTGAGTCCAATAAATGAGTTGGCGGCGGGCTATGATATTTTTTATTGTCGTCGCGCTAGGGAGTTACACAGCCCTTGTCGGCGTCATGTTCTTGCAACAACGCCAACTTATTTATTTTCCTGATACCCATCTGCCGTCGCCGACGGCTGCCGGCTTGCCGGAAATGCGACAGGTATCTGTTACTTCGGAAGATGGCTTGAAGCTTTCGGCTTGGTTTCACCCGGCCAAACAAGATCAGCCGACACTCGTATTTTTTCAAGGAAACGGCGGCAATATTTCTGGCCGGGGATTTAAGGCCCGCCATTACATGGATGCCGGTTTTGGGGTGTTGCTTGTTGGTTACCGGGGATATGGCGGAAATCCCGGAAAGCCAAGCGAACAGGGCCTTTACATGGATGGGCGCGGGCACTTGGACTTCCTTAATGGGGAAGGGGTGCGCCCGGGGCAATGGGTTTTGTACGGCGAGTCCCTGGGCACGGGGGTTGCCGTTCAACTGGCTATGGAATTGGCCACTAAATCTCCGGTCGGCGCTGTTGTTTTGGAAGCTCCCTATACGTCACTGGGTGATGTGGCCGCCAAGCATTATCCCTATATTCCGGCCCGCCACCTAGTCAGTGACCGTTACGATTCAATTTCCAAGATCGGAAAAATCCGAGCTCCCTTATTCATCGTCCAGGGAGAGATGGATGGGGTTATTCCCGTGGAGCAGGGAAAGAAATTGCTGGACGCAGCGATCGGCACCAAAGAGGCCCTTTGGGTAAAGGGCGGCGGCCACAACAATCTTTATGAATTTGGTATCGCCGAGGTGATTTTAAAATTTGTTGGAAAATATTTACCGAATCGGTAAATCGTTACGAAACCGGAAAAACAACAAATTAGATAAAATTTTACCTAAACCCCACATAATTATTAACCTTAGATTAACCATGTAATATGCTGTTATTTATATGAATTTCTTATTTTCAGCCTTATCCTAACCCCCTGATACTTCTTGACTTGAACAGTGGTGCGCCTATGTTTTGAGGTGGAGTTGAGTATATTGGCGGTAAATGCGTGCGCATACTGCGTGCGCAACGCAGTGGTTTGAGGCGAATAGAAAATGGCTACGGTTCCTAAAGCTGCACCGTTTGCAGCGCCAACCAACATTTCCAGGACGAGGTCTAGCCCACCGACGCGCGTGGCTTCCGCCGGTGGCGGCAATGTTGATGAACTTCAAAACACCGCGAGCGTTTCGTTCGGTGCCTCGTCCTACGCCTTTAACGAAGAAGACCACTCCTCCTTTAACCGCGCCTTTAACCGCAATGACAGGCGGAATTCCCGTCCTCAGATCACGGGGTTGTTTTCCGCACCCACTCAGGCATTCACGGCCCTGCTTGAAGCCGGAGATACTTCCTCCGGGAAGAGTGATGCCGCCGGCGAAACCAGCAAGGCTCCCTTTGCCGGCTTGGTTTCCAAGGCGATCGCAGTTTATGAAAATAACGCCAAGATCATCTCCGGCAACAGCAACATCTTAGGCACTTCCTTCAGCATCGTTCTTTAAAAACGCGCCAAGACATAATTTCCATGATGGGGGCTTTTAGCCTCTTTTTTTATTCCTGAAAATAATGCCCTCGAGGGGCATCAGATAAAGTGACAACCGTCACCGCATTGTCGTTGGGCCTGTGATACCTTGGCTGCATGACAATCAGCCAGACCCTCGCCACTTCCATATCGGGACTTAACGTTAACGCGCGCAAGGCCAACGTTTCGGCCTACAATATCGTCAATCAGAACACCCCCGGCTTTAAGGCCTTGGAGGTTCGCCCCGTCAGCGTAAATACCGTCCCCACCGCATCCGGCGGCAGCGGTGTGATCGCCCAAGCTTTCCAAACCAATCAGGGGGTCGATCTGGCGTTGGAATTTACCCGGCTGATCGAAGCCCAAACCGCCTATAAGGCCAGCGTCAAGGCCATTCAGATTGCTGAAGAAATCGAGCGCAAAACCCTAGACGTCCTGTCTTAAGCCCTCGCCCGATTAGGCTTTATAATTTTATTAAATCCTTAAGGCTCATAAACTATATAATTGCTTCCGACCGTTACCCGGGTGGGGCTCAGCCCCTTTTATTCAGCAATGACTGAAGCTGAGGACGAAAATGCCGGCCGAAATTGAAAACGCTTTTGATATCGCTTTTTGGTTCGCCGATACGGCCTTGAACGAAAACGAGTATCTGCAACCGCAGAAGCTGCAACGGCTGATGTTCATCGCCCAGGCCTACTACACCGTTGCTTTCAACGGTCGCAAGCTGATGCCTGCAGTTTTCGTTGCCGATGAACTGGGGCCGATAGAGCCCAACATCCACATGGCTTTTTCCAAGGGCCGCCCGGATGTCGATGCCCGCATGTTCCTGCACCATGACGTTGAAAATTTTCTTGACGGAATTTGGGGGCGTTTCGGTCATCATTCCATTGACCGCCTGGACCGCATGGTCAAGGAAACCACGGCCTACAAACAAGCCTTCAAAAGGGGTAATAGGGCGGAAATCTCTCTGGAAGATATGCGCCTTTCCTTCGCCCGAGCCGAAAAAACCCCCGGTGTCGGCCAAGTCGTCAAGCCGAAGGTCCTGATGACCCAATCGGGTAGGCCGGTCACGGTAAAAGCCTGGGTGCCAGGGACAAAACCGGCGGCCAAAAAGTAGTTCCTTTCCGGGGTTGCATTCTTCGTTGATTCCTTTCATGTTTCTGGATTACGGAGACAGTGATCGTATTAACCTATTACGTCACAGTTTCTGCCGGGGGCGCCAAAGATTTACGTCTCGGGCGGAGATCGCAAACAAGCGAAAAACAAAACAAGGGAGGCCAAATAATTATGTCTATCAGCACTAAATTTCTGCGCGCCTTGACGTTTGGCGTGGCGGCCGCCGGCCTGATGGCCGCCGGACCTGTCAACGCCAAGGTCGAAGGCAACACCATCAGTATCGGATCCGCCATTTCGTTCACCGGCAAGTATTCGACCAACGGCATTCACGCCAAGAACGGCTATAACCTGGGCGTCAAGCGGATCAATGAAACGGGCGGCGTCAAGGTCGGCGGCAAGTCCTATCAACTCAAGATCATCTATTACGATGATGAATCGACCCCGCTGCGCACGGCACAGCTGGCCGAACGGTTGATCAAGCAGGACGGCGTCAAATTCATACTTGGGCCGTACAGCTCCGCCACCACCAAGGCCATCGCCCCGATAACGGAAAAGTACAAGATTCCGATGGTTGAGTCGGAAGGCGCGGCGCGTTCGCTGTTCACGCAGGGTTACAAGTACATCTTCGCCGTTCTGTCGACGTCGGAACAGTATCTTGCCAGTTCGATCGCCCTGGCCGCCGAAATGGCCAAAAAGGCCGGCAAGAAACCTTCCAGCGTCAGGGTCGCCTTAGCTTTTGAAAACGATCCGTTTTCGCTGGATGTCCGCGCCGGTGTTCTCGAAGATATGAAGAAGTACGGCATGAAGGCTGTCGTCGACGACAAGCTGCCTCGCGACTTGAGCGACATGGCGGCGACCCTGACCAAGGTCAAGGCGTTGAAACCCGACGTTCTGGTTATTTCCGGTCATTCCAAGGGCGCCGCGACGGGAGCCCGCCAGATCAAGGAAATGAAGATCAAAGTGCCGATGATCGCCATGACCCATTGCGAGTCGGCGAAGGTGATCAAAAAGTTCGGCGCTTCGACCAACGGCTTCCTGTGCCCGACACAGTGGGCACCTTCACTGAGCTATAAGGACGACCTGTTCGGAACGGCCTCTGATTACGATAAGTTGTTCAAGAAAACCTACAGTGGCTACAAAAACGTTCCTTATCAGGCGGCTCAGGCGACGGCCGCGGTGCAGGTTTGGAAAGACGCCTTCGAGCGTGCGAACTCCTTCGACACCGAAAAAGTCCGCGATGCCTTGGCAGCGACCAACATGGATACCTTCTACGGCAAGATCAAATTCTCAAAGGCCGGCAACAATCTTGCCAAGCCGATGGTTCTTCGCCAAATCCAAGATGGCAAGCTTAACGTTGTGGCGCCCTTGAAGTGGGCGTCTCACAAGGTTGACTGGCCCCGTAAGTAGCCGTATTTCAACCGTCATCAATTTAGACGGATGAAGACCATAAAAGCCCGCCCCCGCAATAACGCGGGGGCGGCGCATTTCTTAGTTTCGGTTACCTTGTATCGGAGATTTTCCAACAATGTTGGATAACATATCCCTACTTATCCAAGCGCCCATCCTCAACGTTCAACTGCTACTGGACGGGCTGTTTATCGGCGCTATTTTCGCGCTGGCGGCTTATGGGTTGGCGCTGGTGTGGGGCGTCATGAACGTTAAAAATCTGGCCCAGGGCGATTTCGTCATTATGGGCGGTTACATTGCTTGGTTCATGTCAACCCTAGGCATCCACCCGATTCTCGGTTTGCCGGTGGCTGCAGTCCTGATGTTCGGTTTCGGCTGGGTCGTCTACAAGGTCATTATCTTCCGGGTTATCGACAAGGACCTGTTTACGTCCCTGTTGGCGACGTTCGGCTTGGCCCTTGTTATTTCACAGTTACTGAATTTGGCCTTTGGTCCCGAGGTGCAGGTCGCCAAATCGGGCTTCGCCATTAACTCTCTCTTCGGCGGGATGGTAACGGTCGCCAACATCAAGTTCATTTCCCTGATCCTGGCCGCCATTCTGGCCGCCATGGTCATTACCTTCATGAAACACAGCCGCATGGGCCAGGCCATTCGGGCGACGGCCCAAGATCCCAGGGCGGCCAAGGTCATGGGCATCGATACCGAACAAGTTTATGCCTTCACCTTCGCCTTGAACGCCGCCATATGCGGCGCCGCCGGCGCTCTGGTCTCAATGATATGGGTCATCCAGCCGTTTTTCGGCATTGCCTATTCGATCCGCTCGTTCGTCATCGTCACGGCGGCGGGGCTCGGCAACCTTCCGGGTGTTATCATAACGGGGCTGGGCCTTGGCGTCGCCGAGCTTTATGCCGGGTTTACCTTTGGTGCTGAATTGCAGCAATTCACGGTGGTCGGGCTGTTGGTTGTCGTTCTGGTTTGGCGTCAAATTCAACAGAAACGTCACCGGCAGGCCGTCCAATGAGCTTGGCCGCACGGAAAAAAATTCTTTATTTCGGGGTTCTTTTCGCCGGGATACTGGCGCCCTTTGTTTTCCCCAATTACACGTTCCAGATAACCGTTCTTTGGGTGATGATTCTGTTCTCCCTGACCTGGGACATTCTGGGTGGGCAAATGGGTTACAACTCGCTCGGCAACATCTTCTTTTTCGGCGCCGGCATGTATGTCTGCGCAATTGTCCAGATCGGGCTCTATTATGATGTCGCCGAATACACCGTGTCATCGGGCGCCGTTAAAGTCGATTTCACGACCGAGCAATATTTTACGGGCTTGTTCCTTGGCGTTATCGCAGCCGCCCTGTCATCGATTTTTTTCGCTGTCATATTCGGCTGGATTGTCTTCGGCCTTCGCGGGCCGTATTTCGCCATTGGAACACTTGGCTTCACGTTGGCGGCTGGCGAGTTGGCCGGTGCATGGGGATACATCGGCGGGGGCGGGGGGATCGCACTGCCTGTTTTTCCGGGCGAACCGGACGACCGGGCACTATTCTTTTATGTTTCTTGTTTCATATTGGCGATCAGCACATTTATGTTTTTAAGATGGCTGTATTCAGGCCGTTTCGGGCTCGCCGCCAACGCCATTCGCGATGACGAAGAAAAGGCCGAGGGCATGGGCATCCACACCATGCGCTATAAAATCGTCGGCTGGTCAATCGCCGCCTTTTTTCTGAGCATGTCAGGCGCGTTGTTCGGCAACATGATTGGTTTCATCGAACCCCTGGAAGTCGCCTTTCCGACCGTCACCTTCGGTATCTTCATGGTGGTGATGTGCTTGTTGGGGGGCAAGGGTACCCTTTGGGGGCCTGTCATCGGCGCCACCCTGTTTCACGCTTTCAAGGAAGTCACCTGGACCTACTTGCTCGGCTGGCAGTGGGTTGCTTTAGGCGCATTGATCATCATCCTGGTTGTCTTTTTTCAGCAAGGCGTCATGGGTTGGATGCAAGAAAAATGGCCCGAATTTTTTGGCATCACCGTCGATGACGACATCGTCGCTCAAGACAGGGCTCATGACACCCCGGAGGCAGCCCAATGAGCGCGATGATTGAAGTCCGCGATGTCTCCAAGTCCTTCGGCGGGGTCATCGCCAACGACAAAGTCAGCCTCGACGTGCCCGAGGGCCGGGTGACCGGCCTGATCGGCCCCAACGGGTCCGGCAAGACGACGCTGTTCAATTCCATCGTTGGCTATCACCCGATCGATGAAGGCTCCATCAAGTTCGAAGGCACCGAGATTTCCGACATGCTGGTGCCGCAGATCGCCCGCCTGGGCCTTTTGCGTACATTCCAGCAAACGCGCATTTATTCAAAAATGGATTGCGTCAAAAACATGCTGATTTCGATTCCTCACCGCCATGAAACCTTCAAGACCATGTTTCAGGAATACCCGCCTGAAGCGACGGACGAGGCGGAAAGATTGTTGGAATTCGTCGGCCTTTATTCCAAACGCAAGCTCATTTCCGGCGATTTATCATTCGGCCAGCAAAAACTCCTCGAATTCGCCATGGCGCTGATGAATAAACCCAGGCTGCTGTTGTTGGACGAGCCGACAGCTGGGATCAACCCGACGCTGATCAACGGCCTGATCGACCGGCTGCGCATGGCGGCGACGGAGATGGGAGTGACGCTGTTCGTGATTGAGCACAACATGCCGGTGATCATGAATTTGGCCGACAACGTTTATTGCCTGGCCAATGGCAAGCTTCTGGCCCACGGCACGCCGGATGAAATTCAAAATGACGAGCGTGTCATCAATGCCTATCTCGGCGGCCACCTCGAGATGGAGGACGCTTAGATGACTGAGGACACAAAAACCGAACTCACGAAAGCCGTCGGCCATCACCAAATCGATACCGAATCCGTCATCTCGGTCGAGGAAGTCACCCGTCAAGCCCAGGCCATGGCCGAATCAGTGCCGTTGGAAAAAATTGCCTCCCTGGCGAAAAACGCCCCTTTCGTTAGCATCGAAAATCTCAAAGCCGGGTACGGTAAGATGGAAATCCTGCATGATTTCAATCTGCAGGTCGCCCGCAAACAGTCCCTTTGCCTGATCGGCCCCAACGGCGCCGGCAAATCGACCATTCTTCATTCGATTTTTGGTTTTACCAATATCTTCAGCGGCCGCATCTTGGTCGGCGACGGCGAAGACAAGCGCGACATCACGTCGATGACGTCCAGTGAAAAACTTAAAAACGCCGGCATCGCATACATCCTTCAGGATAAATCTGTTTTCCCCAACATGACGGTCGAGGAAAACCTTTGGATGGGTGGCTATTTGATGGACAAGCCGGACAAAGCCAAGGAAACGGCGGAAAAGATATTTGCCAAGTATTCCCGCCTGGCCGAACGCCGCACTCACCAAGCTAAAGTGCTGTCGGGGGGCGAACGCCGGCTGTTGGAAATTTCCCGCGCCTTGGTCATGGAGCCCGAAGTCCTACTGGTTGATGAGCCGTCCATCGGGCTTGAGCCCCGCTTCATCGACATGGTGTTCGAAATCCTCGACGACCTGCAAAACAACGAAGGCAAGACCATCATCATGGTTGAGCAGAATGCCAAGAAGGGACTGGAATTCGCCGACATCGGCTATGTTCTGGTA
>JABMOY010000019.1 GCA_013203955.1 Rhodospirillales bacterium | reverse complement strand
CTGGCGCTTGACCCGGTTGCGGATTTTTTTCTCGACCTGAAGAACGCCGATTTCGGCTTCCATGTAGGAGTAGACCCGCTCCAGCCGCTCAGTCAGGGTTTCCGTTTCCAAAAGTTCCTGCTTTTCGGAAATTTTCAGGGCCAAATGCGACGCAATGGTGTCGGCCAGCTTGGCGGTGTCATCAATTTGGTTAATGGAGACAAGGACTTCGGGTGGAATTTTCCTATTGAGCTTTATGTACTGTTCAAACTGGCTGATGACCGAACGGCTGAGCGCCTCCAATTCCTCAGAGTCGCCGTTTTCTTCTTGAAGCAATTCGGCTTCGGCCAGGAAGAAGTCTTCGTTTTCGGCGTAACGCATAACCTTGGCGCGGCGCACGCCTTCGACCAGCACCTTTACCGTTCCGTCGGGAAGCTTGAGAAGCTGCAAGACCGTGGAAACGGTCCCGACTTCGTAGATATCTTTCGTTGTCGGATCGTCCTGGGCGGCATTTTTCTGGGCAACCAGCAAAATCTGCTTGTCGTCCTTCATGACGTCTTCAAGCGCGCGCACCGATTTTTCACGGCCGACGAACAGGGGAACGATCATATGGGGAAAAACAACGATGTCGCGAAGCGGGAGGACGGGGTACATGTCGACTTGATAAGTCACGGATATTATACCTTTTTTCTGGCGTTTTTTCTTCGCCGTGTTGCCCGAAATAGGGACCGGAAAGTGAGCGGTGCCCAGCTTTGCAAAATTCTAGGTCATAAGTGGTCTTGTTGGAACCGCCATTCAAGGTTAACGCTCAAAATTAAGCTCCTGCGACGAGGCGAAGGCGGTCTCTCAAGCGCTGCTTTCAATTTCTTCCTGGCGTTCCGAATAGATATAAAGCGGTTTGGCGTAATCGTCGGCGACTTCGCGGCTGATAACGACTTCCTCGACCCCTTCCAGGGCCGGTAGCTCGAACATGGTGTCGAGCAAAATCGTTTCCATGATGGACCGCAATCCCCGAGCGCCGGTTTTGCGTTGGCAGGCCTTTTCGGCAATGGATATCAGGGCATCATCGGAAAAGGTCAGCCGCACGTCTTCCATCTCGAACAGGCGCTGATACTGTTTGACCAGGGCGTTTTTCGGTTTGGTCAGGATTTCGACGAGCGACCCTTCGTCCAGGTCGTCCAGAGTCGCCAGCACCGGCAAACGACCGACGAATTCAGGGATCAGGCCGAACTTCAAAAGATCCTCGGGCTCGACATCGCGCAGGATGTCGCCGGTGTTGCGGTCGTCTGACGCCCGCACATCGGCGCCGAAACCGATGGTCGTGCCTTTGCCGCGGGCCGAAATGATTTTGTCCAGCCCGGAAAAGGCGCCGCCGCAGACGAACAGGATATTCGTGGTATCGACTTGAAGGAATTCCTGTTGTGGGTGCTTGCGGCCGCCTTGGGGCGGGACGCTGGCGACGGTGCCTTCCATGATTTTCAAAAGCGCTTGCTGCACGCCTTCGCCGGAAACGTCGCGGGTGATTGACGGATTGTCCGATTTGCGGGAAATTTTATCGACTTCGTCAATATAGACGATGCCGCGCTGCGCCCTCTCGACGTTGTAATCGGCCGATTGCAGAAGTTTCAAGATGATATTTTCGACGTCCTCGCCGACGTAGCCGGCTTCGGTCAGCGTCGTCGCGTCAGCCATGGTAAAGGGCACGTCAAGAACACGGGCCAGGGTCTGCGCCAACAGGGTCTTGCCGCAACCGGTCGGGCCGATCAGCAAAATATTGGATTTGGCTAGTTCGACATCGTTGTTCTTGTTGCCGTGGTTGAGCCGCTTGTAGTGGTTATGCACGGCGACCGACAGAACCCGTTTGGCATGGTCCTGGCCAATCACGTAATCCTGCAAAACGGTGCAGATGTCGCGGGGCGCGGGAACCCCGTCGCCGGTTTTGACAAGGTTCGTTTTGTGCTCTTCGCGGATGATATCCATGCACAATTCGACGCATTCATCACAGATAAATACCGTCGGTCCGGCTATAAGCTTGCGGACTTCGTGCTGGCTTTTGCCGCAGAAAGAGCAATAGAGGGTATTTTTTGAATCGCCGCCGGTGGATTTGCTCATGGATACTCCGTTCGGTAAACCGGCCCCTCCCCAAGTTCATTCATATTACCCGTTTGAACTCGACCCGCACAATACTGAAAAAAACAATAAAGACAGTATCTTGCGGCGGTTCCTAATATTCAACCCGGGTACAGAATGCTTAAATTGAGAACGGAATGAATATATATCGTCCCTTATAAAGGCCTCAAAATTGTTGTTTTTTCCTTAATTGTCGTCCGATTTATCGTCGCCGTCCTTGCCGTTGTCGTCATCATCATCATCGCCACCCAAGAGAGGACGCTTGGAGACGACTTCATCAATCAAGCCGAATTTAACGGATTCCTCGGGGCTCATAAAACGATCCCGGTCGACGGTACTTTCGATGACGGAAAGTTTCTGACCCGTATGATGGACATAAATTTTGTTGAGCCGTTCGCGCAACGACAGGATTTCGCGGGCCTGAATTTCTATGTCGGATGCTTGACCCTGGGCGCCGCCGGAAGGCTGATGCAACATGATCCTGGAATGAGGAAGTGCGTAGCGTTTTCCCTCGGCCCCGGCACACAACAACAACGACCCCATGGATGCCGCCTGGCCGATGCAGACGGTGGAAACGTCGGGGCGGATATATTGCATGGTGTCATAAATCGCCAAGCCCGATGTCACGATGCCGCCCGGTGAATTGATGTAAAAGGCGATATCCTTGTTGGGGTTTTCGGATTCCAGAAACAAAAGTTGTGCGCAGACCAGGCTGGCCACGCCATCGTCGACGCCGCCCGTCAGAAAAACAATCCGTTCCTTAAGCAGCCTGGAATAGATGTCGTAGGCGCGTTCGCCCCGGTTGGTCGTCTCGACGACCATGGGGACCAAATTATTCATATAAAACTCTGCCGGATTGGACATTTCGAGAGCTTCCTTATTTTTTCTTAGCGGCTTTTTTGGCCGGTTTCTTTTCAGACTTTGACTTAGCCGGGGTCTTTTTCTTGGGCTTGTCGCTGGTTTCTTCTTTTATGATCTCCATCATTTGGTCCATGGTGACCTCTTTATCCTTGATGGTGGCTTGATCCAGGATGAAATCCACGACCTTTTCCTCGTAAACGGGGGCGGCCAATTGTTCCACGGCCTCGGGGCTGTTCTTGTAATAATCCATGACCTCTTGCTCACGCCCGGGATTGCGGCGGGCTTCCGCCATAATGTGTTTATTGAGGTCTTCTTGATCGTACTCGATGTTGTTAAGGCGGCCGACTTCGGACAACAAGAGGCCAAGCTTGATCCGGCGTTCGGCGATTTCCCTTAATTCCTCTTTATGCTCGTCGTCGGTTTTGGTTTCACCCTCGGGTTCCTTCGTTGCTTTTCTTTGTTCCTCGAACTGAGTCCAGATTTGCTCGAACTCCTGTTCCAGGAGCTTCTCCGGGACGTCAAAATCATGGGCGTCGGCTAATTCATCCAACAAAAGGCGTTTCAGGTTCATCCGGGCCAGGTGGTTGAACTCGCCGTTTTGTTCTTCCCGGATGGTGTTCTTAAGCGCCTCAAGGCCTTCCATGCCGACCTTTTTGGCCATTTCATCATCGACCTTGGCGGGAACGGTTTCCTTCAATTCATTGACCGTTACCTGAAAGATCGCTTCCTTGCCGGATAACTCGGCGGCCCCATAATTGTCCGGGAAATTGACTTTGACCTCGACCTTGTCGCCGGCCTTGACGCCGGTAAGTTGATCTTCGAAACCGGGGATAAAGGTGCCCGATCCCAAGGCCAGGTCATAGCCGTCGGCTTTTCCGCCAGGAAATTCCTCGCCGTCGATGCTGCCGACGAAATCGATGGACAGAACGTCGCCGGTCCTGCTTGCCCGAGCATCCGTGACAGGGACCGCCGTGCCGTTGGCTTCGGCGATCCTGACAAGAGTTTTCTCAAGTTCCGCGTCATCCTGTTTGGGTATCAGGCGCTCGAGCTTGATCTTGGAAAAATCGATCGGGGTGATTTCAGGCAACAACTCGAAGGCCATCGTGTACTCAAGGTCTTCGCCGTCTTCAAATTTGGTAACCTTGATTTTGGGTTGCATGGCCGGGCGCAGCCCTTTTTCGGCCAGGGCCTGTTGGTAGGAATCGGTAACCGCCCGTTCCAGCACCTCTCCCATAACCGAGGGGCCGTATTTTTTGCGGAGGACCGCTTGCGGAACCTTGCCGGGCCGGAACCCAGGAATCTGCACGGTGGGCGCAATTTCCTTAAGCCGGTGGACGATCTTTTCTTCAATTTCCTTAGCCGGCAGGGCGACCGTGAATTCGCGGGTCAAGCCTTCGGATTTGGTTTCAGTTACCTGCATGAATTTCCCAGTGTAAAATAAAGAGACAGTTTAAAAAGAAACTGTATTGAATGGTGCGGGCGGAGGGACTCGAACCCCCACGACTTGCGTCACAGGCACCTAAAGCCTGCGTGTCTACCAATTCCACCACGCCCGCGGAATTCTGGCAAACCGCCCCGGAACCGGTTACGGGGCCGCATCTTTATACGAAGGACCCCAGGTGTCAATGCATCGCAAATGGTTGGCCAGTGGGGGCATGAGTGGGGGCATGTGGGAGATTTCCACAGGCCGCCCTATCATTTTTTCAGAAGGTTTCGGACCCCCGAAGAAGCCATGATCTTGCCTGTCGAGGTATAGGCTTCATGGTTGTCTTCAACGCGGCTTAAATCATAAAGATAATTGATCATGATGCCGCCCGATTTTTTAACTCCCCTGGGTGATAGGTCTCCCCGCCAATTCAGCCTTTCCAATCTGGCCCCATTGGTCAGGTGAAAGTGGGCGACCGGGTCGAGGGCCCGTTTGTTGAGGCCTTTTGCTTCCATCAGATACCGTGCGCACAGGCGAAGCAGCGGCGCATAGAGCGCATCGGAAAAAATTTGGTTTTCGGGCCAACTGGGATTAGCCAGCAATGATTTCAGAACCCCCTTGGCGCCGGCGGCTTTGCCGGCGGCGGCGTTTAAGGCCTTGCCTTCGCCGGGGGTAAGAAGCTTGGGCTCGCCCTCGGCCAGGGTACGGTCCAACCATTTCCTGAAACCAACGACCGGCGACAACGTCGAGAAGGTTTTCAAGCCCTTGAATTCGACGCTCAGGGTTTCGGCCACCCTTTTGATCAGGAAATTGCCGAAACTGATGCCGGCAAGGCCTTTTTGGGCATTTGAAATCGAATAAAAGATTGCCGTGTCGGCGGTCTTGGGGTCGATAACCGGCGCGTTTTCATCCAACAGGGCTTGAATATTGCCGGCGAGCCCGTTGACCAGCGCCACCTCAACGAAAATCAGGGGTTCGGCCGGCATTCTTGGGTGGAAATAAGCGAAACACCGGCGGTCGGAATCCAGGCGGTTTTTCAGGTCGTCCCAGCCGGTGATGGCGTGAACGGCTTCGTAAGCGATCAGTTTTTCGAGCAACGCCGCCGAGGCGTTGTCCCAGGTGATCTGCCTGAGCTCCAGAAAATCGACATCGAACCAAGTGGTCAAAAGGTCCTTTAGCTCCTGTTCAAGGGCGGCCAAGGCGGGATCGGTTGTTTCCAAGCCCATCAACTCGGCGCGCATATCGACCAGGAACTTAATGCCGTCGGGAAGCGCATTGAATTGTGTCAGGAGCTTTATCCGGGGGGCTTCCAGCGACCTTTTCAACAGTGTATGGGCCGAGCGCCTGGCATCATCGCCTTTGGCCCTGCGGAGTTCTTCCACGGCGGCATCGACAGGACCCGGGTCAACATCGAAACCGTGGGCCAAAACATTCAAGAACCGTTCCCTGCCCGTGGCGTCGAGCGCCAGGTAAACATGGCCGAGCGCCGCCGCCCGGGCGCGCGCAGAAACTTCACCGCCCCGCGTTTCCAGGCAGGCCCGCATCTGTTCCTTCAACGTATCCAGATCGCTTTCGGGGAGATCGGGCCGGGAGGAGGCCGTGGTGGCGTCATAGCCGGACCCGGCAATTCCCCGCCATGCGCTTCTCACATTACGAAGCGTGCGGTCAAGAAAGCCTTCCGGTTTTCCGGCGGCGGCGTTTTCGTCCATAGGGTTCGGTTTAATCAGGTCGTCCATTCGCCAAACATCTGCCTGTAAGAGTGAGATTTCAAGTTAAGAGCTTATGACGGCGCGTAGTTTCTGCAGGACGTGGGGCAAATTATCAGGCAAATCCTCGGCGATCAGCCCCGGCCCGATATGTTCCGCGAGCGCCCCGTGCAGCCAAACCGCAGCCATCGCGGCGTTGAAAATTTCCATGCCTTGGGTCATCAGCCCCAATGCCATCCCGGCCAGAACGTCTCCAGAACCGGCGGTGGCTAAATCGGGCGTGCCGTTGGCATTGATTACGGCACGGCCATCGGGGGCGGCGATGACGGTGTCGGGGCCTTTCAGGAGCACCACGGCGCCGGATTGCCGGGCGGCCTCGCGGGCCCTATCGGGTTTACCGCCCTCCAGGGAAAACAACCGCCTGAATTCGCCTTCGTGTGGGGTCAACAGGCAAGGCCCCTTGATGGCTTGAAACAGGGCTTCGGGATTGTCTGCGAAAACGCTCAATCCGTCGGCGTCGATAACGACCGATTTGCCGCAATCCAGCGCCGCCAGGACGCGCTCGCGGGTGGTTTCGGAAACCCCCTCTTCTCCCCCTGGCCCCAACCCCGCCCCCGGCCCGACAAGGACGGCGTTCGTGCGCTTATCATCCAGAACCGTTCGGAACGCCTTGTCATCGCCGACCGCCTTGACCAGGGTTCCGGGTTCTTCGGAAGCGTAGATTTCAAAGGCTTCGGGCGGAGCGGCGATGGTGACGAGCCCGGCCCCCAAACGCCGGGCGCCCATGGCCGCCAGCCGGGCGGCGCCGGTCATTTCGGCGCCACCGACAACGACGGCGTGGCCGCGGCTGTATTTGTGATCGGCGGTATCCGGCCAAGGGAAAACGTCTTGCCAAAGGTCGGGGCCGTTAAGCCGGGTTTTAGGTCTTATGTCTTCTAAAACCGCATCCGGAATGCCGATGTCGGCGACGACAAGGTCGCCGGCCGATTCCCTGCCGGGAAACAAATAATGGCCGGGTTTGGGCCGGAAGAAAGTAACGGTGACTTCTGATTTCGGCGTGTCGCCTAATATCTCGCCGCTGTCGCCGTGAACGCCGCTTGGAATATCGACGGCGACACAATCGAGCTTTTCCTCATTGATCCATTGAACGACCTCGAGCGCCACCCCTTGCAAGGGCCGGGTCAGGCCGGCGCCGAACAAGGCATCGACGACCAAGGGGGCGTCATCCAGGATTCTTAGGTTTAATTCTTCGATGTCACCACTCCACCGTTGGGCGTTAGCGGCGGCGTCGCCTTTTAGGCTTTTAGGTTTTCCCAATAACGCCAGCCGCACCGGCCAACCTGATTCCGACAGCAAACGCGCAACGACGAAGCCGTCGCCGCCGTTATTGCCAGGCCCGGCGAGAACGGCAACCGGACGCGGCTTCCAGCGGTTTCGGATTTCGGTGGCGACAGCGGCCCCTGCCGCTTCCATCAGGTCAAGCGACGGAACGCCAAGGGCCGAGGCGGCGGCATCGGCCCGGTACATTTCATCAACGGTCAAAAGAAAATTGTCGGCCATCTGCCCATTATAGAACGCCCTGAAACTTGCCGTTAGAAATTCAACAGCGTGCCCGCGGAAACGATGAAGACATCGTCGAAATTATCACTGCCGGCTTGGTCAAGTTTATGGTTGCGGACCAAAAGCCACAGGTTGGAACCGATGGGCTCCAGGTCCTGGACGATCCCGAAACCTAAGGATGTTGCTTCATCGCCGTTCTGGGAAAAATCGTTGTATTGGCCGTAAGACACCCCGAAATGCGTCTCGCCGATTTTGAACAATGAAGTGGAATAGCCGATTTTCCCCCACAGATAGTTGGGGTCATCGCGGCCTGAGGCCTTCTGTCCCTTGATCGCCCCGGACACCGTCAAGCTGAGGCCACCGGCGTGTTTGAGGGACCCTGCCCCGCCCCACAGGCCGCTGTCGGTGGTCGAAATGCCGCTGGAATTGGCATAGTAAGCGCCGGCTTCGAATGCAAAGTCGCCGAATTCCCGGGCATACCCGGCGCCGATATCGGTGGCGCCGCCGCCGGTCATCGACACCGCCACGCCCAAGCCGCCGATTTCGGGCAGGTCGTAACGGATGCGGCTGGCCTTATCGAGGCCGTCGACCTTGTCAAAAACATCGCCGAGGGTGACGGATCGGGCGCCAGTGGTTTTGTTATAAAAATGGATGCCGCCGGCCATGTCGGCTGGATTGTTGCCGGTCGCCAAGTCAGACCCTGACAAGTCGGTGGCCACCCGGTCGGTGGAGGCGGTGTCGCCTCGGCCCAAGCTCATACTGCCGAATCGCCGATGGGTAACCGTAATGTCCTGGATGCGGATGCCCCAAGAGGCGCGGATCACCGATTCCGTGCCGTTCAGATTGACGTCGCCGGCGGCATTGGAAAGCGGTGCGTCCATCTCGATATGGCCGAGGACGTACAGGTCCTTGTCTAACTGACCGCGAGCGAGCCAGCCGATGCGGGTATTTTCGACGCCGCCGTCAATATTGAACAGTTGATGCCGGTCGCCGTCGTCGGCGTACAAAAGGGCCCGCGTGACGATGCCGTAGATGGTCAATTGATTTTGATTGCCGCTTTTGATTTCCCCGGCGGTCGCGGGAACAGCGCCCAGAAAAGGCAGGGCCGTGGCCAAAAGAAGGACCGTTTTAAAAATTCTTAGGTATTTAATTTTCATTTTCCACTTTCCCTCAAGTTTATTTTACCGGCAACGTCTGACAATAAGCCAATATATCGACATTGTATTGAATATCCTGGTTGGCCAGCGCGATCATGCCGACGCCGGGTTGGCCGAAGCGGATTTTGTGCAAGGCTTCCCACGGATTTTTGCGGCAAATGGTTCCGACGTATTCGGGAAACCGCCCCGATTTAAAATTGATTTCTTTGCCGTCGAAGCCATGACAGGAAACGCAGACCGTTTGGAAGGATTGCCCACCCTTCTTGATATCACCCCGTACTATACGGGTTTTCCGGTCAATGTATTTGTCCATGTCGATCTGGCCCTTGCTTAGGAAGATGGCAAGCAGTTCCTGGGCGGCATGGGGCAATTCCGCGCCCGAAAAGCCATGGGTTCCGCCTAAGATCATTTGGTGAATTTCTTCGGGTTTCTTGCCCCTTACATCGAACACGCCCTTAATGCCGGTGGCATGGTCGCCCAGCTTGTAAACGCCTTTGTTTCCCTTGTAGTCCCAGCCATGACATTCCTTGCAGCGCCAAGTCGGATAGCCCCTCTTTTTGCCAGTTGAAGGATAGGCGGGATGATTTTTCCGCGGTTGGTCCCGCAACAATTCTTCCATCCAGTTGTCGTAAAGACGACCGCCGCGGGCAATGGCCCAGACGTCGTCGGCATCGTGGACGTGCATGGGGTCGCCCGAAGGTTCATCCGCGGCGGCTTTGCCGGGCGGAACCAAGGCCAAAACCGCCACCGCGCCCACCGATAACAACTTGCAGATTTTATGGTTTATGGATGACACGGTTCTCTCTCCATCACTCGTAATCATCGGGCAGTTTGTGAGCGATGCCTTTATGGCAATCGATGCAGGTCACGTTCTCTTTCATAGCCATTCCCATCATTTCTTGTGCGTCCTTGCTTTGCTTGTGGAAGTCCATGGCTTCATAAGAGTGACATTCTCGGCATTCACGGGAATCAACCTTCTCCATATATTTCCAGACATGTTCCGCCAGCTCCAGGCGCTTGGCTTCGAATTTTTGCGGCGTATCGATGGACCCAAGGACCTTGTGCAACAGTTCGTTGGTCGCCTGGGCCTTGCGCCAGACCTTCGGAAACCAGGATCTTGGAACGTGACAATCGGCGCAGGTGACCCTGACGCCCGTACGGTTGGCGTAGTGAATGGTCTTTTTGTATTCCTTGAAAACCAGTTGTTCCATTTCGTGACAGGAAACGCAGAATTCCAAGGTGTTGAATTTCTCCATGACAGCGTTGAAGGAACCCAGAAAGATCATTCCACCCAGGCCGCCGGCGATAAGGACGGCGCCCCAGCCGAATCTTAGCGTCGGCGACCAAAACCATTTCCAAATGCGAACGACCAAGTTGTTGCTCCACGCCGGTCCACCAATCTATGTCTGATCGCTTGCTCTAATGCCTTTTTCGGCGGGCTCGTCGAAGATGGGAATGAATCGGCTGATCACGTAATAGGTGACAAACGGAGCCGCCAGGATCACGGCTGCGGTCAGGACACCCTCTTTTCCGAAAATCTCCCACTCGAATTCGACGAACCCCCGGCCTGACTTGGAAATCAACTGGCCCCCGATCACGACATTGAAGCGCATGACAAGAACCTGAAGAACCAGCAAAAAGGCGCCAAGAGTGACCATGTACAACATGATCTTATCACGCAGTTTTACTAACACCGCCACGCCCAACAGAACGACCGGGCCGAGAGAAAGAAGCGCCATCTGGAGAAGGACGTAGGAATTGAATAACGGCCCGAGGATAAGCGGCCTGATGTCCTCCCACTCGTGGCTGTTCTGAAAAGAAACATGGAGAAGTTCGAGGAGTTCCAGGCCCCAATCCAGGATGAACACGCTGCACAGAATGGCCGCGAACTTCTTGAGCATGACATAGTCATAGGGCGCCTTGGCCCGCCATTTGATGAAGGTATACATAACCAGCAGCATGGCCATTCCGCTGACGATGGCCGACGACAGAAAAATGATCGGCTGCAAGGCGGTCGCCCACCAGGAGATGGCTTTGACCGAGCCGAAGACGAACCCGACATATCCATGCAGAACGAACGCCCAGGGGATGCCGATGCCGGCAAGGATCGTGATTATTTTTTTGTCCAGTTTGGCGGAATCGGGGTGGTAGGTCGTCAAGCCAAGGGTGAGGACGGTCCAGATGAACTGCTCGAAGCCCTTTGTCTCGTTGGCCTTGCGGATGTAATAGGGCCGGTAGATCAGCCAGACCTCGATGATCAACAGGACCATGTAACTGCCGTAGACATATCCAAACAGGCTCATCGGCGAGGTCGTATGGGGCGTGAAGTAAATTTCCAGCGCCCTTTGCGGCTGCCCCAGGTGGACCAATAACGGCAGGCCGGCGAAAAATCCGAAGCAAAGCGCCGCCACCAAGGCGAAATTCGCGATCGGCTCGAATTCCTTTATTTTAAGGACATGCGACAGGGCGGAAACGACGAAGGCGCCGGCGATGAGCCCGGTAATGAAGGGATAGATAACGATCATTAACGACCACCAGATCTCGTGATTGTTCGGGAAGATGTAATTGACGAGCGCGTCGTTGGGCAGTTCCATCACCGCACCTCCCTCGGCAGGCCAATGTAGAAACAATAAGGATCGGTATGCATCTCCGGTCTGAGGGTCATCCAATGGTCCTTCTTGAAGATTTTGGTGACCTCGCTCTCCGGATTCTTCAGGTCACCGAACAATCTGGCCTTTTGCGGGCACACGACGACGCAGGCCGGCAACTTGCCTTTCTTCACCCGGTGGTAACACCAGGTGCATTTGTCGGACACTTTCTTCTCCGGATTGATGAACCGGGCGCCATAGGGACAGGCTTGAACACAGTAGGCGCAGCCGAGGCAATGCTCGTGATCGATGAGGACAAAACCGTCAGGTGTTCGGAAGGTCGCGCCGACCGGACAGACCTGGACGCAAGGCGGGTTGAAACAGTGGTTGCACATTTTCGGAACCGAGCGCGCCACCAGCGCTTCGTCCCGGATTTTCGCATTGACCTCCTTGAACCCTTCCAGCGCGCCTTTGGGAGAATCGACGTAAATGCCCTTCTCGGTGACGACGTATCTTTCGACCCAGGTTCGAAACACTCCCGCCGGTACGCTGTTTTCGCGTTTGCAGGCACGCACGCAATTGCCGCAACCGATACATTTATTGATATCGATGACGAAAGCGTACTCGTGCTTCTCTTCGGAATAGCCGTAATTGTGCCGGGCCGATACGCCGGGCCCGAAAACCATCAATACCGTGGCCGTCGCCGTCCCCGTCAAAACGTGGGTCAGAAACTCCCGGCGGGAATCCGTTTCCTGAACGGATCCCGTGGTTTCTCTTTCTTTAATTTCGCTGTTCATGGCTGGTCCAAATCCAGATTCCAAGGGAAGAAACTAAGGGGTCGGGTCATGCGGGTTATGACACGTTTGGCAGAGCGCGCCCTTGGCGACTTCCTCGTGCTCTTTAACGCGACCCACTTTGAATTGGGGGAAGTCCGGCCGGTTGTCGACGAGCTTCCGGGTGATGAGTTCCGCGTGACAGTTCAGGCATTGCCAGTTGGAGCCGTTATCGACCTTGGCGGCGGCGGTCTTTTCGCCGTTTCGGACGTGGTCGGCCAACGGCCCATGACAGGATTCGCAAGACAATGTCTTGTGCTTGAACTCGGTTAGCTCTTTCAGCGCCTCGGCATGACAGGTCTGACAGGACTCATTGCCGCCGTAGACGAGAGGCCCGCTGGCGATTTCCTTCTTGGCGTCTTCGCGGTACCAGTCCTCGTAGTTCCAGCTGGCGGGAGTGGCGATCTCTTTCAACGCCAGGAATCCGACAATTCCTATAACCAGGACGGCACCCAGCCTATAAAGGTGGCTCCGGGAAGATGGACTGGACATGGGTGCTTCCTTTTTTTAAGTTTGAGCTCAGGCTTCTCTTAATTCAGGACCAGTTCCAACCTCTTCCTTACTTCAGCGTTTTTAGGAATGCGATGACATCGGCGCGATTTTCAGCGCCCTTCAGACGGCTTTTCATGCCTGATTTTTTGCCGATGAACTTCCTCGGATCGGCGAGAAATTTGTCCAGATTGGCTTCATTCCAGACGATGTCGGTGCCTTTTAGGCCTCTGTATTTCTTGAATGACGTAGCGCCCGCCTTGTTGCCGAAAATGCCTGAAAGCGATGGGCCCATTTTATGTTCTTCGGCTTTTGTCGAATGACAGGCCTTGCATTTTTTGGCGTATACCCCTTGGCCCTTGGCGGCATCGCCGCCTAGGGCGGGGCCGGTCGCCAGGATAAAACCAAGGCCTAAGCATAGGGTTCCCGACCAAATCCCCGAAGATGTTCTCAAGCGCCTCAGGCCTTATTTTTATGTTCCCCACATCGCCTTCAGCGAGGTCATGGCCGACGGCGCGGGTCAAGAAACGATTTACCTTATCAATCAAATCCAACCTGGAAAAATCGCCATCGCGGCGCTGGGGCTTGATTACATTCGCAACATCCAAAAATCCATCCGCTTCGGGAAAAAGGGTCATTCCGCTATTGTCGACGGGCAAGGCAACATAATGGCCCACCCCAATCTCGAGTGGCAGCGGCAGATGAAAAACATCGCCAAGGTTAAGCCGGTTGCCAAAATGATGGCTGGCGAAACCGGCGTCACCACCTTTTATTCGCCCGCCGTGAAAATGGACATGATTTCGGGTTTCACCACCGTGCCCACGACCGGATGGGGCATCATGGTGCCGCAGCCCCTGTCGGAATTGGAAGAAAACGCCGGGGGGGTAAAGCGGGCGGCCTTGGCCCTTGTCATATTCGGGTTGGTTGTTGCCGGGGTTATCAGTTGGCTTTTGTCCGGGTTGCTGGTGCGCCCGGTGGAGGCCGTGGTGCAGGCGGCCCGTGAAATTGAAGATGGGTTCCTGGAAGCCCGCGTTCCCCGCCCCTCGCCCCATGCTCCCGTTGAATTCCAGGAACTGGGATATGCCTTTAATGCTATGGCTCGGGATATCGGCACGGTTATGCTTCAACACGACCGGATACAAAACGAACTTCGCCAAGCCCATGATGAATTGGAATTGCGCGTTCAAGAACGCACCCAGGAACTAACCGATGAAATTGCCGAACGCAAAAAGGCCGAGGATTCAGTCCGCCGGAGCGAAGAAAGGTTCCGTGGCGCCATCGAAAGCATGCAGGAAGGCTTCGCGCTGTTCGATGCCGATGATAAATTGGTGGCGCTCAACGACGAATATCGGCGTGTCAGTCCCGTAGCGCAAAATATTCTGGAAAAGGGCGGCACTTTTGAGGATGTATTTCGGGCCAATGTCGCCCGAGGCGTGATTGAAGAAGCCCAAGGCCGCGAAGAGGAGTTCATCCGGGAAAGGATGGAGCAACACAATAATCCAAGCGGTCCGATCATTCGCCGTTTTACAGACGGCACCTGGTACATGATCGTCGAATCCAAAACGCCTGAGGGCGGCACGGCTATTTCCTTCATTGACATTACCGAGTTGAAACTGGCCGAAGAAGCGCTCAATGCCAGCCGCATGCGTTTCAAGGATTACGCCGAAGTCGCTTCCGACTGGTTCTGGGAGATGGATGAAGAATTAAGGTTCTCATATTTTTCCGGTCGCAATTTTCAACTTACTGGCTACAACCCCGAGGATCTTATTGGTAAAACCCGCGCCGAGTTGGCAAACGAAAACTTGGAAGACCCCCGCTGGCGGGAACATTTCGCCGACTTGTTGGCCCACCGACCGTTTCGTGATTTTTCCTATCAACTCACTAACCCCACCGGTGAAGTCCTTCATATTTCCATCAGCGGCACCCCGGTTTTCGATGCCGATGGCGAATTCCAGGGCTACCGGGGTACCGGCACCAACGTGACGTCGCAGGTCAAGTCCGAAGAAGCGCTTCGTGAAGCCATGGAAGAAGCCAAATTCGCCAATCTCGCCAAGACCGAATTCCTGGCCAACATGTCCCACGAATTGCGCACGCCGTTGAATTCGGTGATTGGTTTTTCGGATCTTTTGATGGATGAAAAAACCAGTTCCCTGGGCCCCGACAAAGCCAGTGAATATGTGCTCGATATCAATAATTCGGGGAAGCACCTGCTGGAACTTATCAACGACATTCTGGACATTGCCCGGATTGAAAGAGGCCTTTTGGAGCTGAATGAAAAGAAATTGGATGTTCCGCTGTTGATGGCTTCGTGTCAGCGTTTGGTCTATGACCGGGCTTTTGATGCCGGGGTTGAATTAAAAACCGAAGTTTCCAAGGCTCTTCCGCCCTTATTGGCCGATGAGCTTAGGATAAAACAAATTCTGCTCAACCTTCTATCCAATGCCATTAAATTTACGCCCCAGGGCGGCTCAATCAATTTTAAGGCAGACATCGATGAGGAAGAACATTTTCAATTGTCCGTCGCCGATACGGGCATCGGCATCGCGCCGGAACATATTGAAACGGCGCTTACCGATTTCGGCCAAGTGGACGGAACGTTGGCCAGGAAATACGATGGCGCCGGGCTGGGGCTGCCGCTCAGCAAGAAACTGGCGGAACTTCACGGCGGCGAACTGATTATCGTTAGCAAACCCGGCTCAGGCACCACGGTGACGGTCCGTTTCCCCAGCGAACGGACGATCGGCACTGTATCTTAGATATTAGTTCACGATAATTTTACCGGGTGTTCAGGTTATAACTGTCGCCGTGGTGGTAGAATATTGCCATTATCTAATATGAAAAATCTTGTTGGGGAAACCCGTTAACCAATTCAATATAGGAAGAAAATAAATGAAAATTCATAAAATTCTTGCGATTGCTGCTCTCTTCGCTTCCATTACTTTCGTGTCACCCGCCAATGCACATGATAACGGTCTCATCACGAAACCAAGCCCGTATGGGGTTGGTGAAACCTTGGACCGTTTAGAGGCTATTTTCGCCAAAAAGGGTATTACGGTCTTCGCCCGCGTCGATCATGCCGCCGGCGCCAAAAAGGTCGGCGCCGACATGAAGCCGACCCAATTGCTGATTTTCGGTAACCCGAAGATGGGCACTCCCCTGATAATGAAAAACCGGGTCATGGGCATTGATTTGCCTTTGAAAGTCCTGGCGTGGGAGGACAACAACGGCAAAACCATGATTGCATACAACGACCCGGAATTCCTTGCCAAGCGCCACGGCGTTACCGGCCACCCCGTTCTTGCCAAAATGGCGGGTGCTTTAAAAAATTTGACGGGTGCGGCGACTAAGAAGTAAACCCCGCTTGGGTTATCGTCCATCCATCTGCTGAATCGTTGCGCGGTCGCCTTCTCAGGCGGCCGTCTTCGTCTGGACATTTCATTTCTCATGAACGACAAATAGCCCCCTGGATACGCCCATTCATAAATGAGGTTCCGATGACCCCTTCCGTCAATTCCCCTTTGAGCGCCGATGATGTCGAAGTCGTCGACAAGCAAACCCCCTACCAGGGATATTTCAAGGTCGATACCTATCGCCTTAAGCACCGATTGTTCGAAGGCGGCTGGAGCGGCGAAATGGAACGCGAGGTATTCGAGCGCGGCCACGCCGTCGCCGTTTTACCTTATGACCCGGTTCTGGATAGGGTTGTGCTGATCGAACAGTTCCGGCCCGGCGCTTTCGCGGCGCTGAAATCGCAATGGTTCGACGATGGCGCCTCGCCGTGGCTGATTGAATGTGTCGCCGGCATTATCGAAAAAGGCGAAAAACCCGAAGACGTGGTGAGGCGTGAGTCTATCGAGGAAACCGGATGCGAAATCCGGGAAATCCTGCCCATCCATCACTACTTGGTCAGCCCTGGCGGAACGTCTGAATCGGTTTTTGTTTATTGCGGGCGGACCGATGCTTCCAACGCCGAGGGGGTTTACGGTTTAACCGATGAACATGAAAATATCCGGGTGTTTTCCCTTGCTGCCAAGGAAGCCTTCGCGCTGTTGGACGAAGGCCGGATCATCAATGCCATGACGATTATCGCCCTGCAATGGCTTAAGGCCAATCATGCTCAAGTCCGCGAGAATTGGCGGGGCCAGTAAGCTTGATCGACCTTATGCCGGGGGCTATCGTCCGGGGAAAGAAGCTTGAATTAGGAACATCGAATGGACATCCTCGGCGGTTTCGTAGATACGGTCGGTAACACACCTCTTATTCGCCTCAACCGGGTTTCGGAAGAAACCGGCTGTGAGATTCTGGGCAAGGCCGAATTTCTCAATCCTGGTGGCTCAATCAAAGACAGAGCGGCGTTGTTCATCATCAAGGACGCCGTCGAAAACGGTCGGCTGGAACCGGGCGGCTTGATCGTCGAGGGAACGGCGGGCAACACGGGCATCGGCCTGGCGCTCTGCGGCAACGCCCTTGGGTACCGGACGTTGATCGTTATTCCGGAAACCCAGAGCCAGGAAAAGAAAGACATGCTGCGGCTTTGCGGCGCCGAGCTTAAGGAAGTCCCCGCGGTTCCCTTCAAGGACCCCAACAACTATGTCCACATAGCCGAACGGCTGGCCAAGGAAATGGCGGCGAGTGAATCCAGCGGCGTTCTTTACGCCAACCAATGGGACAACCTGTCGAACCGAAGGGCGCATTTCGATGGCACCGGCCCGGAAATCTGGAAACAGACCGACGGTAAGCTGGATGCCTTCATATGTTCCATCGGCACCGGCGGCACGCTTGCCGGGCATTCAATGTATTTCAAGGAAAAGAACCCCGACATTCTGATCGGCGTCGCCGATCCCTTGGGGGCCGCTATGTATAGTTACTATTCCACCGGCGAATTGAAGGGCGAAGGCTCATCCATTGCCGAAGGCATCGGCCAGGGGCGCATCACCGGCAACCTGGAAGGCGCCGTCGTCGACGAGCCGTTCCAAATTCCCGACTCCGAAGCCCTGCCCTATATCTTCGATCTGTTGCAGTACGAGGGCCTGTGCCTCGGCGGGTCCAGCGCCATCAATATCGCCGGCGCCGTCAGGATGGCCAAGAAAATGGGGCCCGGCCATACCATCGTCACCATCCTGGCGGATAACGGCACCCGTTATCAGGAAAAGCTTTTCAATCCGGTTTTCCTAAGGGAAAAGGGGCTGCCTGTCCCCGGTTGGATGGAATAAACCTCATGGATTACGCAAACCCACAAGCCCTCGTCAGCGCCGCATGGCTGACCCGGAACCTCGACGCCAAGGGGGTGAAAGTCGTTGACGCCACTTATTTTCTGCCCGGGGCAAACCGCGATGCCAAAGCGGAATTCGCTGCCCAGCACATTCCGGGCGCCGTGTTCTTCGATATCGACGATGTCTGCCTGAACGGTTCTGACCTTCCTCACATGCTGCCCGACGCGGATACGTTTTCGGCCAAGGTGAGCGCACTTGGCATCGCCAATACGGACAAGGTCGTCGTCTATGACACCAACGGCGGCGGCATGGCGGCGGCCCGGGTGTGGTGGACGTTCCGGGTGTTCAGTCATGACGACGTCGTCCTTCTCAACGGCGGTATGAAGGTCTGGCTGGCCGAAGGCCGTCCGATGACGAACGAGGCCCCTGCCCCTGCCCCGGCGGACTATGCGGGGCGAAAAAATGATTCTCTTGTGCGCGATATCGAACAGATGCTGGCCAACGTCGAAAGTGGAAACGAGCAGGTCATCGACGCGCGCACCAAGGAACGTTTCGAAGGCACCGCGCCGGAACCGCGCGAAGGGACGCGCTCGGGCCACATTCCGGGCAGTCTCAACCTGCCGTTTTTTCAACTGATGGATAATGAGAACAACCTCGCCATGCGGAATGCCGATGAAATAGCCGCTGTCTTCGCCGGCGCCGGGCTTGATCTGGACCGACCGGTCATCGCCAGTTGCGGGTCCGGCGTCACGGCGTCCATGCTTGCCTTCGGCCTGTTCCTGCTGGGCAAGGAAGATGTCGCCGTTTACGACGGCTCGTGGTCGGAATGGGGTATGCGCCAGGACACGCCGATCGAAACCTGAGGGGCCTTTGCTTAACGCAATGCCGACAGGTTGGCGATCAGGGCCGTGTTGATGCGATTGACCTCCTCGGCGACCTTATGCGCCTTTTGCTTGTCTTCCCCGTAGCATTTTGAAGCCACGTCGGCGCAACGCCGGCGTTCTTCCAGCAACGCATTGGTGATCGTGCGTTCCAGGGCGTCGGTGATTTCCTTCGGGTGGGTTTCTGCCGACACGCCGAGAATATCCTGAACTTCTTTGGTGGCGGCTTCCGCGCGGGCTCTAAGGCTTTCGGTCATTTCACCTCTTCCCCTAAGTCAATGCGCTAGAATCTGGCTGAGGAAAAGTTGGGTGCGTTCGTGCTGGGGGTTGTCGAAAAATTCATGGGGGTCGTTCTGTTCAATGATTTCGCCTTCGTCCATGAAGATCACGCGGTCGGCAACCGTCTTGGCAAAGCCCATTTCATGGGTGACCACCAGCATGGTCATGCCCGATTCAGCCAGCAAGACCATCACGTCCAGCACTTCCTTGATCATTTCCGGGTCCAGCGCCGAGGTCGGTTCGTCGAACAGCATGATTTTGGGGTTCATGCACAGCGAGCGGGCAATGGCGACGCGCTGCTGCTGCCCGCCGGAAAGCTGTCCGGGGAACTTATCCGCCTGTTCCGGAATCTTGACCCGCTCCAGGTACTTCATCGCCGCTTCCTCGGCTTCTTTTTTTGGCGTATGGCGGACCCAGATGGGACCGAGGGTGCAGTTCTCGAGAACCGTCAGATGCGGAAACAGGTTGAAATGCTGAAACACCATGCCGACTTCGCGGCGGATGACCTCGATCTTTTTCAAATCATTGGTCAGTTCGATGCCGTTGACGATGATTTGCCCTTGCTGATGCTCTTCCAGGCGATTGATGCAGCGGATCATGGTCGATTTTCCCGACCCCGACGGCCCGCAAACGACGATGCGTTCCTTGGCTTTGACGGAAAGATTGATGTCCTTCAGCACATGAAACTCGCCGTACCATTTGTGCATGCCGACGATCTGGATAATGTCCTCCTCGCCTTTCGAGGACTGAACCTGTGCCGAGGTTTCGCTCAAGCTTTCCGTTTCCGCCATAATCCCGGTTCCCTGTTTAATGCCCAGTATGAAGCTTTTTCTCCAGCCACAGGGAATACCTGGACATGGAGAAGCAGCTTATGAAGAAGAAAATTGCAACAAAGACGTAGACTTCCGTCGACAGCCCCTGCCATTTGGAATCCGCCAACGACGAATTGCCGATGCCCAGAATATCCAGTCGCCCGATGACGATGACCAGCGTCGTATCCTTGTAAAGGCCGATGAAGGTATTAACGATGCCGGGAATGGAAATCTTAAGCGCCTGCGGCAAGATCACCTTGCGCATGGATTGCCAGTACGTCAGCCCCATCGCGTCGGCGGCTTCGTACTGGCCGCTGGGGATTGCTTGCAGGCCGCCGCGGATAACCTCGGCCATGTAGCCGGACGCGAAGAGCGTCCCCATGATTAGAATCCGGACCAGCAGATCAAAATTCGTTCCCGGTGGAACAAAATAGCTCAGCATGACGGCGGCGACGAAAAACAGCGTAATCAACGGCACGCCGCGAATGAATTCAATGAACGAAATACACAAGATTCGCACAATCGGCAGGTGGGACTGTCGGCCCAAGGCCAGGACAATGCCGATGGGCAGGGAAAAGACGATGCCGGTGACGCCGATAATGACGTTAAGCATCAGGCCGCCGAATTGATCGGTTGGAACCCTTTCCAGTCCAATGCCGCCGACCAGAAAGAAAGCGGCGATAAGCGGAAATAGGCACGAGTAAATGAGCGCCTTGCCTCGTTGGGGTGTGCCCTCATACAGCATCGGAACAAGCGCCAGAATCATAAGCACGAAAGACAGGTCCACCCGCCAGCGTTCCGCCTCGGGATAAAAGCCGTAGATGAACAACGGCAACCGGTTGCCGATAAACGCCCAACACGCGCCATGAGCAACGGCGCGGCAATCTTTGCGGGATTCCCCTTCAAAAGCCGCGTCAACAAACATCCAGTCCACCAGCATGGGCACGATGGAAAAAACGAGATAGAGGGTAAGAAGGGTCAGCACCGTATTGGTGATGGACCCGAACAAGTTAACTTTAACCCAGTGAATGGGGCCATGAACGCTGGACGGGGGCGGCAGGTCCGGATGGGTGCCGGGCAGATAGCCGCCGGCCTCGGTGACGGTAAGGGTTTTTTCTGTTTCGCTAAGAACCATGATTCCCCCCTATCTTTCCACCAGCTTAATTCGTTTATTGTACCAGTTCATGACCGACGAAATGGATAACGAGATGCTTAAGTAAATGCCCATCACCAGGATCATCGATTCCATTTCCTTGCCCGTCTGCATCATCGAAATGCCGCCGATGGTGGCGACGACATCCATGTAGCCAATGGCGATGGCCAGAGACGAGTTTTTGGTCAGGTTCAGGTACTGGCTGGTCAGCGGCGGAATGATAACCCGCATCGCCTGCGGGATGACGACCAGTTGCAGGATACGGTTGCGTCTGATCCCGACGGCTTGCGATGCCTCCCACTGGCCCTTGCTGACGGCGAGGATGCCGGCGCGGACGATTTCGGCGATAAAGGCCGATGTGTAGATTGACAGGGCCAGCCACAACGCCAAGAATTCGGGGATCATCGTCAAACCGCCCTTGAGGTTGAAACGACCCAGTTTCGGCATTTCCCAACTCAGCGGGGCGCCGGTGACAAGAAACACAAACAACGGCAGGCCGATCAGGATGCCGAGGGAAATCATGAAAACGGGATAAATTTTACCCGTCGCTTCACGGACCTTCTTGGCCCACCTTTTGAAGTAGATAATGGCGCCAATGGCGACAAAAAAGGCGATAACAGTATAGGAAAAGCCATCTCCGGCTATAGGGTCCGGAATAGTCAGCCCCCGGTTGGACAGGAAAACACTGTCGCCGATGTCGAGTGCGTTTCTCGCGCCCGGCAAGACATGAACGATGATGCCGTGGATCAGCAGAATGTGCAGCAGGACCGGCACGTTGCGGATCATTTCTATAAGGCCGTAAACGAGACGGCTGGCGACCCAGTTACTGGAAAGCCTAATAATCCCGAACAGAAAGCCAAGGATGGTCGCCGTTATGACGCCGAAGAAAGCGACCATTGCCGTATTCAAAAGCCCCACCATCATCGCCCGAAAATGGGTGTCTTGGGAGGTGTATTCAATGAGGCGTTGATTGATGTCGTAGGAGGCGGGTTGGCTAAGAAAATCGAAACTAAAGGTCTTGCCGAGGGCGGCCAGATTAAGGACCGCATTGTTGAAGATATAAGCCAGGAATGCGAACAACAGGGCTATGGTCAGAATTTGCAGTATGACTGAGCGCGTATCCTTGTTGCGCCATAGCCGCAAAAGAATATCCGGATTGTCCGCCGAAACAGCGGTGGTTGATGCACTTTCCAAAACTTGCCCCCTGGCCCCTGTTTTTCCTCTCTTTTGAGAGGTTGCGAAGATGCGCCGGGATAAATCCCGGCGCATCACGCATTAAGTCGTCAAGTTTAACAGTCTCGGTTTACCGGAAAGGCGGTGAGTATTGCAGTCCACCCTTCGTATAGTGCGCGTTCAGACCGCGTTCCAGCCCGATGTTCGTGCTCTCGCCGAGGTTACGTTCGAAAATTTCGGCATAATTGCCTTGGGCCTTAATGGCGCGTTTGGCCCATTCCTTATCGAGGCCGAGTTGGGCGCCCAAGTCACCTTCGGTGCCGAGAAGCCGCTTGACGTTCGGGTTGTTGGTGCTGCTCCCCATCTTATCGGCGTTACCGGCCGTGACGCCATGCTCTTCACCGGCGATCAAGGCATAGACGCTCCAACGGACGATGTCGGCCCACTGATCGTCACCGTGGCGAACGACGGGTCCAAGGGGTTCTTTGGAAACGATTTCCGGCAGGATCACGTGTTCGCCCGGTTTGTCGAAGGTCGCGCGTGTCGCGGCCAGGCCGGACCTGTCCGTCGTGTAGCTGTCGCAACGATCAGCCAGATAGTTCTTGCGGGCTTCTTCGTTGGATTCGATCGGAACAGGCTTGTAGCTGATTTTGTTGGCACGGAAGTAATCGGCCAGATTCAGCTCGGTTGACGTGCCGGTCTGGATGCAGATCGTGGCGCCGTCGAGTTCCTTAACGTGCTTGACGCCCTTGGACTTGCGAACGATGAAGCCCTGACCGTCATAATACGTGGTGTGAATGAAGTTCAATTTGACGTCGACATCGCGGGCGAAGGTCCACGTCGTGTTACGGAAGATCACGTCGCCTTCCTTGGAGTTCAGGAGCGTAAACCGGGTTTTGCCGGTGGCGGGAATGAATTTGACCTTTTCCCCGTCGCCCAAAACCGCGGCCGCGACCGAACGACACATGTCGGCATCAAAACCTTTCCAGCGTCCGGATTTATCGGTGTAGGAAAATCCCGGCAGGCCGGTATTAACGATGCAATTCAAGACGCCGCGGGCCTTGACGTCTTCCAACGTCCCGGCTTTGGCACCCTGCGGTCCAAAGGTAAGCGCCGCCGCCGCGATAGCGGCAAACGCAAAAGCAGTTTTTTTCATCAAAATTGGCTCCCTGGTGTGATGTTATTATAAATTCGAAGAGACGCTCGTCTGAATCCTCACTCATGACAAGCGATACAGATAGACCGTAACAGAATTTATGAAGGGGCCTCAAGGGGAAAGAACGTCAGGTTAACGTCAGAAATATATCAGTTAATAAAACCTACTCTATCGCCATCAACCCCGAGCCGTTGTATCGTGGTATACCATGAAAAAAGAAACCAAACTTATCCACAAAGGGCGAAGCCCCCGGGAAAACCACGGCATCGTCAATCCGCCGGTCTATCACGCCTCGACGGTCACCCATGCGACCGTCGCCGAATACGAGGAATCATCGAAAAAGCCCTTTGACGGCGTTCATTACGGACGCACCGGCACGCCGACGAGCTTTGCCTTGGAAGACGCCGTAACCGCCCTATACGGCGGCCACCGTACCGTCGCCTTGTCGTCGGGGCTGGCGGCGATTTCGGTGACCTTGCATGCGTTATTGAAATCCGGCGACCATGCCTTGGTCGCCGACAACGTTTACGGCCCGACCCGGGTCAGGACCTGTAACGGGCTGTTGGCGCGCGCCGGGGTCAATGTGACCTATTTCGACCCGGCCCAAAGCATAGACGGGCTTGTGAAACCGGAAACAAAGGTCGTTTATTTTGAATCGCCGGGCTCGCTGACTTTCGAAATGCTGGATGCCGGCAAGATTTCCGCCGAAGCGAAAGCCGCCGGCGCAACCGTGGTTATGGACAACACCTGGGCCAGCCCCCTGTTCTTCCAACCGTTCGAGCACGGTGTCGATATCATTATCGAGGCCGGCACGAAATACATCAGTGGCCACGCCGATGTCATGTTGGGGCTGGTCACCGTTTCGACGCCCGAACAGTTCCAGGTGGTTAAATGGACAGGCAATGCGCTCGGCAACTGCCCCGGGCCCGATGACTGCTATTTAGGGCTGAGGGGGCTGCGCACACTTTCCGTGCGGCTGGAACGCCATTTCAAAAACGCCATCCGGTTGGCCGAATGGCTGCAAGGCCGCGCCGAAGTCGACCGGGTGCTGTACCCCGCCCTGCCAGACGATCCCGGGCATGAAATTTGGAAGCGTGACTTTTCCGGTGCATCCGGTTTGTTCGGGGTGGTTCTTAAGGAATATTCCAAAGCCTCCATAGCTTCGATGTTGGACGGCATGGAGCTTTTCGCCATGGGCGACAGTTGGGGCGGCTATGAAAGTCTGATGATCCCGACGGACCCCGGCAAAATACGCACCGTCAATGAATGGAAAGCAACGGGGCCGAGCCTGCGCATTCACGCCGGGCTTGAAGACCCCGAAGATTTGATCGCCGATTTGGAAAAAGGGTTCGGGCGCCTTACTGCTCAGGGCTGAATTTCGACAGCAACGCCGTAAGCAGGAATAACGCGAAAGCGGCGACGACGATCGACGGTCCCGATGGGGTATCGAAGGCGAAAGACCCCCATAATCCCGCGGCCACGGAAGCGCAGCCCATAACCATCGCCAGCACCGCCATTGCCTCAGGCGTTTTCGATAGGGGCCTGGCGGCGGCGGCCGGAATGATAATCAGCGACGTCACCAACAGAATACCGACCACCTTCATGGCCAGGGCCACCACGACCGCCAGCAAAAGCATGAAAGCCAGGTTGACGGCGGCAACCGGCACGCCTTCGACGAAGGCCAGTTCCTCATGCACCGTCGCCGATAGAAGCGGCCGCCAAAAATAGGCCAAAGCCCCCAATACGATTATCCCGCCGCCGTAAATCAGCGCGATATCGGCCATCGTCGTCGCCAGAACGTCGCCGAACAAATATGACATTAAATCGACCCTTCGAGATTCGATGAACGTCAACGCGATCAAGCCGATGGCAAGGGTCGCGTGAGCCAGAATCCCGAGCAGCGTATCGTTGGCCAAACGCGACCGCCGTTCCAACATCACCAGAACCAAGGCGACAATGGCGCAAACGGCGAAAATGCCGACGGTCAGGTTGATGCCCAGCAAAAAGCCCAACACCACCCCCAATAACGCCGAATGGGACAAGGTGCCGCCGAAAAAGGCCATGCGCCGCCACACCAAAAAAGCCCCCAGCGGGCCACCGAGGGCAGCAACGCCGCATCCGCCGATAAGCGCACGGATCAGAAAATCATCCATCGGAGGCGTGCTCGTCTAATGGCACGACATGGCCGCCGGCGTCGTGGGTATGGTCGTGATGATGGTGATAAACGGCCAGCGTGCTGGCGATCTGTTTGCCGAACAGTTGGATATAACTGGGGTCGTTGGCGACGGTTTCCGGATGGCCGGCGCAGCAGACATGGTGGTTCAGGCACACAACCTCGTCGGTTTCTGCCATGACCAGATGTAAATCGTGAGACACCATCAAGACGCCGCAGTTTCGTTTGTCGCGGATTCTGGTGATTAACCGGTAAAGATCGGCCTGCCCGGTGACGTCGATGCCTTGGGACGGCTCATCCAGAACCAAAAGGTCGGGGTTCCTGAGCAACGCCCGGGCCAGCATGACCCGCTGAAATTCCCCCCCTGAAACGGCTTGCAAAGGCGACGTCATGACCATTCCGGCGCCGACTTCATCGAGCACCGCCATCGCCTTTTCTTTAGCGTGAGCTCTATCATGCAGTGAGCCTAAGGCTAAAAAACGCCCGACTGTCAGCGGCAGGGTCGGATCAATGTGTAACTTTTGCGGCATATAGCCGATGACCAACCCCGACCGCCGCTGGATCGTTCCCCTGTCCGCCTTCATCAAGCCGAGAACGACCCGCACAATAGTCGTCTTGCCGGCGCCGTTGGGGCCGATCAGGGTAACGATTTCTCCGGCCCGGACGCGGGTCGACGCATCGGTAAGGATTTCTTTTCCACGCCGGGTAACGGTGATGCCGTTGGCTTCGATCAGGGTTTCGGCGTTGGTGAATCGGTCGTTCATTATGGGTCGTCCCGGTTTTAACGTGCGGCCAAAGTTAATCCATTACCCCCAATATTGATAGAACGCCGGCAAAAGACGATGTAGAACATACTATGGCTAGGATAGGAGACATTCCCCGGGTAACACCATGAGTAAAGATATGGGAACAATTGAGGAAATTGCGGCGGCCAGCGATCAGGTCCTCGACGCCATTGCCTTCAACGATGACGGTCTGGTGGCGGCGATTGCCCAGCAATTCGACACCGGCGAAGTGTTGATGATGGCGTGGATGAACAGGGACGCGGTTAGCGAAACCCTGAAGACCGGCCAAGTTTGTTATTGGACACGATCACGCAATAAATTATGGCGCAAGGGCGAAACTTCGGGCCAAACCCAAAAGTTGGTGGATTTCCGGTGGGATTGCGATGCCGACACGGTCCTGATGCAAGTCGATCAGAAAGGCGTTGCCTGTCACACCGGTCGGCGGAATTGCTTTTTCAATGGCGTCCGGGATGGCAAGGTGGTCTCCCTAGCCGAGGTCGAGGTTGACCCCAAGGACCTTTACGGCTGATCCTTATTGAGTTCCAGGATTCTGATCCTGTCGGCCATGATGCCTTGAAGGATTTCATAGGCTTTTTCATCCACCGCCAGAAACGTTAATACCAATTGACTGGCATCGGGTATGGCGCGGTTAACGCGGGCTTGAATATCGACCTTCTGAACTTTGCCGGTGGCCGGGCCGACACCGGTTACGGCCAACAAGGCCCCCGCCGATAAGTTGCCAACGTAGCCGTTAATCATGGCGCCGCCGACGCTCAGGTTTTGCGTCGAATAATCCTTGCCATCGACGGTGATGGCAATGTCCGTTGATTTGGTCCGCTTATCATTGCGGCGTTCCGTTATTTCCTTCTGTGAATTTTTTGCTTTAGCCACTGTTGAAATACCAATCCTCTAGCGGTTCCTGAATTTATCAAGCAATTTAGCGCGGCGCATCATCAGCGCCTCCAAGATGTCATAGGCATCGGACGTTAATTCGACAAAGCCCACGCAAAGCTGGTTGCCGAGTCTTCTGGCGACCACGGCGTCAACGCGGACAGCGAAGACTTCATCGGCGCTGGGGCCGATACCGTCGATGAAGAATTCCTGTTCGGGCATCAGCTCGCCCTCGTAATCGCCGGCCATAAAACCGCCAAAACCCCAATCAATGGTTTGGTAGATGCCGCCGTCGAAGGAAAAGAAAATCTTAGGCTCTTCCAGGCGGTTGTCCTTGCGGTTGTAGGCGTTGCTGGTGCCGATAACTTTGGCCACTTTTTTCATCCTGTTTGTGAAGGCAGGCGTATTTTAGGAAACCCTGCCCCTGTGCGCCAGTATATCCTTGAAAAGAAAGGAAAACCGCCCTTTTAAGCCTAGCTTTGATCGGGCAGGTATTCGTCGGACCATTTCAAAACGATATTGAAGCTGATGGAGATTCGGGTCTCCTTGCTCAGGTTCGGATGGACGAAATGATTAACGAAGGCCGGCCACAACAACATCAAGCCGGGTTCCGGCAGTACCGTATATTCGGGGTCGACATAGGGGTCGTTCTTTATCGCCTGCATATTAACGCCTGGGCGGGGGTCATAAAATGTGATGCACCCTGGGCGCACGTCACTGCGGCTTTGCAAAGTTTCGCGGCTGGCCGGCATTTTCACGTAATAGGTTCCGCTGAGGTACGACCAAGGGTGATTGTGAGTATCGTGGTAATCCCCGAACCGGTTGACGTTGGGCCACCCGGTAATGGTCCAATTAACGGCATAGTCGATGCCCAATTGGCGAAGATATTCGATGACCGTCCCGTTAACGCTGTCCCTCAGCCAATTGACTGCCGGATGATCCATGTTGAACAGGTCAGGCGCCAGGTAATCGGTGGTCAGTTTTTTGTTATCCCGCTCCAACTCGCGGACGAGTTTTACCAGATCCTTGTTCGCTGACTCGCAATCGACAATTCGCCTGCGGACGATTTTCGTCGGCCACAAATCGATGATGCCGTCTTCTTGTGGGGGTCGGGGGTCAGCCATAATCCGCTTTCCGGTTTCGTGGAATTTGGTGCGCCCGGCAGGACTCGAACCTGCAACCTCGGGATTAGAAATCCCGCGCTCTATCCGGTTGAGCTACGGGCGCTCAAAGGCAAGATACGCCGCCTAAAAAGGCCGGTGAAAGCCGAAATTATCGGCGTAGTTCTTGGGTCTTATGCGCCGGGGTTTCGGTTCCTGCAAATGATAGGTTATTCCGTTTTTGCGGGCGAAGGCCACCGCTTCTTCCTTGCTCTGGAATTTCAGTCGGACCTGGCCTTTGGTGTCGGCGGAACCAACCCACCCCATCAACGGGTCCGTTTCCTTACGCGCGCCGGGTTCGTACTCAAGAACCCAAGCCCGGGTATTGCGTCGCCCGGACTGCGTGGCGGTCTTGGTTGGTTTGTAGATACGAACATCGGTCATTATGGTCCCTTTCGCCGAAAATGGTCGGGGCGAGAGGATTCGAACCTCCGACCCCCTCGTCCCAAACGAGGTGCGCTACCAGACTGCGCCACGCCCCGATAGCATCTTCGGATTAGCGGAAGGTAAGGCCTGCGTGGTTTTCGCGCAAGTCCGAGAGGCTCAAGGTTACGCCTTACCTGAAAATCGCGTGATCGATCCGGTCACCGGGCTTAATGCCCAACCTGGCCGAGGTGCCGCCCCGGACTTCCAGAACGGCTTTTACCAGTCCCGAAGATTCGATAATGGCAAGCGACTCGGGCGTCGTTTTGGGGGCTATTTTGACGATCCGGCCGTCGCCGGCGATGAAAATCATGTCCAATGACACAAAAGTGTTCTTCATCCACATGGCCACCAATTGAAGACGGCCAAAGTCGAACAACATACCGGCGTCTGCAGCTAGGCCTTTGCGTCCCTGCAGCCCCTGGGTGCGAAGGTCGGGGGTTGTCGCCATTTCGATGCGGAAAGGGTGGCGGGCGCCATCGGCGGTAACGATGGCCAGCCGGTCCCTTTTGAACGTTTCTTGGGCTTCGGCTGGTTGCCCCGATTGGCCCCATCCGAACCCGGCCACGAGAGCGAATAATACGATAAGGAGCGAGAAGCGTTTCATGCATTTTCCATAACCCAATAGCCCTTCCGCCGACAACCCTTCTTTTATTCAAAGAAATGTCCGCTTAGATACATAAAACGACGTTTTTTCCTAGATACTGGGGGGCTGCGAAATTATCCTTCGATCAGATGTTTCGGGGGGGAGGCTGAACGTTGTTGCACGCGCTAAGTTTGGGCATGGTCCTTTTCGGCCTTTGGCTCTTGCTCTCGGGTTTTTTTGAGCCATTGCTTCTCTCCCTTGGGGTGGGGTCGGTCATCGCTGTCGTTTGGATCGCCTACCGGATGGACGTCGTCGATCACGAAGGGCATCCCATACACTTAACGATCCGGGCTATTTTCTACTGGCCCTGGCTTATTCTGGAAATCATCAAGGCTAATATCCATGTCGCCGGGGTCATCCTCCGCCGAAAAATGCCGATCAGCCCTTCATTCGTGGAGGTGAAGGCGACGCAGGAAACCGAACTGGGACAGGTGATTTACGCCAATTCCATCACCCTGACCCCGGGCACGGTCACCATCGCCATCGAAAAAGACATCTTCAGCGTCCATACCTTGACCCGCACCGCCACTGAGCATTTGCAAACCGGCGACATGGATCGCCGGGTCACGGCCATGGAAGCGCACTCCACGGACGAGCAGAACAAAAGCGGGAGTTCGTCATGATGTTCGCCGTCGCCGCGTTCGCTGTTTTGGTTACCATGTCTTTGGCGTTGATCCGGTCCATCAAGGGGCCAACCGTTTATGACAGGATTCTGGCCGTCAATGCCTTCGGGACGCTGACGGTGGTTTTGATTTCGGTATATGGATTTATGAGCGGGCGACCCGATTTCCTGGATCTGGCCTTGGTTTACGCCTTGATTAACTTCATCGCCACCATCGCGGTCTCAAAATTCGTCGAATTTTCCCATATGGGGCGGCCGACAGGCGGCGATGAGCTGGGGGATATCTGATGGCGATTATTCTGGAAATCGCCAGTTGGGGTTTATTGATCGTTGGCTCGGTCATGTTGATCATCGGCGGCATCGGCATCAACCGGCTGCCCGACGTTTTTTCCCGTATGCATGCCGTGGGCATAATCGACACCATGGGCGCGTGCACAATCCTTATTGGCCTGATGCTGCAGGCCGGGCTGACGATTGTCACTATTAAGTTGGCATTAATCGTCGTCTTTCTCTTGTTTACCAGTCCAACCGCCACTCACGCTCTTGCCCGCGCGGCCGTGAATGCGGGCGTCCTGCCCCGGTTGGATAGCGCCAACGAGCAGAAAAACGAAATAAAAAATGAGGGAGAATCACCATCGAAGACCTGATTGTCCTTTCGTTGATGGTTTTCATGGCGACGATCGGATTTGCCGTGGCGCGCCTGAGAAACCTGTTTGGCGTCGTCATGCTGACCAGCATTTTCAGTCTAACGGCGGCGGCGCTCTATGTGGTTCTGGATGCCGTCGACGTGGCCTTTACCGAAGCCGCCGTCGGCGCCGGCATCTCAACGGTTTTAATGTTGGGGACATTGGCCCTGACGACGAGTGAAGAAAAACACCTGGAGAGCCGGAAGCCTTGGTTAGCATTGGGTTTAGTTATCATCACCGGCGCTGTCCTGGTTTATGGGACATTCGACATGCCGCCTTATGGCGATCCGACATCCGTCATTCATCATCATGTCGTACCGCGTTACTTGGAAAAATCGGGACAGGAAATCGGAATTCCCAACGTCGTGACATCGGTTCTGGCGAGTTACCGGGGCTATGACACCCTGGGTGAAGTCTTCGTTATTTTCACGGCTGCCCTGGGCGTCTTGCTGATTATCGGGCGGCCTCAACGCGGCCGACGGCGAACGCTCAGGATGGGCGTCGGAGAAATGCGGCTTGGCATGAGCCGAAACGTCATTTTACGGGTTTTATCAAAACTTTTGATCCCGTTCATTCTGGTCTTTGCGCTTTACGTTCAATGGCATGGGGATTTCGGCCCCGGCGGCGGCTTTCAGGCAGGGGTGATCTTCGCTGCCGGATTCATACTTTATGCTCTGATTTTCGATGTCGATATGTCGCGCATGGTGGTTCCAACCTGGGCAACGAGGCTCTGTCTGGCGCTTGGTGTTTTGTTGTACGCGGGCGTCGGCATGGCTGGGATCTTTCTGGGTGGGAATTTCCTTAATTACAACGTTCTCGCCAGCGAGCCGACCTCCGGCCAGCATCTGGGCATTTTGCTGGTCGAATTCGGTGTCGGCCTGACGGTGGCGGCGGCAATGATTACCATTTTTTACACTTTTGCCCGGCAGGAACACTGAGCCATGGAATTCCCGGGGCTTATTGTTTACTGGATCGTCATCGTTCTGATGATGACCGGCTTTTACATCGTCATTTCCCAAAACAATTTAGTGAAGAAGATTGTCGGCCTGAATATTTTCCAGGTTTCGGTTTTTACCTTTTACATCACCATGGCAAAAATAAAGGGCGGCACGGCGCCGATCCTGGCCCAAGGGATCGAGGTCTATACCAACCCCCTGCCCCATGTTCTGATCCTGACAGCCATCGTCGTCGGCGTGGCGACGACGGCGCTGGGCTTGGCGCTGGTGGTTCGTATCCGCGATGCCTACGGCACCATCGAGGACTTTGAAATCGACACCCAGGACCGGGAGCTTGAGCGTTGATCGAAGCCCAGCTTTCACAGCAGCTGCCGGCTTTGCAAGTGGCGTTGGCCCTTTTGGCTGCCCCGGTGTGCCTGATTTTGCGCAACCCCCGCGCTTCGTGGTTTATTGCCACGATAATTACGTGGGTGTCATTGGCGATTGCGTTGGGGCTTTTGGATCAGACCCTGACGGGCGGTGAAATCGTTTATTCACTTGGTGATTGGGCGGCGCCCTGGGGTATCGAATACCGGATCGATACCGTCAACGCCTTCATCCTGGTTATTGTCACGATGATCGGCGCCGTTGCCCTGCCCTATGCCCGGATAAGCGTCGGAGCGGAAATCGAAGATGCACGCATCTACCTTTTTTACGCCATGTACCTTCTCAACCTGGCTGGATTGCTGGGCATCGCCATCACCGGCGACGTTTTTAACCTGTTTGTGTTCATGGAGATTTCGTCGCTGTCATCTTATGTGCTGATCAGCTTAGGGTCTGACCGACGGGCGCTGAGCGCAGCCTTTCGTTACCTGATCATGGGCACCATCGGCGCCACCTTCTACATCATCGGAGTCGGCATGATGTACATGATGACCGGCTCGCTCAACATGGCCGATCTTTCGACCATCCTGCCAGCGGTCGCTGACACCAAGACCATTCTCGTGGCGCTGGCTTTTCTGACCGTGGGGCTCAGCCTGAAATTGGCGCTGTTTCCCCTGCATCTGTGGTTGCCCAATGCCTATACCTTCGCGCCTTCGATGGTCACCGTTTTTTTAGCGTCTACGGGAACCAAGGTCGCCGTTTATGCCTTGATCAGGATTTATTTCACCGTTTTCGGTGGGGTCGAAATTCTTGCCGATAACAGCATTGGCCTTTTGCTGCTGCTTCTGGCAATAGCCGGCATGATCATCGCTTCGGCGGCAGCCATTTATCAGACCAACATCAAGCGCATGTTGGCGTATTCGTCTGTCGCGCAAATTGGTTATATCGTCCTCGGCATTTCCACGGCCACAGTTACGGGGCTTGCGGCGAGCATTATTCATCTGTTCAACCACGCCTTGATGAAAGGCGGCTTGTTCATGGCCATGGGCTGCATTGCGCTACGTATCGGTTCTGTTGAGATCAGCGCCTTCAACGGTTTAGGCAAGCGCATGCCGGCGACCATGGCGGCCTTCGTCGCCGGAGGTTTGAGCCTCGTCGGCGTGCCGCTGACGGTCGGTTTCGTGTCGAAGTGGTATTTGATCCAAGCTGCCCTGGAGCGGGGTTGGTGGTTGGCAGTGGCGGCAATTTTGGTCAGCTCCCTGTTGGCGCTCATCTATGTCTGGCGGGTCGTCGAAGCCGCCTATTTCCACCCGCCCGCCGATGGTGCAACCGCCATTTCCGAAGCCCCTCTTAGCATGCTGGTGCCGATGTGGGTCTTGATCGGGGCCTCGGTATATTTCGGCATTGACGCGACCGACGTGCTTGATGTTGCCATCGGGTCTGCGGAAGTTCTGTTGCGGGGGACGCCATAGCCATGGCCTTGGAACAAATCATCCTCCTGGCAATTCTGACGCCGTTCGTCGGCGCCGCCGTGATCCCGTTTTTGGGCCGCTATCCGAACATTCGCGAAACACTGACGCTTATAACGGCGGTCGTCCTGGTTTATTTTGTTTACAGCCTTTATCCCGCCGTCGCCGAGGGCCAAACCCCATCGGTGGAATTACTGGAAATGCTGCCGGGGCTCAGCATCGCCTTCACGGTCGAGCCGCTGGGCATGATCTTCGCCGGGATCGCCAGTTTTCTGTGGCTGATAACGTCGGTTTATTCAATCGGTTATATGCGCGGCCACCACGAGGAAAACCAAACACGGTTCTATGCCTTTTTCGCTGTCGCCTTGGGCGCCGCCATGGGCGTCGCCTTTGCCGGCAATATGCTGACCCTGTTTATTTTCTACGAGGTGCTGACGATTTCGACCTTCCCCTTGGTTGCTCACAACGGCACGGACGAGGCGAAGCGGGCCGGACGGGTATATCTTGGTATTCTGCTCGGAACGTCCATTTGCTTTCTGTTGACCGCCATCATCTGGACCTGGACCATTTCCGGAACCCTGGATTTTATCAACGGCGGGCTTTTTACCAACGATACTAGCGCGACCGTGGTCGCCGTGCTGTTGGCGTTGTATGCATTCGGCATCGGCAAAGCGGCGTTGATGCCGTTTCACCGTTGGCTGCCGGCGGCGATGGTGGCGCCGACTCCGGTATCGGCGTTGCTGCATGCGGTCGCCGTGGTCAAGGCCGGCGTGTTCACCATCCTTAAGGTGGTGGTCTATATTTTCGGTGTCGATTTCCTGTTCGAGCTGGGCGCCAGCCAATGGCTGCAGTACGTTGCCGCGGCGACGATTTTAATTGCGTCGCTGGTTGCCATGACAAAGGACAACCTGAAGGCTAGGCTGGCCTATTCCACCATCAGCCAGCTTTCCTACATCGTTTTGGGCGCGATGCTGGTGACGGACTTGGGCATCGTCGGCAGCGGCATGCACATCGCCACCCACGCCTTCGGCAAGATCACGCTATTTTTCTGCGCCGGCGCCTTCATGGTAGCGGCCCACAAGACCGAAATCAGCCAGATGCACGGCATCGGCAAGTCCATGCCGATCACCACCACTGCCTTCCTGATCGGCAGCCTGTCGATTATCGGTCTGCCGCCTTTTGGGGGCCTGTGGAGCAAATGGTATCTGTTCTTGGGCGCGTTGGAGGCCGACCAAGTGGTATTGGTTGGTGTCATGGTCGTCAGCTCGCTTTTGAACGTCGCTTATCTGTTGCCTATACCGTTTCGTGGATTTTTTAGTGACCCGGGGGGAAATCCCTTGCCGGAACCCTGCCATCCTCACGACCCGGAACATGACCACACCCGCGACCTGGACCGGCCCCGGGGCATCAAGGAAGCCCCCGCAGCCTGCTTGGTCGCCATTACCGTTACGTCGGCGGGGTGTTTGGTTTTATTTTTCTATCCCGAACCGGTTTACAACTTGATGCAATTGATTGTTGCGCCCTAGGTTTGGAAGCATGACTGACAAGAAAAAAACCCGCCAAAGCAAAGGCAAGTCGAAGCCAAAGCCGAAGAAGTCGGCGAAGAGCACCGCGAAAAAAGCGCCGGAAAAGGCCGCCCGGAAAAATACGTCGGCGAAGCCTACCGAAAAGGACTCTTCGCTGCACTGGCTTGTCCGTCCCGATACCATCCGCAAGCTGTGGATCGGCGGCGGCGTGGTTTTGGCCGCGCTGGTCGTTGTCGAGATCTGGGTTCCGGCGCACGGCACCTTCGGGCTCGATGACACCTTCGGCTTCAACGCCTGGTTCGGGTTCGCCGCCTGTGTTGCCATGATCTTCTTCGCAAAGGGGCTGGGAAAGCTTTTAAGACGCAAGGACACGTATTATTTATGACGGCGATTGAAAACATCCCTCCTGGCATCGTGCTGATCCTCGGCGCTTTCGCCATTCCGTTCCTTCGCGGGGCGTTGCAAAAGACTTGGATTCTGGTCTTGCCGCTATTCGTGTTGTGGCTGGTTAGCAACGTGCCGGACGGGCCGGTCTTTACGGTTTCCCTGTTCGATTATACCCTGACGCCGCTTGCCGGCGATGCGCTGAGCCGCCTGTTCGCCATTATATTTTCGATCATGGCCTTCGCCGGCGGGCTGTTTGCCATCAACCATTGCCGCACCAGCGAAATTACCGCCGCCTTTATCTATGCCGGCAGCGCCATCGGCGTCACCTTTGCCCGCGACCTGCTGACCCTGTTCCTGTTTTGGGAGGTTATGGCCCTAGGCTCGACGACGGTGTTGTTGTGCGCCGGCGGCAACCGGTCGATGGCCGCCGCCATGCGGTATCTGACCATGCACATCCTGGGGGGCTCGTTATTGCTGGTGGGGATTGTCTCTCATATCAACACCACCGGCGCCGTAGCCTTCACCGCCATGCAACTGGAATCGTTCGCCACCTGGATGATGTTGTTGGGTTTCCTGATTAACGCCGCCGCGCCGCCGCTGTCGGCGTGGCTACCGGACGCCTATCCAGAAGCATCCCCCGGCGGCATGGTGTTCCTGAGCGCCTTTACAACCAAGACCGCGGTGTACGTTTTAATCAGGGGCTTTCCCGGCGCCGAGATCTTGATTTTCGTCGGCCTTTATATGGTGTTTTACGGGATCATTTATGCGCTGTTGGAAAACGACATGCGGCGGATTTTGGCGTATTCCATCGTCAACCAGGTCGGGTTCATGGTCACCGGCATCGGCATCGGCACCGAGATGGCACTCAACGGGGCGGCGGCGCACGCCTTTACCCACATCATCTATAAGGCGCTGTTGCTGATGTCGGCGGGCTCGGTGCTGATGATGACCGGGAAACGGAAATGTTCCGACCTGGGCGGATTGTTCCAATCGATGCCCCTGACCATGATATGCGGGGTCATCGGGGCGCTGTCGATTTCGTCTTTCCCGCTGACGTCCGGGTTCATTTCCAAATCGATGATTTCACAGGCCGCCGCCGATGAAAGCCTGATGATCGCCTGGTTCATGTTGGCGGCGGCGTCGGCCGGCGTGTTCCTGCATGCCGGCATCAAGTTCCCGTGGTTCGTTTTCTTCCAGAAAGATTCCGGGCTCCGGCCCCCGGACCCGCCGCTCAACATGCGGCTCGCCATGATCTTTTTCGCAGTTCTCTGCATAGCCATTGGGGTGTTTCCGGAACCGCTTTATGCGTTGCTGCCGTTTAAGGTCAATTACGTTCCCTATACGGCAACCCACGTGTTGACGATGTTGAAATTGCTGTTGTTCTCGGGCTTGGCTTTCTTCATATGCCTTCCCCTGTTGAAGCGGACGCTGACCATCAGCCTAGACATGGATTGGTTCTATCGCCGCTTCCTGACCGCCACCATTCGATGGCTGATAAAGGTCTATGCCCCCGTCGACCGGGGTATCCGGGCGGCGTTCCTGGCGGGACTAAACGGGTTTATCAGCAGCGTCTTTCGCTGGGTCGGGCCAAGCGGCGTACTCGCCCGGTCCATTGCCGCCGGGTACATGGTGTTCTGGGCGGTCGCCTTATTGGCGGTCTATCTGGTGCTGTATTTGATTTAGCCGCCTAAAAAGAGGCGCCCGACTTCGGGGTTTGCCAGCAATTCATCGCCGGACCCGGCGATGGCGGTTTCACCGGACACCAACACATAGCCGATATCGGCAAATTCCAGCCCCTTTTTGGCGTTTTGTTCGACCAT
>JABMOY010000018.1 GCA_013203955.1 Rhodospirillales bacterium | reverse complement strand
GTCTGCACGGGGTCGGCGTGTCGGTGGTCAACGCGCTGTCCGAGTGGCTGGAGCTAAAAATTCGCCGCGACGGCAAGGAATATTTCGTCCGCTTCAAGGATGGGGAGGCCGAAAACCCGCTGAAGGAAATCGGCGATGCCCCCTTAAGCGACGATGGTCAGGCGCTGTCCGGTACCGAATTGACGTTTTTGGCGTCGACGAAGACATTTACCATGACCGACTATGACTTCCAGACGGTTGAACACCGGCTGCGCGAACTGGCGTTTCTGAATTCAGGCGTCGGGCTCCGCCTCAAGGACGCCCGTAGCGTCGAGCCGCAGATCGTCGACATGCACTACGAAGGCGGCTTGACGGAATTCGTCAATTATCTCGACCGGGCCAAGACGCCGCTGTTGGAGGCCCCCGTCACGATCATCGGCGAGCGCGACGGCTCCAGCGTGGAGCTGTCCATGCAATGGAACGACAGCTACCACGAAACCATGCTGTGCTTTACCAACAACATCCCGCAGCGCGACGGCGGCACCCACTTGGCCGGTTTCCGGGGGGCGCTGACCCGGACCATCAATTCCTATGCGCTGTCCAGCGGTATCGCCAAAAGGGAAAAAATTAACTTAGCAGGTGATGACGCCCGCGAAGGGCTGACCTGCGTGCTGTCGATCAAGATCCCGGACCCCAAGTTTTCGTCCCAAACCAAGGACAAGCTGGTGTCGTCCGAGGTCCGGCCCCTGATCGAAGGCATCATCGGCGAAGGGCTTGAGCGCTGGTTCGGCGAGCACCCGGCGGAAGCCAAGAAGATTATCGGCAAAATCGTCGAAGCCGCCGCCGCCCGCGAAGCCGCCCGCAAGGCCCGCGACCTGACGCGGCGCAAGGGCGCCTTGGATATATCGTCGCTGCCCGGAAAATTGGCCGATTGCCAGGAACGCGACCCGGCGTTGAGTGAAATATTCATCGTCGAGGGTGACAGCGCCGGCGGTTCCGCCAAACAGGGGCGCGACCGGTCCAACCAGGCGATCCTGCCGCTGCGGGGCAAGATCCTCAACGTCGAGCGCGCGCGTTTCGACAAGATGCTGAGCTCGGCCGAAATCGGTACCTTAATCACGGCGCTCGGCACCGGCATCGGGCGCGACGATTTCGATATCGAAAAATGCCGCTATCACAAGATCATCATCATGACCGACGCCGATGTCGACGGCTCGCACATTCGCACGCTTCTGTTGACGTTCTTTTTCCGCCACATGGCCAAGGTCATCGAGCGGGGCTACCTCTATATCGCTCAGCCGCCCCTTTACCGGGCCAAGCGCGGCTCGTCGGAAGTCTATCTCAAGGACGACAGCAAGCTCGAAGACTATCTGTTCAACGCCGCCATCGACGAAGGCGTGGTGTTCGTGCCCCATGACGGCCAACAAGTGGCGGGCCCCGACCTGCGGACGCTGGTCGACGAGGCCCGCAAGATCAAGGAACTGCTGGCCGGCATCGCCCAAAACGTTCCCATGGCGATCGCCGAGCAGACGGCGATCCTGGGCGCACTCAACCCGCAAGTCCTGTCCGATGCCGATTTAGCGGGGCAGACGGCGGACGTCATCGCCAAGCGCCTGGACGCGCTGGAGCCGCCCGCTGAGCGAGGCTGGGCGGGAGCCTTCCTGGATGACGGCGGCCTGGAATTTACCCGTACGCTCAGGGGCGTCACCGAAAAACACGCCATCGACAGCGCCCTGATCGGCTCCACCGGGGGTCGGCGCCTGGATGAGCAAGCCGGGAAACTGCAGAAGCTCTATGCCCGCCACGGGGTACTCACGGTCAAGGACGAAGAGCTTCCGATCACCGGGCCGGTGTCGCTGGTCGACCGGATCATGGAATTGGGACGCAAGGGCGTCGGCATGCAGCGCTACAAAGGTTTGGGCGAAATGAACCCGGAACAGCTTTGGGAAACAACGCTGGACCCCGAGGCGCGGTCGCTGCTGCAGGTCAAGGTCAACCACATCGATGACGCCGAAGATGTGTTCTCGACCCTGATGGGCGATGTCGTCGAACCGCGGCGCGAGTTCATTCAGGAAAACGCGCTGAAAGTCGCCAACCTCGACATTTAAGACGCGTCTTCGTTAACCCGATGCTAACCGTGCGGGCCGAAAATGCCCATCATGGGAAAAGTCCGTAAAAACAAGGGCAAACGAGCCCCGGCTAAAGATAAGGCTAAAGCGAAAAAGCCGACCCCCAGGCAAGGCGGTGGCCTGTGGTGCGCCCTTACCTGGATTTTCAAAAAATCCTTAAAGTGGGGGGCCGTCGCCGGCGTCTGGGCCGTCATCGTCCTTTCCATCGCCGCTGCCTGGTACGCCACCGACCTTCCCGATGTCGAGAAAGCCTTCAACCCGACCCGCCGTCCGACGGTGACGCTGCTGGCCGCCGATGGCGGCACGCTTATGACCATCGGCGATGTCTATGGCGCGCCGAAGGGGCTGGACGCCCTGCCGAAGACGCTGGTGCAGGCCGTCCTGGCGACCGAGGACCGGCGCTTTTATTCGCATTTCGGCCTCGATGTCATCGGCCTCGCCCGCGCCATGGTCGCCAACATCCGGGCCGGACGCATCGTTCAAGGCGGGTCCACCATCACCCAACAGGTGGCCAAAAACTTGTTTCTGACGCCGGCCAGAACGGTCAAGCGCAAGGTCCAGGAACTGATGCTGGCGTTGTGGCTGGAGCATAAATTCTCGAAAGACCAGATCCTCACCCTCTATCTCAACCGGGTGTATTTAGGGTCCGGCACCTACGGCGTTGATGCGGCTGCGCAAAAATATTTCGGCCGCCCGGTGGCTGGCATGTCGACTTACGAAGCGGCGACGCTGGCCGGGATGCTCAAAGGCCCCAACCGCTATAACCCCCTGTCCCACCCCAAACGGTCCCGCAAAAGAACGGCCCTGGTGCTGCAAAACATGGTCGCCGCCGGGCATTTATCAAAGAGAGACGCCGGTGCGGCGAAAAGAGGCACCCGCACCAAAACCGTTGCCGCCCGGCCTCGCTTAGGGCCCTACTTCGCCGATTGGGTGATGGAACAAGTGTCGGACTACGTCAATCCGGGGGACAGGGACCTGGTCGTCAAGACGACGCTCGATGCGAATTTACAGGCCTTGGCCGAAGCCGGCATCGAACGGGCGCTGGCGCGTCGGGGCAGGGCTGGCGGTATCTCCGAAGCCGCCCTGGTGACAATGACGCCCTGGGGGGCTGTGCGCGCCATGGTCGGCGGGCGCCATTACGCCCAAAGCCAGTTCAACCGGGCCACCCAGGCGCGTCGCCAACCGGGTTCGGCGTTCAAGCCTTTCGTCTATCTGGCGGGCTTGGAATCCGGGTTGCGCCCGGAAACCGTGATGAATGATGAGCCCGTCGCCATCGGCAAATGGCAGCCGCGCAATTTCTCGAAAACCCATATCGGCCCGGTCAGCCTGAAGACCGCCATGGCCAAATCCATCAATACAATTGCCGTCAAGGTCGCCGAACGGGCGGGACGGGGCCGCGTCATCGATATCGCCCGGCGTTTCGGGTTGAGCGCTGACTTCAAACCGACCCCCAGCTTATCGCTTGGCGTCCAGGAGGTGACGTTGCTGGAACTGACCGCCGCCTATGGGCCGTTCGCCAACGGCGGCGCCGGGGTTTGGGCTTACGGTATTGTCGAGATCACCGACAGCGCCGGCAACGTTCTTTACCGGCGCGGCGGCGACGGCCCGGGCCGCGTCGTCGGGGCCCCCGATGTCGGGGCCATGAACGCCATGCTTTCGGAAGTCGTCAGCGCCGGCACCGGGCAGGGCGCCAGAATTAACCGGCCGCAAGCCGGCAAGACCGGCACCAGCCAGAATTTCCGCGACGCCTGGTTCATCGGCTACACCGGCGATCTGGTCGCCGGCGTCTGGATGGGCAACGACAATGGCGCCCGGATGAAAAAAGTCACCGGCGGCGGGGCGCCGGCGATTCTGTGGCGGGATTTCATGAAAACCGCGCACCAAGGCCTTCCGCTTAAATCGCTGCCGGGCTTGGGCGCGCCGCCCGTGCCCGCCGATAACGACAGCGACAATGGGCAGGGTTTTTGGAAAAGTATCGTCGGCGTGTTCGGTGGCGGCCAGAGTTAAGGAATTACTTTTTTCGGGCGACCCAACCGCCGAACATCAAGCTCAGGAAAAAAGGCGTGACGGTTCCGAACCCGGCCCCTTCCAGCAAGTCAAACAGACGTTCCTCGGGGATCGGGTGGGTGTCTTTTTCAGCATGGCGGATGCTTTTGTCGACGTCTTCGGCATCGATGCCGGCGGCAATTTGAAGGCCGCGCCAAACGGCTTCTTGGTCTTGGTAGGCGGCTGTTCCGCGCACTCCGAACATATCGCCGATGACCAGTGCCGCCCCCGGCTTTAGGCGCCGGGCGATGGCGTCTAGAATGCCGGCTTTGGCGCCGTCATCGGCGATGAAGTGCATGACCAACAACAGCGTCGCCGCATCGAAGGCCGCTTCATCGGGTAAATCCGCGACGACGCCTTCGCTCAATTCAATTCGCCCTTCCAGCCCGGCCTCGGCAATTCGTCGTCGCGCAACGGTCAGCATGTCGGTTGAAATATCTAAACCCATTACCGACAGGCCCGGATAAGCTCGGCAAATCTCGATGGCTTCGGTGCCGGTGCCGACACCGACGACAAGGACACGGCCCTCGGCCCCGGTTTCGGTTTCCAGAATCCCTGCCGTCAAATGGTGAAGGGTGTGGTAGCCGGGAATGACTCTCGGGATGTATTCGTCATAGGCGTTGGCTTTGTCGGCGTCGAAATGGCGAACGGCATCGAAGCCCTGATCGCTTGCTTCGCTCATAAAGCTTTTCCCTTCCACGGAATAATGGCCGGCACCCGGGTTTGGTAGTCGGTATAGGCCCCGCCATAAAGCGCCAACAGGGATCGTTCCTCATGCCGGGCGCCGATGAATAGATAAAGCGACCCCCAAACCGCTGTGCCTAAGCCGAAGTCATTCTGGGCCCCGCCCCACAAAATCAAATAAGCCCCGAGATAGAGCGGATGGCGGACGAACCGGTGCAGGCCGCCGGTGCGTAGCGGCTCGTCGCCGGGGTCGGGATTGCCGAGTTTGTGGGCGCGGATTTGGGCGAGTCCGGAAAATCGCCCGAGATCGTATTCACGTAGCGCCGTGATCAGAATTAGTACGCCCAACACCCTGAGGACGGTCAGCGCGGTTGCGCTGGCGGGATCGAGTGGGTAGGGCTCAAGGCTCAAAACCGTTTGGCCGAAGACCCAGACGGCGGCGATGTGTACGGTCGCCAGCACATTATAGGAAAGCCGGTAATAAGGGCCGAGCGTCTGGCCCAGCCGGTGCTTGGCCTTAGGCCCGGCGAGGATCGAGTGAACGGCGCCGAAACTCAACCAGGCCAGCCCAAAGAACAGATGTGCCTGGATGCCTTCCAAAACGGGTTATTTGACCAGCCGTGCGATGGTCGCCGACGTGCTGTGGCCGGGCTCGAGTTTCGCCAGCAAAACTTTGCCCCGGTATTTCTTGACGACGTCGGCGCCGACGACGGTTTTCAGGTCGTAATCGGCGCCTTTGACCAGGATGTCGGGCTTGAACGCCTTAATAAGTTTAAGCGGTGTCTGCTCGGCGAAGATGACGACGGCGTCGACGGTTTCGAGTGATGCCAGCACGGCGGCTCTGGCCGATTCCGATTGCACCGGCCGGCCTTCGCCCTTGAGCTTGGCCACCGAGGCGTCCGAATTGAGCCCCACCACCAGCCGCCCCGAAGCCCGCTTCGCTTGTTTCAACAGCGACACATGGCCGGGATGCAGAAGGTCGAAACAGCCGTTGGTGAAACCGACCGTGTGCCCGGCCAGCCGCCAAAGATCGATCCGGTCTTTGGCTTGGGCTTCGCTTAGCACCTTGGCCTCGGCGCTTGATAAATCTTGATGATGCAGCCGGGCGACGATGTCAGCGGCATAGGCCGCCGCCGTGCCGACCTTGCCGACGACGATGCCGGCGGCGACGTTGGCGAGGGCCGCGGCTTCGGCC
>JABMOY010000200.1 GCA_013203955.1 Rhodospirillales bacterium | reverse complement strand
TGATCCTTATTTTGTTTGGTAGGAAAACCGATTGGCAGACCTGTTAGTAAGACGTGCAGTGAGGTGCAGGTGCGTCACTCTGTCTGTTTTAGGCAGGTCTATACAATTGAGCGATATTCAAGGCGATCTCTGCCCAATAATGAGTGTCCCCACCATCGACCATAAAAAATCATTCTCTCCAAGGGCGTTTAAAACAGCGGTGGAAATTTGAAGCGGGTGAGGTGGTGAGTTTTCCGCTTCGTTTCGAAGGAGTTCTTTATTGGATTCAACCCAAGCTGATCTTTGCCGGGTGTTCTCGTCGAACCACTCAGATTTCCGACTGAAACCGCCGCTAAGGGTGAAGACGACTTCGACCCCCATTTTCGACAAGGTTTCCGCGACTAAGAATCCTCCACGGCGGCATACGCTTGACGAAGGCTGGGTTTGTCCTTTCTGATTAGGCACCAAAGCTATCTCCTAAAAGGCCGGCGTTGTGGGCGTTGATCAGGATATAGCCGCCATACGCCAGCAGAAAGCAAAGGGCGCTCTTCGTCCCGAATTGCCAGCGCCCGGCGAGGATGGGCAGCAATAGCGCCGTCGCCCCCAACATCACCCAAATATCGAAGGTCAGCATGTTCGCGGACACCGGCAGAGGCGCCACCATGGCCGTCAGGCCGGCAACGCCTAAGATATTGAATAAATTCGATCCGACGATGTTGCCGACGGCGATATCCGAATGCCCGCGGAAAGCGGCGACCACCGACGCCGCCAATTCCGGCAAGGACGTGCCGAAGGCAACCAGGGTCAGACCGATAATGTCTTCGGAAATACCGTGGGTTCGGGCAATGGCAACGCTGGCGTCTATCAGCAGGTCCGCCCCCCAGATGATTCCCACCAAGCCTGCCCCCGTCACCGCCGCCACCGCCCACAGGGGCGCCTTCAAGGGGGGGATTTCCTGGACTTCCTGAATGTGCCCGGCTGCCAGTTTTTTATCTTTTGATTCAATGCGGTAAGTAGAAACTAAAAACCCCGCAAACAACACGATCAACGCCGCCCCCGACCAAAACCCAACGGCCCCGGTAAGGCAAATAAGCACGAAGACGGCGCTGCCGCCGAACAACGCGACGCTGTCCCGGCGATGCGCGCTTTCCGGCGCCATGATCGGGGAAACCAGGGCGCTGGCGCCCAGAATCAACAACACATTGGCGATGTTCGAGCCAATGACATTTCCGATCGCCAAGCCGGGCACACCGCCGATGGCGGCTTCCAGGCTGACCATCAATTCCGGCGCCGAGGTACCGAAGGCAACCACCGTCATGCCGATGACCAGCGGCGGAACGCGCAGAATTTTCGCCAAACTGACGGAACCGCGGACAAAAATTTCCGCCGCCGCCAAGAGGACAATAAAACCGCCAAGGAGTTGCAGATAGATCATGAGGCGTCGGCGATGCGGTTTGGCAGGTCCTTGAATTCCAGAAGGATTTCTTCATATAGCCGGCGCTTGAAAGGCACGATAAGGTCCGGAAGGTCCTTGAAAGCGACCCACTGCCAGTCGCGGAATTCAGGTTTTTTATGGACGTTAAGGTCGACATCACCGTCGACGCCGGTAAAGCGGAGCGCAAACCACTTTTGCGTCTGCCCCCGGAACTTGCCGCCCCAGGCAACGCCGACCAGTTCATCGGGCAGATCGTAGGTCAGCCACTCTTTGCTTTCGGCGATGACTTCGGCTTTTTCGACCCCGGTCTCTTCGGCCAGTTCGCGGTACACGGCCTGTTCGGGGACCTCCCCCTCATCAATGCCGCCCTGGGGCATCTGCCAGGAAAGAGGGTATTTTTTGCCGAAACGCCGACCGACGAAGACAAGACCCTGGCCGTTGAAAAGTACGGCACCGACGCCACGCCGGTAAGGAAGGTTCTTCAAATCTGGCACCTTGTTGGTATTTTTACCGCCCATGATTTTAAGGTTTTTCGGCAATGGACGTGTCGGCTAAAGCCGAAAGCGGGACAAGTTCTATTTTTTTGCCATCGAGTGTCTTTGTCCAGGCGATCAAACGGGCAATGGTGGACGGATACGGCCGGGCGATAGCGACCGCCGACTTCTTGTCCCGGATGATCCCCTCCAAACGTATTAGGTTGGCTTCGATGGCGCCTCGTGATGGGTTCTCATCCAGGGTCAAGTCGCTGATTGCCCTGGGCAATCCGATTTTCGCGGCGATCTTCGGCGCCAGCAGGTCCGCTTGCGCCCCCGTGGCCAGGAACAACAGGCCGCGTTTTTTAAGATGGTCGAGAACAGGGGTGAGCAATTCCACCGATGTCCCGAACCGGGAACCCAAGACCGTCGCGACGCCCGTGTAGCCGCTGAACTGACTTAAAACCAGTTCCAGGCGTTTCAGGTTGTCTTCCAGACTCAAGCCCGTGTCCAATGAAAAGGGGCCGGCATCTTGGATCGGGAACCGCTCACTTTCCATGGGCAAGGCGACCATCACTTCGTGACCGACCAGCCGTGCGCGCACCAACCAATCGCTGAGATCGGTAGCATAGGGGTCGAGCACCAAAGTGATTTCCGGCGGCAATTTGCTGATCGAGGCCATGGTCGCCGCCCGGCTGAGACCCAAACCGATGATGGCGATGGCCACCCGCATCCCGGGTTCTTTCGACGTATAGGGCCGGGCATAGGCCTGCCAGGGTTTGGTGTCGTCCTCGCCGATCCTGGGCAACGGACCGGGGAGGCCCTCTTTTTTCTCAATTAGGCGGGCATCGGGCGTCGGGCCTAAGGGCCGGCCGGCCGGATAATCGGGAAGTGACTGGATGGTCACCGACGTCACCGAAGGGATGACGATCCCGGAGCCTTCCTTCGGAGCGCCGCCGAGGGCGTTGAGTGAGCCGCCTAAGGGATTGGCCTTGCCGCCAAAACGCCCGCCAATGTCCCCGATGACACGGCCAAATCCTTCCTTCGACCCGGCTTGAGTAGACCGGCTCGGCTTCGCAGAATCCCGCCTTGCCGGCCTGCGGGCTTTGGAACCCGAAGGCGGCGTCAACATGGCTTTTTTCGATCCGGGTTTTGGCGGCAGCGCCAACTGGACACTCTGCCCCTTGGCCGGGTCGCGGTGCTGGCTTTGTGTTCTTACAGCCGTTTTTTGGGCGCCGCCACCGTCATCGCTGAAATACCACCACCCGGCGCCGCCCAGGATGCCGACGAGCAGAACGGCGGCGCCGACGGCGGCAACGAGAAGCTGCTTCTTGCGCCCGAAGCTTCCTTCCTCCTCCTCATCATCATCGTAATCGTCATCGTCATATTCATCAGCATCGTCGTCATCGTCCCCGCCTTTGCCCTTGCCAGAGTCCTTGCCAGAGTCCTTGGCGGAGTCCGATTTCGAGCCGGCATCGGATTTTTCATCGAATTCGTCTTCGGAATCGTCATCGTCATCGATGTCGTCGTCTTCGCCGCCCTTGCGTTTCAAGAGCTTCGACAGACCGGGAAGCTTCGAAAGCTTCGAAAACTTTGGAAGTTTTGGAAGTTTTGGAAGCTTCGGCATCTTCCCCAATTTTGGGATTTTCGGTAACTTCACGTCTTCACCCCAATGGTTTTCCTATAATCCTCCCCGGGGCGTGACGCCGGTCCAGGCCTCTAATCCCTGGCCGACGTTTTTAATTCGTCGTTGTCACAACCTTACCCGAAAACAACGCCAATCCGCGCAAAAGATCCAACGCCCGAGCCAGTTGGTAGTCCTGGGGGACCTCCTTCTTGGCGTCCTTGTCTTTACCGTTTTTCGATTTTTCGGCAGACGGTTCGGCGACCTTCTTCTTTTTCTTGTCCTTTTTGGCGTCGGGGTTGTCCTTCTTTTTATCGCCGTTATCCAGGGCGTTCCTGAGATCGGCCTCATGGCGGCGTTTGGGCTGTTCAAGAGGCTCGACCTTGGATTGCAGAACTTCGATATCGGGGTCGATGCCCTTGGCCTGAATGGATCGTCCGGATGGCGTGAAATACCGGGCCGTCGTCAAGCGCATGGCGCCGTGGCCGGGAAGCGGCATGATGGTCTGCACGGATCCTTTGCCGAAAGACTTGGTGCCCATAATAACCGCCCGGCGATGGTCCTGCAGGGCGCCGGCGACGATCTCGGATGCAGACGCCGAGCCCGCATTAATCAGAACCACCATCGGCAGTCCCCTGGCCAAGTCGCCGGGTTTGGCATTAAAGCGCTGCGTATCCTCGGGCTTACGCGAACGGGTGGAAACGATTTCGCCCTTTTCGATAAAAGCATCGACAACGGCAATCGACTGATCCAACAGGCCGCCTGGGTTATTGCGCAAATCCAGGACAATCCCCTTCATCTCGGCGCCGATTTCCTTTTCAAGCTTGGCCATTTCCTTCTTGACCCCATTTTCCGTCTGCTCGTTGAAGGACGTTATGCGAAGGTAGCCGATCTTGCCTTCGGCGAGCGAACGCACCGAGGTGATTTTGATCACCGCCCGTGTGATCGAAACATCGAAAGGCTTTTCGCCCTCGCGAAGGATGGTCAGCTTGATGTCGGAGCCGACCTTTCCGCGCATTTTTTCGACGGCCTTATTAAGCGTCAGCCCTTGCACGGCTTCGCCGTTCAGATGCGTGATCAGGTCACTTGGTTTTATGCCGGCCCGAAATGCGGGCGTGTCGTCAATCGGTGAAATCACTTTGACGTAGCCGCCTTCCATGGTGACGCGGATGCCCAAGCCACCGAATTCACCTCGGGTGTTGACCTGCATTTCGCGAAAGCTTTTGGCGTTTAGGTAACTGGAATGCGGGTCAAGCGCCGTCAACATGCCGGTAATGGCCGCTTCGATCATCTTCTCATCCGTGGGCTTTTCAACGTAATCGGAACGGACCCGTTCAAAAACATCCCCGAACAGGTTCAACAACCGATAAGTGTCGGCGTCGTTTTTCTCGGTCTCGGCCGCCCAGGCAGGAGCCGTGCTCAAGAAAGGAGAGACAATCAAAGCAACGGCAAGGGCCGTCAAATATTTGCGCATTTTCATTCGTTTACCTTATCTGTTAGCTGCCAACCAGGGTAGCGGGTTGATCGGTTGGCCATTGCGTCTGAATTCGACGTAGAGAAGCGGCTTTTTACCGGCCTGGCGCCCAGGATGTCCCATAACGCCGACCGGCTCTCCAGCAATCACCCATTGCCCCATGGCGCTATCAATCCGGGCAAGACCTGAAAGCAGGCTATGATATCCCTCGCCATGTTCGATGATCAAGAGTTCCCCATAACCACGGAATATACCGGCATAAACGACCCGCCCTTCATAGGGTGCCACAACTTGAGCCCCATAGCGGGTTTCAAGGGTTAAGCCCTTGCGTTTGAGGCCGGTTTTCGCCTTTTGCCCGTAGCGCCCGACGATCCGCCCGATGACCGGCAGGGGAAGTTTGCCCCTCTGACCGCTGATCGGCGCCCCCGTTAGTCCCGCCGGCATCCCTGCCAAGGAAGCCTTTTCCTCCGGGATTTCGGGGGTTGTTTCCGGTTTCGCCGCTTGGTTTTCGTGCTTTTTAGATGGCTGTTTTATGCGGCGGGAACTTTTTTTGAGATTGTTCAAAAGATCACGCAGCGTCGCCGCTTCACCGGCCAAGGACTTAAATCGCCGGGCTTCGGCCTGGCGTTGGGCCTGGGTCTGGTGCTTGAGGACCGTTTTTTGCCCGAAAAGCGACGCCAGCCGCTTGCGTTCATTTTCCAGACCGGTGGTGATGTCGGTCAATTGCTTTTTCTTCTCGGCGATGGCCTGCCTGGACTTGGCCAGGCTTTCCAAGTCGTCGCGAAGAACCACGGCGCGGTGTTCGATCTCGGGCACGGCGGCGCGCAACAAAATGGCGCTGCGAACCGTATCGGACGGCGGCATGGGTTGGGTGATTAGGGCTTCGGGCGGATAACGGGCGACCCGCTGCAAGGCGCCCAAGATTCCGGCCAACTGTCCCCGGCTGGCCGCCAGCCAAGCCATTTTGGCCTTTTCCTGCTTCTCAAGATCAATCAGCGCCCGGACGAGCCCGGCGGCGCGGCGTTCCTGTTCCTGGATGATGCGGGCGGCGGCCACCATGTTGCGCCTGAGCTTGGCCAAATCCTGTTCGATTTCCTGGGATTTCTTACTCAGGCTTTGGGCCTTCTTGCGGCCTTCGTCGAGGGCGCGCTCGACCTCTTTCAGGCGCGTGCCGGCGCCGGGCTTCTTGGTTTGCGCAGAGGCCGGATTCGGTAACACCGCCAAGGCCAGCGTTAGGCAGGCAACGATTTTGAAAAACTGAAATCTGTTTAATTTCATGTGCCCTGATCTTCAATTAACGAGCGCCCGGTCATTTCCGCCGGTTGCGCCAACCCCAACAGCGCCAATAGCGTCGGCGCGACATCCGACAGCCGCCCGTCGCGGAGACGACTGACCCCGCCCGGCGCATTAACCATCAACACCGGGACGACGTTCGTCGTGTGCTGGGTATGGGGCTGGCCCTCCTTCGGGTCCAGCATTTGTTCGCAATTGCCGTGATCGGCGGTAACGATCAGCACGCCGCCGGCATCCACCACCGCTTGTTCCAGGCGCCCCAGGCACGCATCGATGCATTCGGCTGCCTTGACCGCCGCTGCCAGGATGCCCGTGTGGCCAACCATGTCGCCGTTGGCGTAATTAACGACGATCAAATCAAACCGCCCCTCGCCGATGACCCGGACCAGATTATCGGTCACTTCCCCCGCCGACATTTCGGGCTGCAGGTCATAGGTCGCGACCTGGGGCGACGGCACCAGGATTCGCTCTTCGCCGGGGAACTCTTCCTCGCGCCCGCCGTTAAGAAAGAACGTCACATGGGCGTATTTTTCCGTCTCGGCGATGCGAAGCTGGGTCAGGCCGGCGTCCGATACGATTTGGCCCAGGATGTTGGGCAGCGTTTCCGATGCGAACAGCGCGCCGTAAAAGGCGTTCAATTGGCCCGAATATTCGACCATGCCGAGGCGGGCGACGAATTCGGGGCTTTTGCGCCTTTTGAAACCACCAAAATCCGGGTCGGCGAGGGCGGCCAGAATCTGCCGTATCCGGTCGGCGCGGAAATTGGCGACCAGCAGTCCGTCGCCATCGTTCATGCCGCCGTAATCGCCGATCGCCGTCGGTTCCATGAATTCGTCCGTTTTGCCCGCATCGTAGCTAGCGATTATGGCGGTTATGGGGTCGTTTGTTTTCTCACCGTCGGCCATGACCAGGGCGTTATAGCCCTTCTCGACCCGGTCCCAGCGCTTGTCCCGGTCCATGGGGTAATAGCGCCCGGACACCGTGGCGACGGAAACACCCGCCAGGGTTTTGGTATTTTTCAGGAAATCCTTCATGCCCTCGAGTCCGCTTTTGGGCGGCGTGTCGCGGCCATCCAAGAACGCATGCACCGCCACCGGCACCCCGGCCCCGGCGACAATACCGGCCATGGCAATAATATGTTCATGGTGGGAATGGACGCCGCCGGCCGACAACAGGCCCATCAAATGGCAAACGCCGCCGGAAGCCTTCAGTTTTTCGATGAACGCCAGAAGTTCCGGCTTTTTCGCCAAGTCGCCGCTGGCGATGGCTTCATCGATACGGGGCAGGTCCTGTTTGACGATGCGCCCGGCGCCCAGGTTCATGTGACCGACTTCGGAATTGCCGAACTGGCCCGCCGGCAAGCCGACTTCTTCCGCCGACGCATCAAGACGCGCGCGCGGAACCGAGCCCGCCAGCCGGTCCCAGTGGGGGGTCTGGGCCAAGGCGATGGCGTTGTTTTCTTCTTCTTCGCGCTCGCCCCAACCGTCGAGGATGCACAACACGACGGGCCGGGGCTTGGCGCCCGGATTGCGAGACTCAGACATGGCCTAAATATAAGGTTTTCATGGGAAAATACGATAGCCGGGACACTCTTAGCAGACTCTTAATAACAGGCCCCTTATTCCCGGTGATAAGGATGGCCCGCGAGGATGCACTCGGCCCGGTAAATCTGCTCCGCCAGCATGCCGCGCACCAACAGATGCGGCCAGGTTTGTTCGCCGAAGCCGATGACCAGATCGGCGCGGGCCCTGACCGATGCATCCAAGCCATCGGCGCCGCCGATCAAAAAGACAACGTCCCGGGCCTCGTCCCGCCACATTCCCAATTTTTTAGCGAATTTCGCACTCGATAGACTTTTGCCCTTTTCATCCAACGCGACGACGACGGCACCGTCCGGCACTATCGCCAACAGCAATTCGCCTTCACGCTTTTTTAAGCCGCTTGGGGCGAGCTTCTTTTTTTCCTCGATTTGCTTAAGTTCCAGGGGAAACGTGATGCGCCCGGCGAAATGCTCGAACAAGGCGCGTTCCGGCCCGGATTTAAAGCGCCCGGCGGCGGCGATGAGCAATCGCATTAGGCCACGCTTCAGACAGCAGCCCCGGAGGCATCGTCGCGCTCGGCCACGGGGGCCGTCCACATTTTGTCCAGGTTATAGAAGTCCCGCACCTCGGGCCGAAACAGGTGGACGATGATGTCGCCGGCGTCGATCAGCACCCAGTCACAGTTGGGCATGCCCTCCGTTGACACGCTCTTGAGCCCGGAAGCCTTCATTTTTCGCTGCAAATGGTCGGCCATGGCGCCGACTTGGCGTTGGGAAGTACCGTTGGCAATGACCATGAAATCGGCGATTTCTGTCTTGCCCTCCAGGTCGATGACGATGACGTTTTCCGCCTTGTCGTCATCGAGAGATTTTTCCACCAGCTTCAGCAGTTTCGCTGACGTTGGCGGCACCTTTTTCTTGCGTGGTATGGTTGTCTCCTTTGCTCTCTTTTTAAATCCTAGTTTCGTCTTTTCCGGGATCCGCCCCGGATTCGGGTCGCCGACACGGTGCTCAGCGGAATATGCAGAAACACCCACGCCGGCAATCTGCTGTCGATCAGCCGCGCCGCCCGGGCTTCGTTCAGCCGGTAACGGGCGAAGCGCCTAGCCGCTGTCGATACAAGCGCCTTGAAAGAATAGGCGGGACGCGCGAAAACCGCAACGTGAACGGTCTCGAAAATCGCCGTCCATTCGTTCCAACGGGCGATATCGATCAGGTTATCGGCGCCCATGATCCAAACGAACCGATGACCCGGAAAATTCCCTTTCAGCGCCTTTAAGGTGTCGGCGGTGTATTGGGTGCCGAGTTCTTTTTCGATATCGGTGACCCAAAGCTTGCTTCCCCGGGCCATGGCGCGCGCACTTTTCATGCGATCCGCCAAGGGCGCCATGCCATCCTCGGACTTCAGCGGGTTTTGCGGAGACACCAGCCACCAGATTTCATCCAGACCCAGCAAATCGAGCGCCAGGCGGCTGATGTGCAGGTGGCCGATGTGGGCGGGGTTGAACGACCCCCCCAACAGGCCGACCCGGTGATGGCGCCCGGCGAAAGGAAGCGGTCTTTTTTTAAGCAACGGAGAGGCTTTGGTCACGGACGGGTTTGCCCCTCGCCCCGAACCACGTACTTGGAACTGGTCAACTGTTCGACGCCGACGGGCCCGCGGGCATGCAGCTTGCCCGTGGAAATGCCTATTTCAGCGCCCATGCCGAATTCGCCGCCGTCGGCGAATTGGGTCGATGCGTTGACCAGGACGATGGCGCTGTCGACTTTTCTGACGAACGTATCGGCGGCATCCGGATTGCCGGTAATGATGGCGTCGGTGTGGTTGGACCCGTGTTCGGTGATGTGGTCGATGGCGTCATCGACCCCGTCGACGACTTTGACGGAAATGATGGCATCCAAATATTCGGTGTCCCAGTCTTCGGCCGTGGCCTCGCCAATGCGGGAATCGGCGGCTTGCGATTCCGCATCGCCCCTAACTTCGCAGCCGGCGCCGATCAGGTCGTCAACGATGGCGGGCAGCATGGCGCCGACGGCGGCGCGGTCAACAAGCAGCGTTTCCGTCGCCCCGCAGACGCCGGTGCGCCGCATTTTGGCGTTCAAGACCACGCGCCGCGCCATCTCGGGGTCGGCGTCGGCGTGGACATAAGAATGGCAATTGCCTTCCAGGTGCTTAAACAAGGGCACCTTGCTTTCCTCGGTGATGCGTTCGATCAGCGACTTGCCGCCGCGCGGCACGATGACGTCGATGGTATCGACCATCCGCAGCATTTCGCCGACGGCGTCACGGTCGGTGGTCGGCACCAATTGGATCGCGGCAATGGGTAAATCCGCCGCCGTCAGACCTTCGGCCAACGAAGCCATGATGGCGCGCGACGAATGGAAGCTTTCAGACCCACCGCGCAGGATCGCCGCATTACCTGCCTTTAGGCACAGGCTGCCGGCGTCCGCCGTAACATTGGGCCGGGATTCGTAAATCACCCCGATGACGCCCAAGGGCACACGGATGCGCTGAATTTTCAGCCCATTGGGGCGGTCGCGTTCTTCCAACACCGTGCCGATGGGATCGTCCAGCCCGGCAATGGCTTCCAAACCCTTGGCCATGCCTTCGACGCGCTCGTCGGTCAGTTCCAGCCGGTCGAGCATGGCCTCGGTCAGGCCTTTTTCACGGGCCGCCGCCATGTCTTTGGCGTTTTCAGAAAGGATATCGCCCTGGCGCCGGCGCAGACTGACGGCGGCTTGCAGGAGCGCCTTGTTCTTAGCCTCGGTGGACGCACCCGCCAGCACACGGGCGGCGGCCTTGGCGTCGTCGCCGATTTGAGCCATCAGGCCAGGGATATCTTCGGTCTTGGCGGTGTCCATCTTACGCGTCCTTAATTCAGCACCAGATCGTCGCGGTGGATCATCTCGTCGCGGCCACGGTAGCCGAGTAAGACTTCGATTTCACTGGTTTTGTAGCCGATGATGCGCCGGGCGTCCTCGGCCGAATAGGCGACAAGCCCGCGGCCGAGATCGCGCCCGTCGGTGGTCTTGACGACGACGGCGTCGCCGCGCTGGAAATTACCTTCGACGGCGACGATCCCCGCCGGCAGTAGGCTTTTCCCCGACCCCAGCGCACGCACCGCACCGTCATCCAGCACGACCGCACCCATGGGGCTAAGGGAGCCTGAAATCCAGCGCTTGCGCGCCGTTTTGGGCGTCGCTGAGGGCATGAACCAGGTCGCTTTGGCGCCGTCTTCCAACCGTTTCAGGGGATGAGGTTCGCGACCATCGGTAATCACCATCTTGCAGCCGTTGGCCAGGCATACCTTGGCCGCGGATAATTTCGTGATCATGCCGCCCTTGGTGTCGCCCCCGGGCAAGGCTTCGCCGGCCATGGCTTCGATGTCGGGCGTGATCTCGGTAATTTCGGGGATGATCGCGGCAGCGGCGTCGCGGCGGGGGTCGGCGGTATAAAGCCCGTCGATGTCCGACAGCAGCACCAGCGTATCGGCGCTGATCATGGCGGCGACGCGGGCGGCCAGCCGGTCGTTGTCACCGAAACGGATTTCATCGGTGGCGACCGTGTCGTTTTCATTGATCAGCGGCACCGCACCCAAGCGCAAGAGCGCCTCCAGCGTATTGCGGGCGTTAATATAGCGCCGCCGGTTTTCCGAATCGTCCAACGTCAACAACACTTGCGCCACCGTCATGTCGTGATTGGCCAGGACTTCTTGGTAGGCATGCGCAAGACGCACCATGCCGGTGGCCGCCGCCGCCTGGTTTTCGTCGAGCTTCAACAGCCCGGCGGGCAGGCCCAGATGCCGGCGCCCGATGGCGATGGCGCCTGACGAAACGATGATGACCTCTTGGCCGCGTTTGCTCAAAGCCGAAATATCTTCGGCCAAGGCCTCCAGCCATTTGCGATGGACGGTTCCCAGTTCCTCGTCGACGAGAAGGGTCGAGCCGATCTTAACGACGACGCGGCGGCCTTTTTCCAGTTCCTTGTTTTTGCTCATGGCGCGAAGGCCTTTTCCGGTTCGTCGTCCCGTGTTTCCGCTTCGATGGCCGAAAGAAGCGCCCTTTTCAGGGTCTCAAGCCCAAGGCCCGAAACACCGGAAATCACCAACACGTCACCCCCCGAAGCGTCGGCCAACTGCCGGCTTTTTTCCGCAATGGCGTCTTCGCCGAGCGCGTCGGATTTGTTCAAGACCACCAATTCACGTTTTTCCGCCAAGCCGCCGCCATAGGCTTCGACTTCGTGGCGCACGGTCTTATAGGCTTCGCCGGCGTCCTCTATCGTGCCGTCGACAAGATGCACCAGCACCCGGCAGCGTTCGATATGGCCCAAGAACCGCGTGCCCAACCCGGCGCCTTCGCTGGCGCCTTCGATAAGACCGGGAATGTCGGCGAGCACGAATTCATCGCCTTCCGCATAAACGACGCCCAAGTTGGGGTGCAGCGTGGTGAAAGGATAATCGCCGATTTTCGGATGCGCCCGGCTGACGGCGGCCAACAACGTCGATTTTCCGGCGTTGGGCAGGCCGACCAGCCCGGCGTCGGCGATCAGCTTGAGCCGCAGCCACAGCCAGTATTCCTCGCCGGGGTGGCCGTCATTGGCGCGCCTAGGCGCTTGGTTGGTGGAAGATTTGAAATGCGTGTTGCCGAAACCGCCGTCGCCGCCCTTGGCAATCACGACCCGTTGGCCGACTGCGGTTATGTCTGCTAGCTGAGTTTCCTTGTCCTCGGCAAAGACCTGGGTGCCGACGGGGATTTTGACAATAGCGCTTTCACCCTTGGAGCCCGTGCGGTTCTTGCCCATGCCGTGCTGGCCGCGCTGACCTTTGATGTGTTGTTTGTAGCGGAAATCGATGAGCGTATTAAGCCCCGCCGTGCCTTCGAGCACGACATTGCCGCCGCGCCCGCCGTCGCCGCCGTCGGGACCGCCCCGGGCGACGTTCTTTTCCCGGCGGAAGCTGACGCAGCCGTTGCCGCCGTCGCCGCTTTTGATAAAAATTTTCGTCTCATCCAGGAATTTCATGGCAATACTTGAAAAAAAGTCCTTACGCTTTACGCAGTGTACTTTCATCCATCCATTTGAGTTAGAGGCTTTTTCACGAACGCCCCATGAAAAAAGGGGAACGGCCAGCCATTCCCCTTAAAAAACGCGAACGGTTGGCCGGTCCCTGTTCAGGAAGCCGGCTCCACCGCCACGAAAACCCGGCCCTTGGCCTTGGTGACATATTTCACATTGCCGTTGGCGGTGGCGAAAAGCGTGTAATCCTTGCCGACACCGACGTTTTCACCGGCATGGTAGGAGGAACCGCGCTGGCGGACGATGATATTGCCGGCAAGAACGGCCTCGCCGCCGAATTTCTTGACGCCCAGGCGTTTGCCGGCGGTATCGCGGCCGTTGCGTGTTGAGCCGCCTGCTTTTTTATGTGCCATCTCGAATTACTCCTTGGACTTGCCCTTAGCAGGGGCCTTCTTTTTAGCCGCCGGTTTCTTAGCGGCGGGCTTCTTGGCGGCGGGCTTCTTAGCGGCGGGCGCCTTGGCCTCTTTCTTTACTTCTTTTTCCTTGGCCGCCGGTTTTTCCTTGGCCTTGGTCTCGACCTTCTTTTCGACCGGGGGCTTGTCATCCTTCTTCGGCGCCGCCTTGGCTTTAGCTTCGGCCTTCGGCTTGGTGCCGGTGGGGCTGACGTCGAGGATACGCAGCACGGTCTGTTCCTGGCGATGGCCCTTGGTGCGGCGGTAGTTCTTGCGGCGGTTTTTCTTGAAAACGATGATCTTGTCGGCGCGGGACTGTTCCAGGACTTCCGCGAAGACGGCCGCTTTATCGACCAAAGGCGCGCCGACGGTGGTTTTCTGACCGGCGCCGCCGATCATCAGAACATCCGACAGTTCGACCATGACGCCGGGATCACCCGCCAGTTTTTCGACCGTGATCTTATCGTCTTTGGCGACTCGGTACTGTTTCCCGCCGGTTCGTATAACAGCGAACATTTCCGCCTCTAATTCCGTTAAATTCAGTTAGTTAAAGCATCCCGGGGCGACGAAAACCAGCCGCCACCCGGAAGAGGCGGCACTATAGCCCGCAAGACTGGGAAGTCAACGGCTGAAAAGCCGCTGAAAGGCAGATGAAAGTCCCTGGCACCGCTTGCCCCGGGGTAGGGGTTCGGTTACTCTCCGCCCGCCTTGGCGGGGCTCTGTATCACTCTCTATATATTAGAGTCGCCGCCAACGGTCGGAGAGGTGCCAGAGTGGTCGATCGGGGCGGTCTCGAAAACCGTTGTGCCTTTGCGGGCACCCAGGG
>JABMOY010000017.1 GCA_013203955.1 Rhodospirillales bacterium | reverse complement strand
TGGCCACAGAGCCGGACGCCTATGACCGGGTAACCGAGTGCGGCCAAAGACTCGCCATAGGCCCTGAGTTCGGCGGGCGAGGCGAGAAAACCGTGAATTAGAACGACGCCTATATCATTGGCATTGTCCGGGACCAGCAGAAAGGGCTCGGCGTTTTCCGTCGCCGTTTCCTGGTCATTGATTTGGGCATGGTTGCGTTTCGAGTAATTTCCCCGGCACCACCGGAAGGTACGGAGTTCGTCATCAAACAGAAGCCTGGCAAGGTTTGTCTTTTCCGCCGCCGAGTTCGACAGGATCGCATTATCGACGGCCCGGCAGGCACCTGTCACGGGCGCGATTTCATTGGCGTAAACGGATATTATGTTTTCCAGACGCACCTCGTGAAACGCCTGTTCCTGCTGAAGCTTGGGTAAAAAGCGATATATGTCCGGCGCCACCTCGATCAGGCCGGATGACGTCGCCATATCTAGAAACTGTTCGAAGCGCTTCCATATCCCCTTGTGAATGCCGTTATATCTTTCCGGATTGACCAGGCTCCGGTGCAAGTTGATGGACGGCTCCTGTTGGGCGTTCTTGACCGCAAGGTAAAGCAGCGTGTGAAAAGGCTCATGCCCGATTTCCGTTGTCCCCCCCTTCAGCAAGGTCAGGATCAGGCGCGAGGCCAGGTGGCTTAGATTGACGGTAACGTTATAGTATATCTCACGGGTATACTCGTCCCTGAGAAGCCGGGTTTGGCGCCCCAGCGCCGTAGACAGCATGCGGTCGATCCGTCGGCTTGATTTTGGGTTCAGGGAAAACAGATCCTGCAAACTGTCGATCCGCTTGAACGCCCTCTCAAGGGCAAGCCGTTCCCACCAGTTCCATTTGATGCCGGGTACAATCGGTCTTCCAAAACGGACGTCCATGTCGGTGTTCTTGAGCAGGATATTGCCTTCGATCAGAAGCTCATCCAGGGTCGCGCGCCCGATTTCACCGCCGAACAACGCCGCCCCCTTGCGCAGGATATTATCTTCGTTGCGGATCGGGTAGAAGGTGGCGTTGCCGGGAACGATCAACGTCCGCTTGCCGGCGGCGGCAACCAGGGCTTCAACGCTCTCCAGTCCCAGGGCATCGACCCAACGCTGCAGCCTCGGGTGGTTGCCGTCTTCGTGAACCATAAGAATTCGTTTTTTGAAGATCTCAAGCGTCAACGCGATCGCCGCGGCGCCTTTGTGCAGCTTGCGTTGGGTCAGACCCATCGGTGAGAAGACCCCGAAATCGCCCTGGTCATCGATTACGTTGCGGTCCTTGATCATTCCGCCTTCGGGAAAAACGATGACCTTGCGGCCGCGAAGAATTTCGGCGGCGAGAAAGGGAAGCAGCCCCGGGTGATCCGTCGGTACGGCGCCGACATCCCAAAGAAACTTGGCGAGCCTCTCGTTTCCCTCGAACAACTCACCTGCCGCGACGCAACGGCAGAAAGCGCCCGTCGCCTCGTGAATGATATATTGCGGAATGACCGTTTCGAAGCGGGCGAAGTGATTGAACAGGAAAATCTGCCCATCGTCGATTTTGCCGTCGGCGCCATGAACCTTGACGTTGATTCCGAGCCGGTCATGCAGGACGGAAAACGCCTTCACGCACCACGCGTAAGTGGTTTCGTTAATTTCAAGAGCTGGACGAACGTCCATTGACTGACCTTTCGACCAAAGCCGGTTCTATCTAACCGATCCTCGACCAAGGCCCCCGTATGCAGATTAGTATGCTTTATTAAGATTGCTACTATTTAATTGTATGATTCTAGTAATTTTTTCGTGACCGTTCGGGGGTCGCAATCTTCCTCAAAGGCGCACTTTTGCCCAATAGCAGTCCTATCGATCTGATGTCCGAACCGTTTCATTGGGTAGGATAGCAAATGGCGGTGGGCGCAGTCTGGGGCGAACTCGTCTCTGGTGAATGTGGGCGCGATTTCCCTGTTAAGTAGGGAAATTACAGGGAAATTTTTCGAATTCAGCCTGATTTCCCCTGGATGCTTCGTCGCGATGCCGCCGAATCTGTGGGTTTTACAGCCGAATTCCCTAAACACCGGAACAGGGAATTTATTTGACCGAACAGGGAACTGAATTCGCAGATCAGGGAACGTTTCAAAGGTGATTATGCCCGCTTTGCGCTGCATAGTGGACCAATTCAAGAACCGACGTTTAGGGCTGCTTTTGACTCGAAGCGGACATACGAACGGAAGTCAAAAGTCCCTTTTCCCTTAAAACCAGAGTGTCTGGAAAACAGTTTATTTCCGTACCCTCCGCTTGGTTGATTTAGATCAAGGGTTGCTCTGCTGCGATATGACAACATTCCGCAACAAGGAAAGAAAAGGGATCTTCTCGCGAAGAGACAGATGCACTCGTCATGGAAAGCTTAACCCACAGAAATCCACCCCTCTTGCCGTTGCTGGTCGCCGGTGTCGCGACCAGCCTCTTGCTGACATTTAACCGATACGATAAGGCACGATCCCTGCCAAACCCAGACGGTAACATGACAATGCCGTCGGGAGGTTGTCGATATGCCGCGTAGCGATCATCAGGAAGGCAACAATCCGGTGGGCGCCGCTCTCGTCGTCGGCGGCGGTATCGCAGGCATGCAGGCGTCTCTCGATCTTGCCAACACCGGTTACAAGGTGTTCCTGGTCGAGAAGAATTCGGCGATCGGCGGCCACATGGCGCGCCTCGACAAAACCTTTCCCTCCAACGACTGCGCCATGTGCACGATATCGCCGCGTTTGGTTGATTCCGGCCAGCACCTGGATGTGGATATCCTTACCAACAGTGAAGTGGTGTCGATCAAGGGTGATGCAGGCAATTTCACCGTCACTCTTCATACCAAGGCGCGTTTCGTCGATACCGACAAATGCACCGGCTGCGACGATTGCGCCAAGGTATGCCCGGTGCCGGTGGACAATGCCTTCGACGGTGGCCTTTCGGAACGGCGCGCCGCCTACAAACTCTATCCCCAGGCCACTCCCGACGCCTATGCCATCGACAAGCGTGGCGTCGCGCCGTGCCGGGATGCCTGCCCGGCGGGGCAGCGGGCCCAGGGTTACATTGCCTTGATCGCCGAAGGCCGCTACGAGGAAGCCTACCGCTCGATCAAAAAGGACAACCCCTTCCCCGCCATTTGCGGGAGGATTTGCAACGCCCGCTGCGAGGAGGCGTGCAGCCGCGGCATGGTCGATGAACCCGTCAGCATCCGCGCCCTCAAGCGCTTCGTCACCGATACCGTAATGGCGGGGCCACGCACCAAGCTGGAACCGGCGCCGCGCCGCCACGAGAAACGGATCGCCATCATCGGCGCCGGCCCTTGCGGCCTCACGGCGGCCCAGGACCTGTGCCTGGAGGGCTATGCGGTCACCGTTTTTGAGGCATTGCCGGTCGCCGGTGGCATGTTGCGGGTCGGCGTACCCGAGTTCCGCCTGCCCGCCGGGATCGTCGAACGCGAAGTGGCCGATATCCTCGACCTCGGTGTCGAATTGCGGCTTTCCACACCGGTCGAAAATCTTGACGATCTTTTTGAGGACGGCTTTCAGGCCGTGCTCATTTCCGTCGGGGCGCACGAGGGAGTGCGGCTCCCCATTCCCGGCGGCGATCTCGACGACGTTCTGATCAATACCACCTTCCTACGCGACGTTCGCCTCGCCGAACTGGGTGACGAGTCCTGCGATCCACGCCCCCGGATAGAAGGCCGACGGGTGGTCGTGGTCGGCGGCGGCGATGTCGCCATGGACGTGGCGCGCACCGCCGTGCGACTCGGCGCGTCGGACGTGCAAATGGCCGTGCGCGGCAGCGGCGGCGGGATGCCCGCCAGTGTCGCGGAGGTCGACTCCGCCCACGCCGAAGGAATCCGCATGCACGTCGGCCTGAACTTCCTGCGGGTCGTCGACGACGGCGCCGGTGGCGTCAACGGCCTGGAGTGCCAGAGGGTGGAGCGTTTCGAACGTGGTCAGGATGGCCGCATGATCGCCCATGTGGAGCCCGGCTCGGACCACGTGATGCCGACCGATGTGGTGATCTTCTCGATCGGGCAAAAGGCGGGGTTGGGCTTCGTGCCGGAGAGCAGCGGCCTCAGTATCGACGCCAACCGGACACTTGCCGTCGACGAGGGGACCTTCGCCACCGAGCGCCCCGGCGTATTCGCCGCCGGCGACGCGATCAGCGGCACCGCCTTCGTCATCGAGGCCATTGCCGGCGGTCGCCGTGCCGCCCAGGCCATCAATCGTTATTTGCTGGGCCAGCCGCTAAAGGTCGAGGCGGCGCCTGATCAACCGATCGCTACTTTTAGCCAAGAAGAACTCGATGCCCGGGTGTTGAAGGGCGAAATCAAGATAACGCCGCGGATTCGCGAGGCCCATCTTGCCGCCGAAGCCCGCATCGGGAACTTCAGCGAGGTCGATACCGTTTTCACCGAGGAGCAGGCCCGCGCCGAGGCCGCGCGCTGCCTGTCGTGTGGGATCTGTTCGGAATGTGATGCTTGCGTGGATGCCTGCGGTTTCGACGCCATCAACCTGGAAATGACTGACCGAACCCACGAGGTCTCGGTGGGGGCGGTGGTGTTGGCTCCCGGTTACAAGATCTACGAGGCAGAGCACGCGCAGGAGTTCGGGCTTGGGCGTTTCCCTAACGTCCTGACATCTCTTCAATACGAACGCCTGCTCAGCGCCTCAGGCCCGACCGAGGGCAAGGTGCTGCGTCCTTCGGACGACCAGCGTCCGCGGCGGATCGCTTTCCTACAGTGCGTCGGTTCGCGCGATGCCTCCCACGATTACTGTTCGGCCGTCTGCTGCATGTACGCGACCAAGCAGGCGACCATGACCAAGGGCCATTGGCCGGACACTGAGATCGAAATCTTCGTTATGGACGTTCGTTCGTTTGGTAAGGGCTACGAGGCCTATTACGAAACGGCACGCAAAAAACACGACATCGGCTACACCCGCTGCCGGGTGTCGTCGATCAAGGAAGACCCGGCTTCAGGCAACCTGATCCTCCAGGTTATGGACCGGGGGGCCGGCATCGGGACCCCGGGAGACTCTCGAATTCGCCAGGAAGTCTATGACATGGTGGTGCTCTCGGTGGGCATGGAAATCGCCGACAGCACCCGTGATCTAGCGCGCCGAATGGGAATCGAGGTCGACAAGAACGGCTTTTGTAAAACCGTCCAATACGATCCCCTGCAGACCAGCCGCTCCGGAATCTATGGGGTCGGTTCTTTCAACGAGCCGAAGGACATTCCGGAATCCTTGCTCGAGGCCAGCGGCGCGGCGGCCCAGGTCGGTGCCCTGTTGCGGTCCCAACGTGGTTCGCTGACCCGCGAGGCGGTGTTTCCGGACGAGCGCGATGTCGCCGAGGAAAACCCGAAGGTCGCGGTTTTTGTCTGCCACTGCGGCAGCAATATCGGCGGTTACCTGGACGTTCCCGGCGTCGCCGACTATGCCGCGAGCCTGCCGGACGTCATCCATGCCGAGGACAATCTTTATGCCTGCTCCCAGGACAGCATCGCCCATATCACGGAAAAAGTTGCGGAACTGGGCGCCAACCGGGTGGTCATCGCCAGTTGCACGCCGTTGACCCACGAGCCGGTGTTCCGCAAAAGCATCTGCTCGGCCGGGCTCAACCCCCACCTCCTGGACATCGCCAACATCCGCAATCAGTGTTCCTGGGTTCATTCCCACGATTGGGACGCGGCGACCGGTAAGGCCAAGGATCTGGTGCGCATGTCGGTGGCGCGGGTCGTCAACCAGCAACCGCTGACGACTGGCAGCATGCCGGTACAAAGGGGAGCCCTGGTGATCGGCGGCGGCGTGGCGGGGATGACGGCGGCGTTGACCCTCGCCGAGCAGGGTTTTCCGGTGGATATCGTCGAACGCACTGACCGGCTGGGTGGCGCCCTTCGTCACGTCCATTATGGACTCGAGGATTTCGACGCCGGCGCCGACCTGCCGCCCGTCGGCGAGGACGGCTTCATCGGCCCGCAGGCATTCCTCACCGACCTCGTCGGGCGGGTCGGAAAAAATCCCGGGATCACCGTGCATTTCGGCGCCGAGCTCGCCGCCACCCAGGGCTTCATGGGCAATTTCACGTCGACCCTGACCTTCGCGGGGCGCAATGATCGCCTCGAGATCAACCACGGCGCCACGGTGGTCTGTGTCGGCGGCATCGAATATCGCGGCGACGAATACGGCTATGGCACCGACATTCGAATCGTCACCCAACAACAGTTTGAAAGCGTGCTGGCCGAACACGAAAACGGCGGTGGCGAACAACCCTTGCCGCGCCACATCGTCGTGATCCTCTGCGTCGGGCCGGCCGAGCGTTATTGCGGACGCATCTGCTGCACCACCGCGCTGAAAAACGCCCTGACCCTACAACGCCTGAACCCGGATGCCCGGATCACCTTCCTCTACAAGGATATCCGCACCTATGGGTTCAAGGAGCGCCTATATACGCAGGCCCGCGAACAGGGCGTGATGTTCCTACGCTACGCCGACGACCGGCCGCCGGAGGTAAGCATCGAAGGCGACGGTTCGCTGAGGGTCCGAGCTTGGGAAGAGGTGTTGGGCGAGGAGATGATTTTTGCTCCGGAAATGGTGATTCTCAGCACCCCGATCATCCCCGCGGAAGGCTCACGGGAACTTGCAGACCGCCTCAAGGTCCCCGTCGACATGGATGGGTTCTTCATGGAAGCCCACATCAAATTGCGGCCGGTGGATTTCCTGTCGGACGGGATATTCATGGCTGGTCTGGCCCACTATCCAAAGCTATTGCAGGAATCCATCGTCCAGGCGAAGGCGGCTGCGGCGCGGGCGGCGACCATCTTGTCGCGCGACAGCATCACCACCGGCGGCCCGGTGGCCGAAGTCGATATGGACCTCTGCGTCGCCTGCCTGACCTGCGTGCGAATTTGCGCCTACGGCGCGGCCCGCATTTCGCCGGACTCGACCGGGGTCGGCGGCATCCTTGGCGCCGCCCAGATCGAGTCGGCCCTGTGCCAGGGCTGCGGCCTGTGTGCCGCCGCCTGCCCAGCCGGGGCCATCCAACTCCGCCATTACACCGTCAATCAGGTCAAGGCCAAGGTTGACGCCTTGTTCGAAGAAAAGGCCCTGCAATGAGCCCCAAAACCTTTGAGCCTGAAGTCATCGCCTTCTGTTGTCGCCATTGCGCCTACGCGGCAGCCGACCTGGCGGGGGGTGCCCGGGCTTCCTATCCGCCCGCCATCAAGATCGTCGAACTCCCGTGCACCGGCCGCGCCAGTGTTCTGGAAATCCTCCACGCCCTAGAGGAAGGCGCTGACGGCGTGGTCGTCGCCGGCTGTTTGCCGGGGACCTGCCATTACCTCAAGGGCAATACCCACGCCCGCCAACGGGTCGACCATGTCGCTGGTTTGCTGAAGAAAATCGGCATTGAGGATCAAAGGGCGCGAATGATCAACATATCCGCGGCCATGGGCGCGCAATTCGCCGAGAAGGTCACGGAGTTCGTGGAAACAATAAAAACGCTGGGTCCGTCACCCATCGCCAGGGGGGGCTGTCGCGGGGGCCCCCTGGGCGTGCCGGAAAAGGACTCCCGACCGAACGACCTAACAGGTCAAGTGGAAAGGTGAGCCATGATTGTTGCCGAACAGAAATCGCTGGAAAACATCAAGAGTATGCTGAAGGACGCCAAGAAGGTGCTGGCGGTCGGTTGCGGCACCTGCGTGACCGTCTGCTTCGCCGGCGGGCGCAATGAAGTGGGAGTCTTGTCTTCCTCTCTACGGATGTCGCGGGAGGTGGACGGCGAATCCCTGATCGTCGACGAGGTCACCGTGCAGCGTCAGTGCGAGGTGGAATACATCGATGACCTCGCCGAGGACCTCGAGTCCTACGATGCCGTGCTGTCGCTGGGGTGCGGGGTCGGCGTTCAGAGCCTGGCCGAACGCTTTCCCAAGAAGCGTATATTCCCCGCCCTCAACACGAAATTCATGGGGTACCCGTCGGAACACGGCGTCTGGGAGGAGCGATGCCAGGGGTGCGGGAACTGCATCCTCCATCTCACCGGCGGCATCTGCCCGGTCAGCCGCTGTGCCAAGCAACTGTTCAACGGCCCCTGCGGGGGCTCCCAGGCCGGCGTGTGCGAGGTCGACCCGAATACGCCCTGTGCCTGGCAATTGGTTTGGGAACGGCTCGGCGAACAGGGCCTCATCGACCAGATGATGGAGATCGAGCCGCCGAAGGACTGGTCGACCAGCCGCGATGGCGGGCACCGCCGCATCGTTCGCGACGATTTGCGCCAGCCCGATGGCGAAAAGGATGAGGATTGAGTCATGAACGTGCATTATCCCGAAATCACCCTGCCGGAATCGCCCGACACGCCGCCACTCGGTGAGAGGTCCGGCAGCAAGTTCGAGCGTATCCTTGCCGCCGGACACTTCGCCGTCACCGGAGAAGTGGGGCCGCCGAAGAGCCATGACGCAGAAGTTATTCGCAGGAAAGCCCGCCTTATGGAGGGCTGCGTGGATGCCGCCAACATCACCGACAATCAGACCGCTGTCGTGCGCATGAGCAGCATCGCCGCCGGTGCCATTCTGCTCGAGGAAGGCATCGAACCGATCATCCAAATGACCTGCCGCGACCGCAACAGGCTGGCCATTCAAGCCGACCTGCTCGGTGCCCATGCGCTCGGCATTCGCAATGTTCTGTGCCTGTCCGGCGATCACCAGTCAATGGGCAACCACCCTGGCGCCAAGAACGTCCACGACATCGATTCCATGCAACTCATCCGCATGGTCAAGGACATGCGTGATCGAAACGTCTTTCAATGCGGTGAGGAGATCAAGGGCGGCGGGCCGCGCCTGTTCGTTGGCGCCGCCGCCAATCCCTTCGCCGATCCCGTCGAATGGCGGCCCTACCGGTTAGCCAAGAAGGCCATCGCCGGAGCCGATTTCATCCAGACCCAGTTGATCTTCGACGTGCCGGCATTCCGTAAATACATGAAGCGGGCCGTCGATCTGGGCGTCACCGAAAAAGTTTCGTTCATTGCCGGTGTCGGCCCCCTCAAGAGTTCCGGCATGGCCAAGTTCATGCGCGCTCACGTTCCCGGGACGTCGATCCCCGACGAACTGGTGAGCCGCATGGAAGGCGTTGTCGCCGGCATTGATAAAGAACAGAAGGAAGCCCGCCGCGACGCCAGCCGGGCCGAGGGGATCAAGATCTGCATCGAACAGATCCGGGAAATCCACGAAATCGAAGGCGTCGCCGGCGTTCATATCATGGGCATCGAATGGGAGGAGGCGATCCGCCCCATCGCCGAGGGGGCCGATCTCCTGCCACGTCCCGAGATTGAGTAGAAGGATTGCGAAGCCGTGAACATGTTTAGAACCGAGAACGCCGACGTTTTGGGCCGGAACACCGGCAATCAATCGCTGACCGACCTCGTCCGCGAGAATGTCGGGTCCAACGTCTTGCGCTGCTACCATTGCGTCAAATGCACCAGCGGCTGCCCGTTGGCCGACCAGTTTGACCTCACCCCCAACCAAGTGATGCGCTGCGTCCAGTTCGACGACAATCGGGTCCTCGCAAGCAAGGCGATCTGGCTTTGCGCTTCGTGCCACACCTGCGCCACCCGGTGCCCCCAGGAGATCGACGTAACCGGAGTCATGGACGCCTTGCGGATAGAATCGAAGCGGCGCGGCGTGCCGCCGGGAATCCCCGAAATTTCAAAATTCAACGATCTCTTCATGTTGATCGTCAAATTGTTCGGGCGGGTCTATGAGGTTGGTCTCATGGCCGCGTTCAACATGGCGCTCCGCAAGCCGTTCCGGGACGCGAAACTGGGCGCCCGCATGTTCAGGCGCGGCAAGCTCAAGCTGTTGCCGCATTTCGCCCGGGGCAGGGGCGACGATGCCGTGGCCGAGCCCGGCTCCCGGGCTGTCGGTTATTTTCCGGGTTGCTCGCTCAGTTGCTCGGCCGCCGAATACGGAAGTTCCGTCGAGAGCGTCGCCGAAGCCATGGACCTGGAACTGGTGGAGCCCAAGGGTTGGGTCTGCTGCGGGTCGAGCCCCGCCCACGCCACCGACCCGGTACAAGCCAAGGTCCTGCCCATGCGCACCATCGCCGCCGTCGAAAAGATGGGTCTCGACACGGTGACGTCGCCGTGCAGCGCCTGCTTCTCGCGCCTCAAGACGGCCGAGCAGGCGGTGCGCCAGGGCGGCAAGGTGGAAAAGCAGGTCGGCGCCGCGATCGGCTACGACTACAAGGGTACGGTGGAAGTCCGTCATTTACTCGAGATCATCGTTGATCGGATCGGGATCGACGATGTCATAGCGCGCGTCGAGAAGCCGCTCTCCGGTCTCAAGGTGGCCTGCTACTACGGCTGCCTGATCACCCGTCCGACCAAAGTCACCGGTGCTGATAACGCCGAGTATCCGGTTAAGATGGACCGCTTGCTGAAGGCCCTCGGTGCGGAAACCGTCGAATGGTCCGGCAAGACCGACTGCTGCGGCGGTTCGCTGGGCATCGCCAAGCCGGAAACGGCGGCCAAGCTGATGCGGCGGATCATGGAAAATGCCCGCGGCTGTGGGGCCGAGGCCATCGTTACCATGTGTCCCATCTGTCATTTGAACCTGGATTCCCGGCAGACCGAAATGGGCTTCGAGCAAGAGATGCCGATCTTCCAGGCAACGCAACTTATGGCGCTTGCCTTCGGGCTCGGCCCCGAAAAAGCCGCCCTTCGGCACAATCTCGTGGATCCTCAACCCTACCTCCGGAGAAAGGGTGTGCTCTCCTGATGGATGCCCCCTTGTCGGCATTGTCAGACTAAATCGGCCTGATCAACAAAATCCAAAGCTGACAAGTATCAGGCGGCAAGCTGACGCCACTCTGTCAAGGCAAAGGTCGGGTTAATTTTGTAAGTTTCGCGGTTATGAAGATGACGTTCCTGATTGAAGTGGTTGTGGATTGAAGAGTGGATAGAGGCGAATTTTTGAAGTGACTTTGCGCTCCTGAACTTTGCCATCGCCCGTTCTCATCGCCGGAACGGTTGATGTGAGTCTTCGGCCCGATTGTTAAGCCAACGTCCGGTCTCTTGGCAGGCCTCGTTGCCGATCTCCTTCATAGCGGCACGGTAGGAGCGAAGGTGGTCCGCCACAATCACTTTTGGTCTGCCACTTCGATAGTGAGTTTTACCGTTGACCCGCACGAAAACCTCGTCCAGATGCCATCTCCATTGCGGCGAGCTAAACATAGACGCTGATCGCTTTTTTCTGATTTCTGCTGCAAACACCGGTCCAAACCGGTTCCACCAAGCCCGCACAGTCTCATAGCTGATGTCGAGACCTCGCTCGTGGAGTAAGTCCTCGACCTGACGCAGCGACAGAGGAAATCGGACATACATCATGACTGCCAGGCGGATGATATCGGGTGAGGTTTTGAAATAGCGGAACGGGTTTCTCATCTGAAGAAGCTACGGGGCGGGCTTTCGGCATTCAGCAACTTTGCTCTGACAATGCCCCTAAATCCGGTGCATGGAAATCCCATTCGGAAAGGCCGCATCAGGGCCCAATCGTGAAAGGTCTTGACGGGGCTTTCATGGGCAGAATACAATTTCATATATATGAAAAAGTATTCAACATTCCGAATATTTAAGTCACCGGAGTGAATTATGGATTCCAACGTCAAGACCGCGGTCCGCACGCTTGAGGTGTTCGAGGCTTTTGGACTGAGCCAGAGGCCACTGACGCTCAGCGAGTTGGCGCACGCCATCGGTGCCCCCATCAGCAGTTGCCACGGCCTTGTCGCCACGCTCAGGAATCGTGGTTACGTGTATTCCGTCGGCAATAATCGCCAAGTCTATCCAACCCGACGAATCCTGGACGTCGCGGA
>JABMOY010000199.1 GCA_013203955.1 Rhodospirillales bacterium | reverse complement strand
CGTCAGTTTCCCACCGGAGCGGACGGTCCAATCGTAAGATAAATCACATTGGGCGTGATGTCCGCTTAGGGTCAGGAGCAGACATAATACGGCCTCCCTCTCGATGTCCGCTTTCAGGGGTAAAGCCGACGAATTCGGCTTGATCGTGATCACCGATATCGCCAGCGAAGTGCTTGCCAAGGACCTGTCGCCGGACCGCGTCAACGTTTATGAGGTCATGTCGAAGCCGGTCCTGACGCTGCCGGCGGAAATGAATGTTGTTTATGCGATGCGTATGCTGGCCCGGTTCAAGTTGTCCCAGGCGCTGGTCGTCGACCACGAGCGCAATCCGTTCGGCCTGGTCACGCTCAGGGATATGGTGCTGCGCAGCCTGGAAGGCGAAGAGGGCGCGTGACGGCGGGCCGGGGATGCCGACGAGGGGGCGCCATCGGGGCGCGGGCCTTTTGGCTCGGCGACCTGTTTCGCAAACGCTAATTTAGCTTTTCCTTCTCACGCAGTTTTGAAGTGACTTGATGCCTCCCGACCGGGTCCGGCGGCTAGTCTGTCTGAACCTTTATTAATTTCACGTTCTGATAGGGAGACATAAATTGAAGAAGATCGGACTAATCACATTGGGCTTGGCCATCGTTGCCATCACCGCCACAACCGGCGGTGCAATGGCCGGACCCCCGTTCGGCAACCCCGCCGATGTCGAAGACGGTAACCATTTATGGACGCACATGGCGAAAGCGCGTCTGGTCGGCAAAAACAGCCTGCATGCGATGCCCTATGAAACGCCGCCGCCGCACGGCAGCTTCGTCGAATCCTTGGACGGCATGCTGACCGTCAACGGCCACACAGGCGTCGTTATCGTCAAGAAGAACTTCGGCAAGCGCGGCGAGACGACGAAGCAACAGGTCGCCGACCACCCGGACAAGTACATGACCTCGGTGACGGTCATGTTCAAACGCGAAAAGGGTTATGACCCGGAAAACAAGGACTGGTTCTGGGCCAAATACGGCGCCGACGGCAAGCTTTTGAAAAACCCCAAGGGCATGGCGCTGGCGGGCCGCGTCGCTAAGGGTGCGGAAAAAGGCTGCATCGCCTGTCACGCGGGCGCACCCGGCGGCGACATGGTCTACATCCACGACCGCTACGCCCAATAAGTTAGTCGCTGGTTAATCCAGGCGTCCAGTCATTCCGGACGTCCGGTTAACGGTCTCCTGTCCCCGTCCATATTTTTTTGACGCCTAAGCCTCGAGGCCGCCGCCTTGACGCGCAGAAGATCGCCGTCCAGCGCCGCTTGCCCGTACCACCACTGGTAATCGGGAGAGTGATGGGCGAAGCCGAGGCGCAGGCTTTTCATGGCCGACCTTATTTATTCCGGCTTATAAATTCACGCTTATAAATTCACCCGGGCCAAGGCGCCGGGGGGATAACGTTCGCCGGCGGCGGCGCCCTTGGGGATGGCGGCATCCAGCGAATCCACCTCGTCAGGCGTGAGCGCGATATTCAAGGCGCCGGCATTGTCTTGCAAATGCTTGACCGACCGGGTGCCGGGAATGGGGATGATGAAATCGCCCTGGGCCAGCACCCAGGCGATGGCGAGTTGCGCTGTCGTGCAGCCCTTGGCGGCGGCCATGTCGCGCACCGGTTCCACCAGTTTTAAATTATTTTCCAGGTTTTCACCCTGGAAACGGGGGTGGCCGGCGCGGCGGTCGCCGTCGACGATGCTGTCGGGGCCGGCGAGGTCGCCTGAAAACATGCCACGGCCGAGGGGTGAATAGGCGACGTAGCCGATGCCCAGTTCCTGGCACAGCGGCAATAACGCGTCCTCGGCGTCCCGCGTCCACAAAGAATATTCCGTCTGTAGGGCGGCAATCGGGTGGGTGGCGTTGGCCCGGCGGATGGTATCCGGCGCTGCTTCCGACAGCCCCAGGTAGCGCACCTTGCCGGCGTCGATCAGCCCGGCCATGGCGCCGACGGTGTCCTCGATCGGCACCCGTTCATCGACCCGGTGTTGGTAATAAAGGTCGATGACGTCGATGCCTAAACGCTTGAGGCTGGCATTACAGCATTCGATCACGTATTCGGGGCGGCCGTCGGCGTCGGGCTTGCCGTCGGCGCCTTTGACGTTGCCGAACTTGGTGGCGACAACGTAATCATCGCGCCGGCCTTTGAGCGCGCGCCCGACAAGCTCTTCGTTCTTGCCGGCGCCATAGGCGTCGGACGTGTCGATGAAGGTGATGCCGATGTCGGCGGCGCGGTGCAGCGTGGCGATGGAATCGGCCTCCTCGCCGGGCCCGTAAAACCCCGGCATCACCATACAGCCGAGGCCGATGGCCGAGACTTCGAGGCCCTCCCCATTTCCCTTTGGCCCCAATTTTCGTTGTTGCATGCGTTTCCCCCCTGATTAGCCTTGATTTAAGGGAAGCTTCCCCGCTAAAGCCCCGATTTGTCAAGGAATCGCAACTGGTTTATGCTTCCGCCCGCACAAAAGAGGAGGCTGTTCCGGTGACCGCGGCGGTCGATAATTTTCCGGCTTTGGTGCTGAACGCCGATTTTCGGCCGTTGAGCTACTTCCCGCTGTCCCTGTGGTCGTGGCAGGACACGGTGAAGGCGGTGTTTTTGTCCCGCGTCAATGTGGTTTCCGAATACGACCGCGCCGTCCACTCGCCAAGCTGGGAAATAAAATTGCCCAGCGTTATCTCGCTCAAGAATTACGTACATATGGACCGCCGCCCGGCGTTCACCCGGTTCAACGTGTTTCTGCGCGATGCTTTTTCGTGCCAATACTGCGGCGGCCATTTCCGATCCGAGGTTTTAACCTTCGATCACATCGTGCCGCGGTCTAAGGGCGGCACCACGGTCTGGAATAACGTCGTCACCGCGTGCGAGCCGTGCAACCTGAAAAAAGGCCACCGGCTGTTGGAAAGGGCCGGTATGCGGCTCCGGCGCCGACCCGGCAAGCCCAGCAATTTCGAGCTACAGGAAAATGGCCGTGCTTTTCCGCCCAATTTCCTGCACGAGAGCTGGCGCGACTTCTTGTATTGGGATACCGAGCTGGACCCGGCTTAATCCCGCCAAAACGGTTTTATCCCTTCCCTTCGTGCCGATGGGCGGTCAACGCCGATGTCGCTCAGAAGGCGGCTATCGAGCCTTAACAAGGCGCGCCGTTGCCGGGCGCGGGAAAACCAAAACATGGCGGCGCGCCGAAGAAAGGCGAGGATGGAAAGGTCGCGGCGCATTCGTTCGTTCCAATCAATCAATTTCGCCGCCATCTTGCCGGTCGTTTGATGGATTGTCCTGCCATAACGTTTCGTTTATGGTCGAAGTATGAATGTAGTGCCATCGTTTGCATCCATCGGCGCTTTGCTCGGGGTGCCTGCCCGCGCCAACATTTTGGCGGCGCTGATTGAGGGGCGCGCCTTAACCGCGACGGAGCTTGCGCTTTATGCCGGGGTTTCACCGCAGACCACGAGCACGCATCTCGCCAAACTCATGGATGCCGGGCTGATCACGGTCGAAAAACACGGTCGCCACCGGTTTTTCCGGCTTGCCGATCCTCATATCGCCGACATTTTGGAACCGCTATCGGAATTGGTGGTGCACCAACCCGTTCCGGAACGCCGTAAATCCCGTGCGCCCATGGATCTGCGTCCGGCTCGAATTTGTTATGACCATCTTGCCGGCAACCTGGGCGTCCAGGTTGCCGATGCTTTGAAGGGAAAGGGTTACCTGGAACCTTTGGGGGGGGATTTCCGGATAACGGACTCCGGAACCGCATTCTTTGCCAAACTGGACATCGATTTGGCGGCCTTGGCACGGACGAGGCGGGTTTTTGCCCGCCAATGCCTGGATTGGAGTGAACGCCGTCCCCACTTAGGCGGCGTCCTGGGCGCTACGTTGTGTGACCGTTTTCTCGATCAAGGTTGGATTAAGCGAACCCGCGTGCCCCGCCAGATAATTGTGTTGGAACCCGGAGAACGAGCCCTCAAGCGGCTTTTGGGTATTAAAGTTGCTTGAAAGGGGCGGCGGCGGCATTTGACAAACCGCCCCATTGCCTTATATTCCGCCGCTTCGTACCGGGAACGTGGGCGAGCGTATAAGCGGCGCCGCCCCGTCTTCTTAAGCCCGTCTTTTAAGAAGGCCTACCGGTTTTAAAATAACACCCGTTCAAACGAGGGTTTAGAGACATGACGAAACGTGTAAAGTCTAAGTACAAAATCAACCGCCGCCTCGGCGTCAACCTGTGGGGTCGGCCGAAAAGTCCCGTTAACACCCGCGATTACGGCCCCGGCCAACACGGCCAGCGGCGCGGTCGCAAGCCTTCGGCCTTCGGCGAACAGCTGATGGCGAAGCAGAAGCTCAAGGGTTATTACGGCAACATCATGGAAAAGCAGTTCCGCCGCTATTACCACGAAGCGGTGCGAAAGCGCGGCGATACGTCCGAAAACCTGATCGGGCTTCTGGAACGCCGCCTGGACGCCGCCGTCTACCGCATGAAATTCGTGCCGACCGTGTTTTCGGCGCGCCAGTTCGTCAACCACGGCCATGTCAGCGTCAACGGCAAGAAGGTCAACATCCCGAGTTATCAGCTCCAGGAAGGCGACGTTGTCGAGGTCAGGGAAAAATCCCGGCAATTACCGCTGGTGCTGCTGGCCATCGAAAGCCCGGAGCGCGACGTTCCCGATTACATGACCGTCAACCTGAAAAAAATGCAGGGCACCTTCGTTAAAACACCGAAGCTGGGCGATGTGCCCTATCCGGTGACGATGGAACCCAATCTGGTCATCGAATTCTATTCGCGCTAGGCTCGTTCCGCGATAACGCTTTCAAAGGGGCCGTGTCGGAAACGATGCGGCCCTTTTTTGATTAAAAAAGTTGAACCACTAAGGGGCAGAGAAAACCTTTTTCGTCATGCCCGCCCCCGCCTTCGCGAGGACAGGCTCCGCCGGGCATGCATTGGAGTTGAAAGGCTGGATTCCCGCCTGCGCGGGAATGACGGAGAGGGGAGCCCACCTTCGCCGAGGCTTCGGCGGATAAAGATGGCGGAACGCCGGACAGGGAAACAATATGAACGACGAGATCAAAGGCATGGCGCTGGGCGTTGTCGGTGTCGCCATTTTTTCCATTACCCTGCCGGCGACCAGGATCGCCGTCAGCGGGCTGGAACCAGTGATCGTCGGCCTTGGGCGCGCCGTGGTGGCGGCGGGCTTGGCGGCCCTCACTCTTGCCATCACCCGACAGCCCTTGCCGACACCGGCTCAGTTGAAGCGGCTGGTCGTTACCGCCTTGGGTGTGGTGCTGGGGTTTCCGCTATTTTCGGCCATCGCCATGCTCTACGTGCCGGCCGTCCACGGCGGCATCGTTCTGGGCGTGTTGCCGCTGGCGACGACGGCGGCGGGGGCCGTGTTCTGTGGCGAAAAACCCAGCCCCAAGTTCTGGGCGGTCGCCTTACTCGGCAGCGCCCTGGTTGTTGCCTTCGCCATGATCCGGGGCGCCGGCGCCTTGCAGGCGGCGGACCTGTGGCTGCTGGCGGCGGCGGTCAGCGCCGGTGCCGGTTATGCCGTCGGCGGCGAGTTGTCGCGCACCATGGGCGGCTGGCAGGTGATTTGTTGGGCCTTGATCGTGTCCTTGCCGTTCATCGTGCCGCCGGTGCTGTGGTATCTGCCGGATGTCGATTGGCGCGCGCCTTTGCCGGTGTGGGGGGCGTTTTTATATGTTGCGGTGTTTTCTCAGTTCTTAGGCTTCTTCGCCTGGAACCGAGGTTTGGCGATGGGCGGCGTCGCCCGCGTCGGCCAGGTGCAGTTGCTGCAGCTATTCCTGACGCTGCTGGCGTCGGCTGTCTTGCTGGGTGAAGTCATCGACGCCGTTACCATCGGTTTCGCCGTCGCCGTCGTCGGTACGGTCGCGATATCCAGGCGCATGCCGGTGGCCCGTCGTGACGTTTAAGGGAAAAGTAGGGCCTAGCCCGAAACGTTGACGATGGAGCCGCGCGGCAGTTCGGCATTGAACTGGACGGTGGCGATGCGCCGGTTGGCGAGGGCCAAGTCGGCCTGCTGCTGGTTGGCAGAAACCTGATCATCGGAACGGCGCTCGGCAAGGCGTTGGCTACGCGATTGCTCATTGGCCTCGAAGGCGATCCGGAGGTTGTCATTGGGGCCTTCGACCGGTTCGAACGGCCGCAATGCCCCAAGCGATGCGGCCACAGCGTTGGGGTCGGCGAGGTCGGAGACCGGCCGGCTCGGCGTCAGCGGTCCTTGGAATGCTTGGCTCGGGTCGGCGGCGAGTTCGTTGACGTCGCGCCGGGGCGTTAGGTTCGGTTCCGCAAGCCTGGCGCTGTCGGCGCGAGATTGCCGAACTTCCTCGTTGATTTCAGCGCGCAGTATAGAGTTATCCCTGTCGCGTTCGATGTTGTTACTGGCCAGCGCTTGAGCGTTGCGGAGCCTGCGGTCGCCGCTGACGGTGCGGTAATCGCCGAGTTCATCCTGCTGGCGGCGTCTGGCGGCTTGGGCTTGTTGTTCCAAAGCCCGATTGGCCTTGGCGGCTTCGTTCTGCTGCTTTTCGGCACCCTTCAGGCGCAATTGTTCCTGCAGCTCGCGCTGCACCCGAACCAAATTCTGTTGGGCGGCGGCCCGCCCGGTGATGATCGAAGGTAAATCCATAGCCGCCAATATAAACAAAAAAAACTATTGAAAGCAACGTAATAGAAGAAATTTGTTGCGAGGCCGGAACGAAAAGAGGGACCGCCGAAGCGACCCCTCCCTCAAGAACTCCCTGGGAAATAGGGGCTCTTATTGAGGCACGTTAAACCGTGCCTTTACCTTGGTCTTGCCCTGTTTAACTCAGTTTTCTCTGTTTTTATTGGCTTTTTCAGCCTTTAAGCGTATTCGACGCCCTTGTTTTCCAAGAGCGCCTTCAATTCGCCCGATTCATGCATTTCGCGGACGATATCGCAACCGCCGACGAACTCGCCCTTGACGTAAAGTTGCGGAATCGTCGGCCACGAGGAAAATTCCTTGAGGCCCTCGCGGATTTCCTGGTCTTGCAGCACATCGACGCCCTTGAACTTGACCTCCATCATGGTCAGGACCTGGGTCACGGCGGCCGAAAAACCGCACTGCGGCATCATCGGCGAGCCCTTCATGAACAGAACCACGGAATTTCCGTCGATTTCACTTTGGATGCGGTCGAATGTCGGATTATCGCTCATCGTTTTTTCTCCTATTTTTATTGTTCGCTCATATTGCGGGCTTAGGCGTTTTCTTGTGCTTGGGCAGGGGTCCGGGTGTTGAGCGCCAGCGCGTGAAGTTCGTTGCCCATACGGCCCTGCAGCGCCTGGTAAACCAATTGATGCTGCTGGACGCGGGACTTGCCCTCGAATTCCGCGGAGACGACAAGCGCCGCGTAATGGTCGCCGTCGCCGCGCAGGTCGTCGATGGTGACTTGCGCGTCCGGCAGGCTTTCCTTGATCAACTTTTCAATCTCTTCCGACGCCATCGCCATGGGGGGAAATCCTTAATCAAACTTTGTTTCTCGGGTTAAAGGGGATATGGCCCGAAAGTTCCGTCCCGTCAACCCTTTGTGGGGTGGGGGATTGGCGCCTCCATTCCGCGGTTAAGCGGACGGCTTGAAGTCACGGTCAAGAAAAACGGGGTTACTTCCGGCGCTTGCGCCGACGGCGGCGGAGCATCGCCAGCGGGAAGTCCGCGAGCGCCCTCAGTCCGGCGATGCTGGAAAGGTTCTTGACGCTCTGGCGGGTCGAGATCAGGATTTCGTCGATGATGATGCGTTCCTCGACCTCGCCCTCCTCCTCGACGAAGGCAAGACGGTGGATGGAATAGACGCCGATCAGCGTCGCGAACAGGAAAAAGAAGTCCCAGTGCCTGAGATTCAGGGTCTCGATGGCGAGATCGGCGACGCCACCGGACCATTGCAGGACCAGCGACAGTTCCTGGCCGATGAAGAAATCGACGGTCAGGCCGCCGACGATGGGCGCGATGCCGGCGGCCAGCGAGTTGATGAGGCTCGTCACCGCCAGATAAGAGGCGGCGTCGCCCTTGGGCGCAAGCTTCAGCGAGATGTTGGAGGTCGACAGCGTCACCCCCGCCGTGGCGATGCCGGTGAGGATGTGAATGACAACCAGCAGCGGCACGGTCAGTGCGTGTTTCTCGGGGAATGTCGTGAACGTCCAAGCGAAGATGCAAAGGATGAAAAGCGGCGCGCACACCCGAAGCACGGATTTATTGGAGAACCGGTCGGCGATCGCCCCCCAGCGCTGGATCATCAGGACGTTGGCCGCCTGACTGAGTATGGCGAGAAAGATCACCCCGGTCAGACTGAAGCCGAGACGCCTGAACAGATAGACGGTAAAAAACGGCGCCGCCAGATTGACGGCGAAGTTCCACGACCCGAGGAACAGGATCAAGCGGCGGAAATTGGCGTCGCGGAACGGCTGCGCCAGGCGTTCTCGCAGATGCAGTTGCCGGGAGGGCTGCATCACCGGCTCCGGAATGAACCGCATGCAATGGACGCTGTAGAGGCCGCCTAAGAACGCCACGACCAAGAGAACGGGATAGGCCGCCAGACGCCGGTCGGGCCACCAATTGCTCCAGGTGTCGATGAACAGAGCGCCCGAAAGGCTGAGCGCCACCCCAAGTACGGACATCAGCATCAGTCTTCGGGCGAAGAAACGGCCGAGGCGCTCCTCCGGGATCAGGTCGCGCATCCACGAGTTCCACCCGCAGCCGACGAAGGCGCCGAGACCGTATCGACCCGCCAAGCCGGCCATCAGCAGCGCCAAGGCCCACGATGGCTCCGGCATGAACGCGGCGAGCGCCATCACCAGCATCATCGGGCGGCTCGACGCCGCAAACACGACCGACAGCAGCCGCCGTTTGCGGACCCGCTCGACCAAGCCGACCGCCGGCAGTTGCAGGAACTGGGTCAAAAACGGGATGGCGGCGAGCAGCCCGATGACGAAGTTTGAGGCGTCGAAGGCCAGCGCATAGGCGACCAGGAATGGCCCGATGGTCAAGGTCTCCATGACCTGCGAGGCGAGGCCGTTGCGAATCACCCACGGCAGACCCAGCATCACCTGCCGCTGGGTGACGCTTTCGTCAGGTTCAAGGCTTTTCAGAATTTGCAGCAATGCTGTTGCTCCTGCGGAAGCGGAATATTAACCGGATAAGGGAAGCGCGGCGAAGTGTTGCTTGGCAAAGG
>JABMOY010000198.1 GCA_013203955.1 Rhodospirillales bacterium | reverse complement strand
GTAACGACCATGTCCTCGCGCTGGATCAGATCCTCGATATCGTGCTCGAATTCCGAATCATCGATGACCGTTCGCCTGGCATCGGCAAACTGTTCACGCATCTCCATCATCTCGTCACGCAATAGCTGGTAAAGTTTCTCCCGCGACCCCAGCAATATCAGGTATTCGGCGATCTGCTTGCCCAGCTCCAGCAAGTCATCGCCGATCTTGCCTCGTTCAAGCCCGGTCAGACGGTGCAAGCGCAACTCAAGGATCGCCTTGGCCTGGATTTCCGACAGCTTGTACTTGCCCTTGACGACGGTGTGGCCCGGTTCGTCCAACAGTTTGATCATGGCTTCGACGTCGGTGGCCGGCCAGGATTTTTTCATCAGTTGTACGCGGGCCTGGCTGGGATCCTTGGCCGCCCGGATGAGCACGATAATTTCGTCGATGTTGGCGACGGCGACGGCGAGGCCGGCCAGCACATGCGCCTTCTCGCGCGCTTTGCCGAGGTCGTAGATAGTGCGCCGGCGGATGACCTCTTCACGGAATTCAACGAAGGCGACGATGATCTGCCTCAAGTTCATCAACTGCGGCTTGCCGTTGTGAAGGGCAAGCATGTTGACGCCGAAGCTGGTCTGTAGCGGCGTGAAACGGAACAATTGCGCCAACACGACATCTGGCACGGCGGCGCGCTTCAACTCGATGACGACGCGAACGCCGTTACGGTCGGATTCATCGCGCAGATCGGAAATGCCCTCTATCTTTTTGTCGCGGACGACTTCGGCCATGATTTCGATCATCCGGGACTTGTTCACCTGATAGGGAACTTCGTGGACGATAATCGCCATGCGGTCCTTGCGGACTTCTTCAAACGAGGTCTTGCCGCGCATGATGACGGAGCCGCGCCCGGTATGTAGCGCCTGCAGGATACCGGCGCGGCCCAAGATAATCCCACCGGTCGGGAAATCCGGCCCTTGCACGTGTTCCGCAATCATCTTGTCGATGGTGATATTGGGATCGTCGATATAGGCGCAGCAGGCGTCGATGACCTCGCCCAGATTATGGGGCGGGATGTTGGTCGCCATGCCGACGGCGATACCGCCGGCGCCGTTGACCAACAGGTTGGGAAAACCGGCCGGCAATACCGACGGTTCCTCGACTGTTTCGTCGTAATTGGGCCGGAAATCGACGGTGTCCTTGCCGATGTCTTCCAACAGCGCGTGCGCCGCCTTGGCCATGCGGGCCTCGGTGTAGCGCATGGCCGCCGCCCGGTCGCCGTCCATGGACCCGAAGTTGCCCTGGCCGTCGACCAACGGCAGGCGCAAGGAAAAAACCTGGGCCATGCGAACCATGGCGTCGTAAATGGCCTGGTCGCCGTGAGGATGGTATTTGCCCATGACATCGCCGACGATGCGCGCCGATTTGCGGAACGGTTTGTTGTATTCGTAGCCGCTTTCCTTCATCGCAAAGAGGATGCGGCGGTGAACGGGCTTCAAACCATCGCGCACATCGGGAAGCGCACGCGACACGATTACGCTCATTGCGTAATCGAGGTAGGAAGACTTCATTTCGTCTTCGATGGAGACTGTCGTGATGCTAGAATCGGGGGCCGCGGGAGGGGCCGAGTCAGAAGGTGTCGTCAATCGGAAAATCCTGTTATTTCAGGCGCTTAATCGACCCGCGCCCGGGCTGGTCCCAAACCATCGCCGGGACAGTGAAAGGTACCATTTAAAGCCCCCGCAAACAACCAAATGACCGGCCCAAAAAGCTCCTTTTTTAGGCTTTTTCGGTCTCTCTTTTGGATGCGTCCAAAACCCGTTCCCGGGGGAAATTTACGGCCACCATGGTGCCTTCGCCGGTCTTGCTTTTGATTTCCAGTTTGGCGCCCTGAAGGTCGCAAAGCGACTGCACCAGCGCCAACCCAAGCCCGGTGCCTTCGTGGCTGCGGGTCTGACTGGACGCCACCTGGGCAAAGGGTTTGAGCACCAAGGGAATGTCGTCTTCGGCGATGCCGATGCCGGTGTCCTCGACCCAGAACTGAACGCCGCCGTCGAAAGGCTTGGCGCCGATGTTGACCTTGCCCTGGGGCGGCGTGAACTTGACCGCATTGGACAACAGGTTCAGGAGAATTTGCTTCAACCGCCTTTCGTCACACAGAAGCATCGGACACGCTTGAGTATTTTTAACCGTCAGGATGACCCCGGCCTTGTCGGCCCGTTCCTGGATCATTCTGGCGCATGTATCGATGACCGGCCCGATTTCGATATTATCATCGGATACGTCCATTTCCCCGACTTCGATCTTGGATACATCCAGGATATCGCTAATCAAGCCTAAGAGATGCTGGCCCGAGGAATAAATGTAGTTGGCGTAATTCCGGTATTGGGCCCCCTTCTCCGGACCCAGAATTTGATCTTTGATGACTTCCGAAAACCCGATGACCGAATTCAAGGGGGTTCTCAGCTCGTGGCTCATGTTGGCCAGGAATTCGGATTTTGCGCGGTTGGCGGTTTCCGCCATTTCCTTGGCCCGGCGCAGGCTTTCCTCGATGTTCTTGCTGTCGGTAATGTCCATCATGGCGCCCTGGACGGCGGGCTTTCCCTCATAGGTGACGGTCCTGGACGTCCGTTGCAGCCAAATGATGGTTCCGTCCTTCTTCAGCCCCTTGAATTCGTAATATTCGGGAACGGGATCACCGCTGAAACGCGCCTTGTACATGTCACGAAGCCGGGCCCGTTCTTCCGGCGCGTACAGAAGGTCGATGGAATCAAGGGCCATGATTTCTTCGGCCGATGAATATCCAAACATTTTCACCAGAACTTCGTTGACGAATAGCGGTTTGAAATCATGGTGAATGAAAACCCCCTGCACCGAGCCGTCCACCAGGTTGCGGTAGTTTTCCTCGCTTTGCCTTAAGGCTTCTTCGGCGCGCTTGCGTTCGGTAATGTCGACGATCGTCCTTTGTACGGCAATCCGGTCTTCCCAGGTTACCGCCCGCGCCCGGTTTTCGACCCAGATGGAAGAGCCGTCCTTGCGCACGCCTTCGAATTCATAATTTTCCGGGACGCTTTCGCCTCGTATCCGGCCTTCGGAATAGCCCTTCATCCGTTCTTGTTCATGGGGTGCCACGTGGGCCAGCGCGTCGCCCTGGGCGATCATTTCCTCGGGCGAGTCATACCCGAAAATTTCAGCATAAGCCTGGTTGACGAAAAGCGGCTCGTGGCGGGCGTGGATCAACACGCCCTGTACGGACCCTTCGATCAGGTTGCGGAAACGCTCCTCGCTTTCTTCGAGCGCCTCTTCCGCCTGTTTTCGTTCCGTGATGTCGGTCCACAGGATCACGGTGCCGCCGTCGTGGGTTCCGTATTCGTGGATGTTGACCCAACGCCCGTCGGCGAAACGCTGTTCGTGGTGTGACGGCGTATTGCGATGAAATTCCATGCGTTCCTTGACCTGGGTTTTAAGGTCCCCCATGGACGCGGCGTAGACGGCGATTTTGGCGACGCCGGTAAAATAATCCTCGAACAGGATGCCGGGTTCGGCGAGGCGCGCCATTTCCGGATGCGCTTCACGCCACTTGCTGTTGCAAAGAACCAGTTTGTCGTCGCTGTCCCACAACGAAAATCCGGTGGAAATACTTTCGATGGCGTCCAAAAGCGTAGCATCCGCCCTGGCGGCTTGAGCCGTCGCTTCAAATTCGGGGGTCAGGTCGGTGCCGACGCCTTGGTAGCCGGTAAATTCACCGTCGGCGCTGAAGACCGGCTGGCCGCTGACCCGCAAATACCGGGTGCGACCGTATTTATCTTTTATGGAATATCGGAAATCCCGGAACGGAAGGTGGTCCTCCAGAATCTTTAAATGCTTCTTCCAGTCCTTGCCGGAAATATTAGTATCTTTGTGTTCCGTGTATTCGGCCCGTGTCTTCCCCAAGATCATATCCGGGGTAATTTCAAATTTTTCGAAAAACCGGGGCGACAGATAGGAAAAACGCAAATCGCCGTCCATTTCCCATACCCAATCGGCGGCGAATTCGGCCATCTCCCTAAAATTGTCCGTTCCTTCCAGTAAGGGCGCCCGAACGGCCGTCCCCTGGCGTCGCAAGACAAGTGTGAACGCAATGCCGATACCGATGGCGAAGACGCTGACACCGAAACCCAGAAAAAACCAAATCGGATCGATGCCAGGAACTGCGGGCCCAGTAATCACAGGAACCGTTTCGGCGGCAATCGCCCCCCCGCCCAGGACCAGCCAGAAACCCGGAGCAAAAAAGGCCGCCGCACGAAGCCGCCGCACAAGACGTAACACCCTGCCCTTAATCGGAAATTTCAATTTTTTCAGAAGCCCAGGCATGGCCGAAGGGTACACGGATTTGGAGTCTCAAAGAAATATTTTTAGTAACCGGAGAGAGGGATACGGCCCCCTTCTCAACCCGGAAGTACCCGCCTAGAACGGAATTTCGTCGTCCAAATCGTCGCCCGGGGCGTTTCCCGGGGCATTATTCGGGGCATTATTCGGGGTGCTATTGGATGCCGAAGACCCGGCGTTTTCCCATTCCGGGGGTTCGGCGCCGCCACCGGAATCGTCCGATGCGCCCTGCCCACCGCGACCGTCGAGCATGGTCAAAGTACTATTGAAACCCTGCAGGACGACCTCCGTGGTATACCGCTTGACGCCATCCTTTTCATAATCGCGAGTCTGTAACGACCCTTCGATGTATACCTTGGAGCCTTTTTTAAGGTACTTCTCGGCGATCCCGGCCAGGCCCTCGCTGAAAATTACGACCCGGTGCCATTCCGTCTTTTCCCTGCGTTCGCCGGTTTGTTTGTCTTTCCAACTCTCCGACGTAGCGATGGAAAAATTGACGATCTTGGCCCCGGCTTGAGAAAACCGGACCTCCGGATCGCGGCCAAGATTGCCGATAAGAATGACTTTGTTGATTGACCCTGCCATTGACGCCTCTTGTTTTTTATAAATAATTGTCCGGCACATTAACCGGAGTAAACCTGCCCGACCAGTGCCCGGCCCGGTGGATACCGGGGATAACCCCGTCGTTTCGGGCAAAGAATAAAAAGAATTACCCGCTTGCCTTCGTTTGTCAAGAACAAACCATGAACTAATTCGACATTGCGCCGACCCTTTACCTTTTGTTGACCATAGCCGCCTACCTTTTAGGACCTTGGCAAATTGGCAATGGCGAGGACAGCAATGCGTTATTCGACAATTTATGTGGATTCAATCGGCAAATGGGCAGTCGTCGATACCCTGTCGGATGGTTCGGTTCTCAATTTTCATGGTTCAGAAAAAGAAGCCTGCCAAGCCGCGGATTTAGAGGAATCCCGATGGGATAAGCTGGTCGCCGGGGCCTTCCCTTCCGCTGCCGCCGCCTCCGGATAAAATACGCTATTTCCCGTTTACGTCTTCCCGCGCCTCATTCCTTCGATACCGACCGTGAAGATGCTGCTAAGCGAAAACCTAGTCGGTCTGTTCGCTCTCAAATGCATGGGTGCCGTGCGCAAGGGCGCCGCCGGCGCGTAACGTCATGGTGACGGCGATGGCTTCCGAAATCTCAACGTCTGTGACACCTGCCCGGCGTGCAGATGCACTATGAACCTCGATGCAATAGGCGCATTGCGTCGTGAAGGTGACCGCCAGGGCAATGAGCTCCTTGTATTTCTTGGGAATGGCGCCCTCCGCCATCGCAAGTTTGTCGAAGGCGACAAAAGCCGCCATGGCATCCGGTGCGCCCTCCTTGATATTCTTTATTTTTTTCAAGTTTCTGGATTTATACATGTAGTTCGAGTTCCTCTATTCTCACACCACGACCAAGGTCTCCCCCGCCTTCACCCGTCCACATGACCGTCAAGGACGGTGACGCGGTGTAACAAGCGGTCGACCCCGGCTGCATCGTTCAGCGCATAGTGCAAAGTGCACCGGTTGTCCCAGAAGGCCAGCGAGCCCTTTTCCCAGCGAAAGCGGCTGGTGAAGTCCGGCCGAACCGAATGTTCAAAAAGGAAATCCAGGATGGCGCGACTCTCATCATCGCTCATTCCTTCGATACCGACCGTGAAGATGCTGCTGACGAAAAGCCCCTTCCTGTTGGTTTCCGGGTGGACCCGGACGATGGGATGGGCGTAGATCTCGGTCGACGCCTCATTGTGACTCACCCCCGTCGCCTTGTGACCCTCCTTGTAGTTATCTTGAACGTAGGCGCCGGATTTTCCGAAGATCGCCTCCGCCGTGTGCAGACCGCGTAGCCCACTCAACGTCTCTTTCATGGTTTCTGACAGGGTTTCATAGGCGGTGTACAGATTAGAAAACAACGTATCACCACCGAAATCCGGGACATCCAAGGCATAAAGCACGGAACCCAGCGAAGGCACCTTGGTGTACGTAACGTCGGCGTGCCAATCGTTCCCGAACACAAACTGATCGGTCGCCGCCCGAGCGACACGGACGATTTCCGGGTGGTCCTCGATCTCGTGGATGAAGTCATTGTGATGAAGTTCGCCGAATTGCCGGGCGAATGCCTTGTGCTGATCGGGGCTTAGGTTCTGATCACGGAAGAAAATCACCAGATGGTCGAGAAATGCCTGATGAACTTCCTTGAACGTTTGGCCGTCCAGCGGTTGAGAAAGGTCGACGCCACTAATTTCGGCGCCGAGCGCGCCGGCAATCGGGTGGACTTCTATGCGTTTGTAATCCGACCGAGCCGAATTCGTCCGCTCCCTTGCAACCGCCTGTTGATAAAGACGTGACATGCCTAATTCCCCCCAAACTGTTGCTTCAATTACCGGTGGCAATCCAACCGTGTCGACATTGTAGCCGATGACTCGCGGCAAATCATTGCGTTTTGGCTAACATTTTATATACTTTTGGCAGATATCATCCAGTTTCTGCAATAAAACTGAGAGATTATGCCAAAACTAAATCTTGACGCCATTGACAGGCGCATTCTCGAAGCCCTGCAACGCAACGGTCGGTTAACCAACGTCGAGTTGGCGAAGGAATCCGGCTTGTCACAGTCGCCGTGCCTTCGGCGCATTAAAATCCTGGAGGACAAAGGCATCATCGAAGGTTATCGGGCGGTCCTCAACAGGGAACGGGTGGGTTTGGGCGTTACCGTTTTTGTAAGCATCAACCTGCAATTTCACAGCGACAAAGATGCCGCCGTTTTTACCGATGCGACCGTCAAACTACCCGAGGTGATCGCCTGCCACAACGTTTCCGGCGAGACGGACTTTCTGCTCGAAGTTGTCGCCCAGGATTTACGCACGTACTCAGAACTGGTGCTGACAAAACTTTTGGCACTGCCGGGCATCAAGGACATCCGCAGCAACTTCTCGATGAAAACGGTGAAATCGCCGGCACCCTTACCCCTTGACCACATCGAATGAAGTAGAAGCCGTAGCGCCGTACTTTTTTAGTTAAGTAAATTAAAGGACTCCCCTTGTGACGGCCATCACAGGCAAAGGCTGCGATTTGTCATTAAATTGTATGCAATCCGAGTTTAGTAAAAAAAACATATTAGGACTTAGCCATGTCCACCCAGGAAAACTACAAAAATGTCCGCATCGTCCTGTTCGAACGGGATAGCGATGTCCGCCAAGCCATTAAGTCGACCCTGAGCCAGGAAACTTTCGAAAATATCCTCGCCACCTCGGGCTTAAAGACGGCGCAAGCATCCATATTCAATGACAGCGCCGACTTGGTATTGGTCGATATCGACCATGACCGGAAATCCATCTGCACCATGATGCAGAAGATCAGGCAAAACGAGATCGGCGACAACCCGTTCCCGGTCAGCATCGCCATCAGCGGCAATTCCGATTACGTCAATGTCCGTCAAACTTTTAATGCGGGCTTCGATATTCTTTTGTTGAAACCATTCAGCATGTCGACGCTAACCCAGCGTATTTATCAACTGATGAAGGGCCGCTCGCCGTTTAACATCACCTCGGATTACATCGGCCCCGATAGGCGTCAGGTATCCCCGACCAAACGCAACCAACGTCCGGTCACCTTGGTGACGGTGCCTAATCCGTTAAAAATCAGGGCCAATGGCGAGATAACGAACGTTCAATTTCAGCGCCTCATCAAGGAAAGCATCGTCGAAGTCAACGACCAGCGCGTTCTCTGCCATGGCGAAAAAATCGGCGATTTAGTCGGCTCCCTGGTCTCCAAATACATGCTCGAAGGTCTGGATGAGGACTTTAGCGCGGAATTGAAAAGACTTAAATTCATCTGCGCCGACATGGACCATCGCCTCCGGCGTTCCAAATTCGCCCATGTGGCGGAACTCGGTTCCACCCTGCTGAGCGTCGTTGACCGGATTCTCGAATGCCCGATGTCGCCTGAATCCAGGGACATTGATTTGATGCAGAACCTGTCCAGCGCCATTTCCCGCGCCTTCATGGCCAATGAAAAGGATGTCAAGGCGGCGCATTCAATTTCCAGCACCGTCAGGGCCATCGCTTAAAGAAGGCTTCATCCTTCGCTTGGAACCGGGCCCCGACAGGCCCGGTTTTTTCGTTGTTCGAAGGCGCGTTTGGCTTTATGTCTGGGGGTTCGGAGCAACCCTTTAAAACGCCCGGAAATCAAAACAACCCCATGCAGCAAAAAATTAAGGTGCGCGGTGCGCGCGAACATAACCTTCAAAACATCGACGTAGAAATCCCGCGGGATTCGCTGACCGTGATCACCGGGCTGTCCGGGTCCGGCAAGTCGTCGTTGGCGTTCGATACCATCTACGCCGAAGGCCAGCGCCGTTACGTCGAAAGCCTGTCGGCTTACGCCCGGCAATTCCTGGAATTGATGCAGAAGCCCGACGTCGACACCATCGAAGGGCTGAGCCCGGCCATTTCCATCGAACAGAAAACGACGTCGAAGAACCCGCGCTCCACCGTCGGCACGGTGACCGAAATCTACGACTATATGCGGCTGTTGTTCGCGCGGGTCGGCGTTCCCCATTCGCCGGCGACGGGGCTGCCGATCCAGAGCCAGACCGTCAGCCAAATGGTCGACCGCGTCATGGCCATGCCGAAGGACTCCCGCCTTTACCTGCTGGCGCCCATCGTCCGCGGCCGCAAGGGCGAATACAAAAAGGAACTGGTCAACCTCGCCAAGCGCGGGTTCCAGCGGGTGCGCATCGACGGCGAACTCTATGACATCGAAGACGCGCCGACGCTGGACAAGAAATTCAAGCACGACATCGAAATCGTCGTTGACCGGCTGGTCGTCCGCGAAGGGCTGGAACAGCGCCTCGCCGATAGTTTCGAAACCGCGCTCAGCCTCGCCGACGGTATTGCTTTCGTTGATGAGGTAAGAGGCGCGGACGGGGACAAAAAAGACCAAGAGGCGCGGAGCGGCGTCAGCCGCGACAGGGACAAAAAAAGAGGCATTCAAGATCATGTCCCCGAGGGCCGCACCGTGTTTTCGGCAAAATTCGCCTGCCCGGTTTCCGGCTTCACCATCGACGAGATTGAACCCCGCCTGTTTTCCTTCAACAACCCGTTCGGGGCGTGCACGGCCTGCGACGGGTTGGGCACGCAGATGTATTTCGACCCGGAACTGGTGGTCGCCGATGACGGCAAATCGCTGAACGGCGGCGCCATCACGCCGTGGGCCAATTCGTCGTCGCGCTATTACGACCAGACCCTGAACGGCCTGGCCCGGCATTTCAAATTCGATTCCGACACGTCCTTCAAGGACCTGGCGAAGAAACTTCGGGAAATGATCCTGTTCGGGTCGGGGTCCGAAAACGTCACCATGAGCTACCACGACGGCCACAAGGCCTATGACATCACCAAGCCTTTCGAAGGGGTCATCCCCAACATGGAACGGCGCTGGCGGGAAACCGATTCGAACTGGGTCCGCGACGAGCTCAGCCGTTACCAGACCATCACCACCTGCGACACCTGCAAGGGCTACCGGCTGAAGCCGCAGGCGCTGTCGGTGAAAATCGCCGGCCTGCATATTTCCGAAGTCGCCCAAATGTCCATCGGCCACGCCCACGACTGGTTTTCGGGCCTGGAGAAAAAGCTGGGCAAACAGCAAAAAGAAATCGCCCGGCGAATCCTGCGCGAAATCAACGAACGGCTGGGCTTCCTGAAAAACGTCGGCCTCGAATACCTGACTCTTTCGCGCTCGTCCGGCACGCTGTCCGGCGGCGAAAGCCAGCGCATCCGCCTGGCCTCGCAAATCGGCTCGGGGCTGACCGGGGTGCTTTACGTATTGGATGAGCCGTCCATCGGCCTGCATCAGCGCGACAACGCGCGTTTGCTCAAAACATTGGAAAGGCTGCGCGACCTCGGCAATACCGTCATCGTCGTCGAACATGACGAAGAAGCCATCACCAGCGCCGATTATTTGATCGACATCGGCCCCGGCGCCGGCATCCACGGTGGCAAGGTCGTCGCCTGCGGCACCGTCAAGGACATCAAGAAAGCGCCCGAAAGCCTGACCGGAAAATATCTTTCGGGCGCCGAACAGGTGCCGATGCCAACGATGCGCCGCCGGCCCCGGGCGGACCGCAAACTGACGATCAAGGGGGCGCGCGCCAACAACCTGGAAAACCTCGACGTCGATTTTCCGCTCGGCACCTTCACCTGCATCACCGGGGTTTCCGGCGGCGGCAAGTCGTCGTTGGTGGTGGAAACGCTCTACAAGGCGCTGGCCCGGCGGCTGCACGGGGCGCGGCTGCATCCCGGCGAACATGACGAGATCCAGGGTTTGGAGTTGATCGACAAGGTCGTCGACATCGACCAGTCGCCGATCGGGCGCACGCCTCGTTCCAACCCTGCGACCTATACCGGCGCCTTCACCCCCATCCGCGACTGGTTCGCCGCCCTGCCCGAGGC
>JABMOY010000197.1 GCA_013203955.1 Rhodospirillales bacterium | reverse complement strand
GCCCGGCCGCCGCCATGACCGCGGGCAGCCACGGAGCGACCTTCGGCCGCAATCCGCTGGCCATGGCCGTCGGCAACGCCGTTCTCGATGTCATCTTGGCCGATGGCTTTTTAGGGTCCGTCGACGCCATCGCCCGGCGGCTGTGGGAGCGGCTGGAAAAATTGGTTGCCGATAACCCTAAGGTGTTTGAAGGCATCAGCGGCGCCGGGCTGATGATCGGGCTCAAGTGCGTGCCTGAAAATTTGACCGTCGTCGGCAAACTGGCGGACGCAGGCCTTCTGGCGGTGGGGGCGGGGAACAACGTGCTCCGGTTCGTGCCGCCGTTGATTATCGAAGACGCCCATATCGATGAAGCCATGGGTATCTTAGAAAAAGTTGCGAACGAATTGAGCCAATCGTCATGAGCAGCCTAAAACACTTTTTGGATATCCATCGGCTGGACACGCTGACGCTTCGGGAAATCCTCGACCTGTCGGTCAAACTCAAGCGCCAGCAGGCGGCCGGAAAATCGAAACCGCTTTTCGCCGGCAAGACGCTGGTGATGATTTTCGAGAAGCCGTCGACGCGGACCCGGGTATCGTTTCAGGTCGGCATGCAGCAGTTGGGCGGCCAAGTGGTGGTGATGAGCGAAGGCGAATCGCAATTGGGCCGGGGCGAAACCGTGGCCGACACGGCCCGCGTTCTCAGCCGCTATGCCGACGCCATCATGATCCGCACCGACGATCCGGCAAAACTGGATGACCTGGAAGCCTATGCCACGGTGCCGGTAATCAACGGTCTGACCGACCTCTCGCATCCGTGCCAGATCATGGCCGACATCATGACCTTCGAGGAACACCGCGGCCCCATCGAAGGCAGGGCCGTGGCGTGGTCGGGTGACGGCAACAATGTCGCCAACAGCTGGATTCACGCCGCCGTGCGTTTTGGGTTTTCACTGCGTATCGCGTGTCCCGATGGGCTTAGGCCCTCAGGCCAAATCCTTGATTGGGCCAAGGCCGAAGGCGGCGACGTCTCCGTCACCGAAGACGCCGTCGAGGCCGTCACCGGCGCCGATCTGGTCAACGCCGACACCTGGGTGTCGATGGGCGACGCCGACGCCGACAAACGGATCAAACTGCTGGAACCCTACCGAGTCGACAGTGCCTTGATGGCCAAGGCCAAGGGGGATGCCCTGTTCATGCATTGCCTGCCGGCCCACCGGGGCGAGGAAGTCACCGATGAAGTCATTGACGGGCCCAACTCCGTCATCTGGGACGAGGCCGAAAACAGGCTGCACGCACAAAAAGGCATCTTGGCCTGGTGTTTGGGGTAGCCCCGGAGTTTGGAGTAAGCCCGGAGTTTGGAGTAAGATACTCCGATGATACCGATCCTCAGAAAATTCGTCTTTTTCGTTTTGCCGCTTTTCCTGCTGGCGGCTTGCGAGACACCGGTCAAAAGCGTAAGCCAGCCGGAATTGGGCTTCAAACATCTCGGGCCCTTGAAGCTGAACGTCGCCAAGATCGATGTCGTCGCCCGCCACCGCCCGCCACTTAAATCGCCCTATGTCGAACACCTGTTCCCGACGCCGCCCATGAAGGCGGTTCAAATCTGGGCCAGGGACCGGTTGCAGGCTGTTGGTAAAACCGGGACGGCGAGGCTGGTAATCAACAAGGCCAGCGCCATCGAAGTCGTGTTGACGAAAAAGACCGGCCTCAAGGCCGCTTTCACCAAACAACAGGCGTTCCGCTACGATCTTGCCATTGACGCGACCTTGGAATTAACCTTCTCGAACGCCAGCGCCGACGTTCGGGCCAAGGCGACCCGTTTTTCGAGCGTTGGCGAGGATGCGTCCATCAACGTGCGCAATAAAATTTGGTTCGAACTGACCGAGGCGCTGATGGCCGACTTCAACGCCGAGATGGAAAAGAACTTGAGGCCCTTTTTGGTTCCTTAAGATGCCGACCTCACCCCAAGGCAACGACACCATGCGGGCTTTCGGATATCCCGAAAGTCTGGTCCACGAATACGCCCACTGGGTGGTTTTGGTGCGGCCCAAGCAAGTGACCCTGGGGGCCTTGGTCATGGCCTGCAAGGAAGATGCCCAATCTTTTGGCGCCATCAGCGGGGATGCTTTCGCCGAACACGAACGGGTTATCCGGGATATCGAACGGGGGCTGAAGGCGTTTTGCCGGTATGACAAGATTAACTATCTGATGTTGATGATGGTCGACAAAGAGGTCCACTACCACGTGCTTCCCCGCTATGCGGAGACCCAGACTTTTAAAGGTGCAGACTTCCCCGATTCCGGCTGGCCGGTCGTTCCCGATTTAAGCTCAGGCGTTGTCCTGGAAGGCGACGGCCTGGCCACCATGGTGGCAGGCATTCGCGCTTGCTGGCCCGATTAACCCCGCCAGAACGAGCGGCTAAACAGCACGATCACCGTAAACAGTTCCAACCGGCCCAGCAGCATGCCGCCCGACAGCAGCCATTTGGCGGCGTCCGGCAGCGGCTGGAAGGTGCCCGACGGCCCGACGATGGGGCCTAACCCCGGGCCGACGTTGGATATGGCGGTCGCCGCCGCCGACAGCGCCGTCAGGTAATCCAGCCCCAACATGCCGAGCCCCAGCGCCAGCAGCGAGAACGTTAAGAACCACATGAAGAAGAAGCTTAAGACCGAAACGATGACTTCTTCGGAAATCGGGCGGCGGTTGTAATAGGGGATGAACACGCCGTGCGGCTGTAACAGGTGGTGGATCTGGGTGCGGGTGGCGGCGTACAGCACCTGAAAGCGAAAGATTTTGATGCCGCATGTGGTCGACCCGGCGCAGCCGCCGATGAACATGATAAAGAAGAAAATCGGCAACACGAAACTTCCCCACAGGCTGTAATCGGACGTCGCATACCCGGTGCCGGTGATGATGGAAACGATGTTAAAGGACGCCAAGCGCAGCGACAGCACCGGGTCCAAGCCGTTCTCAAGCCACAGCCAGCCGGCGGTGACGATGACCACGATGGCGACCAGCGAGACAAACGTCTGCACTTGCGTGTCGGAAAAAATAGACCTGAAATCGCCTTGCAGGGTTTTCAGGTACAACAGGAACGGCAGCGAGCCGACGATCATGCCGACGGTGCCGATCAGGTCGATCCAGGCGCTGTTGAAATGGCCGACAGATTGGTCCGACGTCGAAAACCCACCCGTCGCAATCGTCGTCATGGCGTGCGCGAAGGCATCAAACCCGGGCATGCCGGCCAGCCAATAGGCCCCGGCACAGGCGCCTGTCAGCACCAGGTAAATAACGCCGATGGCGGTGGCGATCTGGGCGGCTCGGGGAAACGCCTTGTCCGATTGATCCGAGCTTTCCATGCGGAAAAGCTGCATGCCGCCGACTTTCAACATCGGCAGCACGGCGATGGCCATGACGATGATACCGATGCCGCCCAGCCATTGCAAAAGCGCCCGCCACAGCAAAACCCCCTCGGGCGCGGTATCGAGCCCGGTGATTACTGTTGAGCCGGTGGTCGTGAGCCCCGACATGGCCTCGAAGAAAGCGTCGGTGAAGCTCAATTTGATGTCGGAATAAAACAGCGGCAGGGATGCAAAAAAAGTCAGCATGACCCAGCTCAGCGTCGTCATCATGAAGGCCTGGCGGATGGACAAGTGCATTTTCCCGGACCGGCTGGTCAAGGCCATGGCGACGCCGACGAACAGCGTCACCCCGGAGCAAATGGCGAAAACTTCCCAGTCGGAATTACCGGCAAAGGCATCGACAGCCGCCGGCACCAGCATCACCAATGCCAACGTCGCCAGCAGCGTCCCGATTACAAGAAATATGGGCCGGAAATCCATGAGCGTCCCTCGTCGTTCAATGAAACCCGTAGCGGTTTCAGGGTCAAGGGGGGAATAAGCCGCCTTGGTGTTTTAAGGCGAGGAAAAAGGGGGATTTAAGCGAAAGGTGCGGCGCTGGGCCCAGGATTACCGACCATGGCCAGGAACTCGCGCCGGGTCGAGGGGTCGTCGCGAAAGGCGCCCAGCATACGGCTGGTGACCATGGTGACGCCGGGCTTGTGGATGCCGCGGGTGGTCATGCATTGGTGCGCTGCTTCGATGACGATGGCGACGCCCTTGGGTTCCAAGACCTCGTTCAGGGTGTTGGCGATTTGGGCCGTCATTTTTTCCTGAATCTGTAAACGCTTGGCGTAGATTTCAACCAGCCTGGCCAGCTTGCTGATGCCGACGACCCGTCGATGCGGAAGATAGGCAATGTGCACCTTGCCGATGATCGGCGCCATGTGGTGTTCGCAATGGGATTCGAAGCGGATGTCGCGCAACAGCACAATCTCGTCGTAACCGTCGGTTTCTTCGAAGGTGCGCATAAGGATGGTTTTCGGACAGGCCGCATAACCATTGAAAAATTCCTCATACGACCGGACGACGCGCGCTGGTGTGTCCAACAGCCCCTCGCGCGAAGGGTCGTCGCCGGCCCACTTTATAAGCGTGCGCACGGCCGCTTCGGCCTCTCCTCGGCTGGGCTTGTCGGCGACGGGCGTTATGGGTCCGTAGTCGTCCGATTGCCCATTTTGCACACCGGATTCTTGCGGGTCGACGACCTTCAGGGATTTTTTGGCTGATACGTTTTTATCCATGAGAAAAACCTTAGGCGTTAGTTGATCTGACCCACTTGATGGGGGCTGTCGAGGGAGAACGCCGGGATCGTGACATCGAACCGGTCACCGCCCGGCTTTTCCATATTGTAGGTGCCGGACATGATGCCTGACGGCGTGCTCAGCGGCGTGCCGGAGGTGTATTCAAACGAGGCGCCGGGGTTGAGCACCGGCTGTTCGCCGACGACGCCGTCGCCCAGGACTTCTTGGACTTTGCCCAGCGAATCGGTGATGCGCCAATGGCGGGTCATCAATCGCACGGTTTCCTTGCCGTTGTTTTCGATCTTTACGTGGTAGGCCCAGACGAAATGGCCGTCTTCCGGCGCCGACTGGTCTTCCAGGTAAAAAGGCTCAACGCTGATGGTGATGGCGTCGGTGGTTTCAGCGTAGGCGTTGGGTAAGCTCATCCGATTTCTTCCTGTTGGTTTTTTTCACTGGGCCTTGCCGGGGGCTTTGTCATCCCGTGGGCCATCTCCGGCTTCTATACTTAATCGCCCAGCCCGGTTTTTCCAGCCCTGTTGACCGGAAATGACTAAAAAGCTAGAAAATCAGCCAAAAACGGCTGCAAATAAAGTGGCGCCCAGGGCTTTAAACTACTCCGCGGCGACCGGGCGGCGTCCCGGCCAATGAACGCTTTCCCCGACCAAAGGCCGGCCTCTTTGACGGCGCTCGGGTTCGGGTAGGACCGACATGTCCGGCCACAGGCCGTCGGCCAAGGTTTTTCCATAGGGCAGATCGGGCGACATGGCGTCCGCCGCCTTGCGGGCGGCTGCGTGGTCGTAATCCAGCGGATAGAGCGAAACCGAGATATTGTCGGCTCCCGGGGCCGCATCGGGGGCGAGGACCGAATACCAGCCCCGGGGCGTGCCGTCGTTGGCGGGCATGCCGATGGCGCCGGGGTTGTGCCAAAGCTTAGTCCCGATGGCTTGCGTGAACGGCAGGCCTGAATGGCCCCCAATGACCCCGTCTACGGCGCCATCCTGGTTTAAGCGCTCGAAGCTTTCCACCTTCGCCGCCTCGGGCGTCGACGCGAAGACGTATTCGGAAATGTCGGTGGCGCCGCCATGGATAACGGCGAAGCGGCGACCGTACAGGGTAAACCGTAATTGCCGGGGGATACCCCGCATCCAGGTGCGTGCATCATCGTCGAGCCTTGTCCGCGCCCGGGCGAACCAGACGTCGGACCAATGGGCACACCGGCTGCCGTCTTCGAAGCCGCAATTGCAGTCGTCGGCAGCCGACCCCAGCTGCTCCTCGCAATTGCCCATGACCATGTGGATGCCTGAGGCGCGGATCAAATCGACTGTTTTTTCGGGATCGCCGCCATAGGCGACGGCGTCTCCGGTGCAGATAACATGCGTCTCGGGAATGCCCCTGGTCTTGGCTTCTAAAAGCACGGCCTCGGTCGCCTGGGCGTTGGAATAGGGGCCGCCGAAACAGAGAACCGGCCCATCCATGTCGCCGAGATCAAACACGCTCAAATCACCGTCATCCGGGGGTGCAGGAGGCGCCGCCGAGAACACAAAATTTGGCGCAGTGGGGATGGTTGAGTTGCACCGTCTTCGCCGCTTCGCCAAGGCTTTGCCCCAACTCGAAGGCGGCATCGTAGGGCAGCAGTGTACAAGGCACGACGACGGGTGCGACGGCATGCCGGCGCTTGACGATCATGCGTGACGTCGCACACATCATGGTTTCCGGCGCGACGCCCAAAATATCCCAGCAATTGATGGTGATCTCGGGAACATCGGCGCCGCTGTCCATCTCCGGGAACAGGACCAGTTGTCCGGCATCGAAGGCGTCAATGGGGATGTCTTCGGCACGGAAGAATTCCGCGTAGCCCTGGCGCGCGGCGTCGTCGCTTTCATTCCAACACGTGCGCCCGGCAACCGTCAGCGCGAACCCGCCTTGGGCCAGCCATCGCAGGCCTTCGATCACCGGCGCCCAGGAGCCGGCGCCGCGCACGGCTTCGTGCTTGGCCTTGGTGAAATGATCGACGGAAACGCGGATTGTCAGGGCGCCGCCGTGGCGACCGTAAATGTCGGCCAGTTTCGAGCGCTTATTCAACATCGGCTTCATGGCGTTGGTCAGGACCAGCACCCGGAACCCGCGGCCCAAGGCCTCATCGATCATGTCCGGCAGGTCGCGGTTCATGAAGGGCTCGCCGCCGGTGAAGGCGATTTCATCGACCGGCAGACCTTCGGCGACGATTTCGTCCAGGTATTCCACGACGTCGGAAAGGGACAGGTAGGCCAAGCGGTCGTTGGCCGGGCTCGAGTCCATATAACAGCCCTGACACGTGATGTTGCACAAGGACCCGGTGTTGAACCAAAGCGTCTTCAGATGCGTCAGCGCGACGACGGCGCGTTCTTCGCCCTTGGCGGTGATATGGGGGTCCTGGAACTTGCGGGGGTCGAGAAGCCGCCGCCTCGTCGCTTCGCCTTCGGGCATCATTTTGGCCTTGCCGGTTTATTAGAATAGAGTGATCAAAATTTTTAGCCCCCCTGGGGGGACAATCCAACCAAAAAACCGGGGTTTTGGCTCACATGGGCTCAAAGGTTCGTGAACGGGGGCGGCTTTAAGGGCTTCTTTAAGGGTAATCTCTTCTGGAAATTTAGGGGGTGGGTAGACTAGCTTTAGGCTGCCACCCTTCGCGGGCGTAGTTCAAAGGTAGAACGAAAGCTTCCCAAGCTTTAGATGAGGGTTCGATTCCCTTCGCCCGCTCCAAAACCTATTGCCCTTATTTGCCCCGGCTTTCCCAAATCTCCCGCACCTGGTCGGATAATTTCATCGGATCAAACGGCTTGGCGATAACGCCTAATGCGCCGAGTTCTTTGTAGCGCTCGATTTCAGACGGCATCGCCTTGGCGGTCAGGAAAATGGCCGGGGTCGTTTTAAGTTCCGGCAGACGTTTTAAGGCTTCCAGCGTATCGGGGCCGTCCATGCCGGGCATCATGACATCCAGCAGGATGATATCGGGGGCGAAGCCGGGCCCTTGGTTGATGGCTTCCAACCCCGACCCGCAGACCATGACCTCGAAGCCGCCGACGGATTCCAACGCCATCTTGGCAATCGCCTGGATGTCGGCCTCGTCTTCGACATAGAGGATTTTTTTCAAAGCGTCGCTCATGGCATTCGTTACACAGGCCTGTCGCCGATGCCCGTCGTCCGTTCCATGTATCGCGGCTGGTCGCCGTAATCATCGACGGCGTAATGCATCAGCGAGCGGTTGTCCCACATGACGACGTCGCCCTGGCGGTAGCGGTGGCGGTAAATGAATTCCGGCCGGGTGGCGTGCGCGTACAAGAACCCCAAAATTGCATCGCTTTCTTGGCGGTCGAAACCTTCTAAACCCGTCGTCATGCCGGGGTTGACGAACAGGCCTTTTTTGCCGGTTTCCGGATGGGTGCGGACGACCGGGTGGACGGCGCGGTTGCGGCCATGAAGATCATCTTCGACAACCAGGCGCTCGGCGAATTGTGTTGCCGCCGTCTGCGCGAAGTCGTGCTGGGCGCGAAGGGGGGCCAGCATTTCTTTCATGGCGTCTGACAAGGCGTCATAGGCCGCCGTCATGTTGGTGAACATGGTGTCGCCGCCGGTCCCGGGGATTTCGATGGCGTGCAGGATCGACGCCGTCGGCGGGCATTCGCGGAACGACACGTCGGAATGCCAATAGGTTCCGGCCCTGTCCCGGCCTTGGGGTTCGCCGTTTTCCACTTTGTTGGACACCCGGTAGATTTCGGGGTGCTCGGGATGCAGGTAACGGCTGACGGTCTCTTGCAGCGGCGGCTGGCCCGGGGCCCCGAAAAGCGGCCCGAAGGCGCTGGAAAAGGCGATGTGTTGTTCGGTCGAAAGTTTTTGTTCCGGGAACACCAGCAATCCGCCCGCGTCTAGCCAGGACTGGCGGATGTCGTTGACCAGGTTGGCGCCCAGGGTTTGGCCAAGGTCAAGGCCGGTGACTTCGGCGCCCAAAACCGGCGACAGCGTGTTTACCTTGAAGCTCATGGTTTTTTTCTACACCATCGGGGGGCAGTCTTAAAGATGCACCACGCCCAGGGGGTTAAATAATGTTCGAGCTGACGGATACCCAGAAACAGTTGCAGGAATCGGCCCGCAAGCTGGCGGCGGCAATCGCGCCTCGCGCCGCTGAAATTGACCGCACGGAGGAATACCCCTGGGACAACGTCAAGACGCTGACCAAGGCCGGGTTCATGGGTATGACCATACCGGAATCTTACGGCGGGCTGGGGCTGGGGTATCTGGATGCCGTTCTGGTGGTCGAGGAAATAGCTAAGGTCTGTGGCGTGACGGCACGCATCGTCGTCGAAGGCAACATGGGCGCCATCGGCGCGATCATGAAGTACGGATCGGAAAAACAGAAAAAAATCGCCGCCCCCTTGGTGCTGGCGGGCGACAAGCCGGCCATCTGCATAACTGAGCCGGGCGCCGGAAGTGCGGCGTCTGAAATGACCACACGGGCCGACAAAAAGGGGGATGTCTATGTGCTCAACGGCGCCAAACATTGGATCACCGGCGGCGGCATTTCGAAACTTCATTTGATCTTCGCGCGTGTTTTTGAGGACGGCGAGGCAAAGGGCATCGCCGGCTTCATTGCCGTCCGCGATCCGCAATCCGGGCTGGAGCCTGAGGGCCTGAAAATCGGCGCCCGCGAACCGACGATGGGACTGCGCGGTATTCCCGAAACGGAAGTCTTCTTCAAGGACCTGGAGATCGCCGAAGACATGGTCTTGATCCCGCCCTCGGGGCTGGCGCGCGGGTTCGCCGGGCTGATGAATGCTTATAACGCGCAGCGCGTCGGTGCGGCGACGGTTGCGCTCGGCATCGCCCAAGGGGCGTATGAGCTGGCGCTCGACTATGCGCAAACGCGTGAGCAATTCGGCCGTCCTATTGCCGAATTTCAGGGCCTGCAATGGATGCTGGTCGACATGGGCACCGGCATTGAAGCGGCCAGGTTGATGGTCTACAAAGCTGCCGCCAGCGCCGCCGCCGTTGCTGATGACGGGGGCGGCTCCGGCTTTCCCGACATGACCGATGCGGCCAGGGCTAAAATACTGACGTCGGAAACGGCGATTGCGGTGACCAACGACGCGCTACAGATTTTCGGGGCGGCGGGGTATTCACGCAACATGCCGTTGGAGCGCATGGTCCGCGATGCGCGCATGTTCACTATCGGCGGCGGCACGGCGCAAATTTTGCGCACCGTCGTCGCTTCGCAAGTACTGGGCCGAAAGCTGCCGCAGACGCGGGATGGTTATGTGAAGCAGAAAAAAGCGGATACGTAATTAGCCGGGGCTCAGGCGGCGCTCAGGCGGCGCTCGCATCTTCTATGTCGGCTTCTTCATTATTAAGAAGCGCATTTATGGCGGCCATCAGCGCCTCTTCCTCGAACGGCTTGGCCAGCGTCGCGTCGGCGCCTTGGATGACGGCAGCCTTTAGCGCCATGTCTTTTTCCATATCGCCGTGACCGGCTGAAATGGCGATGATTTTGGCATTCGGGCTGATTTCGCGAATTTTACTGATTCCCTCGATGCCGCCCATGCCGGGCATAAAGATGTCGACGATGGCGATATCGAAGTTCTTTCGCCCCGCGTCCTGAAGCGCCAATTCCATGGTTTCGGCGGACAATGCCTGGAAGCCGTTTTTGGACAACATGTCGGCCAAAAGGGATCGAATAGTGGCGCTGTCGTCAATGATGAGGGCTAAATTGTGGTTGTTTACCATGATCTCAATAAACCGTTGAAATGCCGGAAAGCGGTCAGCCGAAGAGCTTGTCGATTTCCGACTGTGAAACTTGCGGGCCGCCCACTTGCGGGCCTTCGAGGGTCATGCCGCCGTCGATGCGGTCAATGCCCAGGGCCTTGCCCTTGCTCGACCCTTTTTTCACCCCTTTGCCCTGGGCCAAGGCGGAGACGGATTGAACCCCGGCTTCAATAGCGCCGACGGTGCGACTGATCTTGCCCAGGCGCTGGCCGGTGATGTCCTGGAACGAACACGCTTCAAACAAGTCGCCGGTACCTTCTGTAATTCGGTTGAGTTGGGTTTTGGTGCCGCGGTCCTTGGCCTTGGCGCTTAAGGCCAGGGCAGCTTTTTGAATTTTTTCTCCGGCGGTCATCATCTGGTCGGTAGCGCCGGCGATTTCGGAAGCCAGGGCATCCAGATGATCAAGGGTGGATACAAACAGATCGTCCTTGCCGTCACTGACGCCGAGGACGTTAAGCTCTTTGCGGATTTTCGCCATGCGGCCGCGGAGCGTCTGCCCGCCCCGATCGGGGGTCCGTTTCGGAGTCTTAGGTTGAGAGGTTCTTGCCATTGGTCGTTCCCACAATTGCACGTTGTTTCCCAGGGGTTTCTATTCCGCCAACGTAGCGGTTTGGGACGAGAATTTTAAGAATTAGGATGTATCGAAATGTTTCAGAATATGTCAAAAGCGGCCCATTACACGGTCTTGTGACTGGCCTGGGGACTAGCAAGGCTTTCCCTGCTATGTCATTCTGAGAGGCCGTTATGGGAGGGCTGATCTGTGGACAAAATCAAAAAATCCGAGGACGAATGGCGCCAACAATTGACGCCGGCACAGTTCGATGTCTGCCGGCATAAAGGCACCGAGCGGCCTTTTACCGGGGAATATGAAAACTGCAAGGAAACCGGCGTTTACGCTTGCGTCTGCTGCGGCCAGGACCTTTTTTCATCGTCGACAAAATTCGATTCCGGCACCGGTTGGCCCAGTTTCTGGAAAACCCTTAACGAAGACGGGGTCGAGGAAAAAAGCGATTTTGGGCTGTTTATGAAGCGTACCGAAGTGCTCTGCGCGCGTTGCGATGCGCACTTGGGCCATGTTTTTGACGACGGGCCGCAACCGACGGGGTTGCGTTACTGCCTCAATTCGGTGGCCTTAAATTTTAAACCGGAAAAAGACTGAGCAAGACCTTTAAACCGGCCTGTAAACGATCCACAGCATGGCCGCGCCGATGGCCAGGAAAAGTCCGGCGATGATCCGCTCCATGGTTTTCGACGGGATGACGCCCTGCAGCCGGGGGCCGATTTGGCCGCCGATGATAACGGCGGGAATGGTGTAGCAGACAATATTCCAAGGCACGGCGCTCAAGCCGCCTTCGGCGATCATGGTCGAGATGTGGGTGAACGATGCCGACATCACGGTGATGATGACGACGAGTATCGATGTTGCCGCCGCCACCGGCACCGGAATACGATAGCGCCGGATGAGAAGCGGCATCACCACTTCACCGATACCGACCGACAACAGCCCTGTTAGGAAACCGCCCAGGCCCAGCGCCGCCGCCCCCTTCTTAGGCGCGTGGAATTTGTATTCGTAGACCTGACCTTGGTGGTCGGTGGTTTGGCGGTTCTCGGTCTTGTAGCCGGACCGGTCCAACCATTTTGCCCAGAAACCGCTCATGGGTTGGCCGGTCTCCCTCTCTTCCGGGCCATGACCGCGGAACAGGATATAGGCGAGCAAAATCATTAGCGCCCCGTAGCCGAGTTTCAGGTGCTCAGGGTTGGCTAGGTGTGAAAGCAGGGCGCCGAGAATGCCCGCCGGTACGGCGAACACAATCAACGCCCGGGCGACCCGGAAATCGATCAGTTGTTTGCGGAAATAACCGACGAACCCGGACGAGAAGCCGAAGGTTTCCGTCAACAGCGCAACGCCGATGGCGGCGACCGGACTGGCCAACGGGTATTCCGGCCCCAACAGCGGGAAAACGATCAGGAAGATGGGCATGAAAAAGGCTGCGCCGCCGATGCCGCTCAGCATCGCCGTGGTGGCGATGCAGACCGACACCGGAAACATAAACCAGTAAATGGTGAAATCCATAAACGCCCCTCCCAAGGCTTTTTTTGACTTTCGCGCCGGGAAGACCGTCACTCACCCTGCCGGGCGCAAAGGTTAAAGGGCAGACTGACGGTTTTCCAGTGGAATGATGGATTAGGGGTTCACGTTGGTGCGAGCGTGGGCCCCGTCAATCCCGTTTAGGTTTCGTCGCCGGTTCCCAGGGCATGCCGCCGACGGACGGAAGCGGCTGGGCAGAGGCGGGGAAGTCAGAAAGATCGCCGGAAGCCACTGATGGCGAGGTGGGGACGGCCAGGGCTGGACGGGGGCTGGACTTCGCCGGCGGCACGAAAGTGGGGACTCGGGCTTGAGGACTGTATCCTGCAATCGGCGCCCGGCGGGTTCTTCTTGGCCGTTTCTGGACCATGGCGGGGTCGCGCAATTCGGCGATACGTTGGGGCGCCCCATCCGGCCCCTGGCAGAACCAAAACATCCAGGCGTTTTCGTTGCCGTCGATGACCCCCTGGCTAAGCTGGTTGAGGCTGGCGTAGGCGCGGCCGTTTGCGTCCCCGGGCGCATCCAGGACCCAGCGTTCGCCCGTCACCCGGGCGCTATAGCGGCGGCCCTTGTAGACACGGAAAATTTCCATGCCTTCGGGAAAAAGCAGGCCGTAAGTGGCATCGTAAAACCCGCCCGCCGGGGTTCCAGGCTTTGCGGGCGCGCCGGCGTCGGTTCCCAAAAGTCGGGCGAGAATCCGGTCTTCGCTTTCTTCATTGTTGCGGCGAAGGGCGCGGATTTTAAAAACCACCTCATGCGATACGATCAATTTGGGCATGGCGCGAACCCTTCCAAGGATCATTTGACGTTGCGTGGGGAGGAGCTTACCGTGGTTTTTCTTAAAAATCTATTAATTAGATAGATAGATAGTTTATATAGATTATACCCAAGGGCGCCTTCCGGCGCCTTCATATTGGCCCTTGTTTGGGGCTTGTATGCCCAGGGGGCTGTCTCTAGCGTCTTGCATGCAATAGGCGGGGCCGAAAAGACGTGTTTGCCGAAATTTTCTCGATTATCGCGCCGGTGTTTTTGAGCGCCTGCATCGGCTTGGTGTGGGCCAAGAGGGGCCTCCCCTATGAAACCGCCTTCATCACGCGCTTGGTCACCAACGTTGGGTTCCCGTGCTTGATTTTTGCCGCCCTGGTTAAGGCCGACATCACGGCGGATGCGCTCGGCACCATGGGGTTCGCCTCGTTGGCCACCGTCGTCGTCTTCGCCGCCATCGCCGTGCCGGTCTTGAAGATTTTCAAGCTCGATCAAAAAACCTATCTGCCGGCGATGCTGTTCGCCAACACCGGCAACATGGGGCTGCCGTTGTGCCTGTTGGCATTCGGCGAACAGGGCCTGGCCTTGGGCATCGCCTACTTCACGGTCAGCGCCTTGTTGGTTTTTGTATTAGGCCCGGCGATCGCCGCCGGCACCGCCAATCCATTGGAAATCCTGAAGATGCCTTTGGTGTGGGCGGTCGTATTCGCGCTTTTGGTGAAGTTCACCGGCGTTACCGTTTTTGCCGGGGTCCTCAATACTGTTGATCTGGTGGGCGGCTTCGCCATCCCATTGATGCTGATAACGCTTGGGGTTTCACTGGCCGGGCTTAAGGTCACCAGCCTCAACCGATCCATCGGCTTGTCCGTGCTCCGGCTGGGCATGGGGTTTATCGTCGGGGCCGGGTTTGCCGAAATGCTCGGCTACGAAGGTGCCGCCAGGGGCGTCCTGATTATCGAATGCGCCATGCCCGTCGCCGTCTTCAATTATTTATTTGCTCAGTCCCACGACAACAACCCGGAAGAAGTCGCCGGCACGGTCCTGGTGTCGACGGCGCTGTCGTTCCTGACGCTGCCGGCGTTGTTGTGGTACGTGAAGTAGGGTTCAGGCCTTTCCTTGAGGTTCCGGCAAAGACTCTCCAAACAGACCCAGTCCCATTAGGTATTCGGTTATTTTTTCGACGAAATCCGGCCCCTTGCGGATGACTTGGACGTTGTCCGGAATATCAGCCATGGAGCCGGACTTTTCTTCGTGTGAGGTCATTAGGGCAAAGGGAATTTTCAGGGTCGAACCGATCACTTGTAATATTCTGGCCAGTTCACAGCCGTTAATTTCCGGAAATTCGAAGTTGGACAGAACGACCTGGGGTTTCAGCGTGATGGCCAAGCCAACAGCCTCAAGAGGATTTTCGGCAAACGAGACATCGAACCCGCAAGCCGATAATTCACTTCCCACCAACGCCCTTTGCACGCCCTTGGGCATCACCAGAACGACGGTTACTATTTTTTGTTTTTGGCCGCTGATTCCGGCCCGTTTTGCAAACGGCAGCCGGGAAAGAATTTTCATCCGTTCATCATCGGATGGCTCAATGCCTTTTTCGATAATGGCGCGCATGGCATCCAAAAAGGCCTGAACACCCAGCCATTGCTCCTTGGAAAGCCGTTGATGGGATTCCAGAAAATCCTCAAGCCGGTGGGCAACCACCGTGACCGAATTAAAACCGAAGGTTCCCGCCGTCCCTTTCAAGGAGTGGACGTCGCGCTGCAACTGGAAGAAAAATTCTCCGCGGTCCCCTTTGTCTTGAAACAGTTGATCAATCGCGTGGTCGACCCCGTCTAGTTTTTCCTTGGTGTTTTCGATAAAATCCTGCTGTAGGCGGGCAAGGGTTTGTTCAAGATCAATTTTCATGGCGGCACCTATTAAGGGTTGCGGATAGAACCTGAGAGTCCCACGTAGGAATGCTATAATAATTTGTCCACACCATTGTATGAGGAAAAGACCATGGCGAAGGTTTTAGTCGTCGATGACGAGGAAATCATCCGGGGCTTCCTGCGGGTCCATTTTGAAGGGGCGGGGTATGATGTCATCGAAGCGGCAAACGGGGAAACCGCCCTTACCCTGGCGAACGACGAAAGCCCGGACCTGATCGTCATGGATATGAATATGCCGGTGATGACCGGCTGGGATGCGGTCAAGGCGCTTAAGCAAGACGGTTTGGTAACGGCGGGCGTTCCCATTATTGCGCTGACGGCCCACAACACCCCGGATGATCATGCCGCCGCCCACGAGGCCGGCTGTGACGCCTTTGTGGAAAAACCGATCGACCCGGATCGTTTAATGGACGCCGTCAGCCGGGTCCTGGGTTGACCTTGTCCAAAGGAAAGAAGTCACCCGTCATTCCTAGTTTGAACTGACAATTGTTGTGGTACGTGAAGTAGGGAACATTGGCTGGGGCGCCAGGATTCGAACCTGGGAATGCCGGCATCAAAAGCCGGTGCCTTAGACCACTTGGCTACGCCCCATCAAGATGCGAATGCGCCGAAACATAAGGGCAATAAGCTGCTCCCGCAAGCGGGGTTTGGCCGGAACGCGATACAACGCCGCCAGAGCCTAAGATGCGGCTCAACCCTGGGCGATTTTCTGGATGGCGGGATCGGAAAGCAGATCGGCCACGGCCTTTAAGGCCGCATCAGGAACGCTGCACGTATCGCCCCCGGCATCGCCTTCCAGTTGTTCGCCGATAACATCCTCAAATTCCGAAACCATTTTTTTGATGAGGTTTTTAAGGGTCTCGTTCTCTTTGGCCAGGTTGAATAAGTCGGGCGCAGCGTCAAGAAGCGCCAAGTAAAACCGACCGCCGTCGGCGGGGTTTTTCCTCAGCTCTTTGAGGTCGTGAAGGGAATGCCCCCCGAATGTATTTTCCATTATATTTTCAATTTTTAGTAAAATCCCAGAACGTGGAGATAAAGCAAATTTCCTTTGCGGAACAAGTTTAAATAGGTGCCAATGTGACTCCTTAATAGGTGCCAATGTGACTCCCAAATAGGTGCCAATGTGACTCCCAAATAGGTGCCAATATGACTCCCAAATAGGTGCCAATGTGCCTCCTTGATAGGTGCCATAGTGACTCCCTATCGCGGTTGGATAGAGGATGATTTTCCTTATAAATGCGAAGGTTGAGTAAAGATTGTGTAAATAATTTGTCCCGCATAATTTTAAAGGGAATTAAGAATAACAGGGACGGGAAGGGCCAACCCTGAAGGAAACCAATAATATGGAGACCAATACGTTTATAAAAAAGGAAGAAAGAAAAATAAATTTAATAAAGAGGCGGATCAAAAATAGAAAATTTCAAATAGAATCCCTCTATAGATGTCTTCCGGGAAAGGTGGAAGCGGACAAGAGGATTCGCCACGCCAATGACAAAACCTGGGACGTGATCTGGTTTATTGCCCTGAACACTTTTTCCGCCAAACCGGTGACGTCGTCTGATGTCTATTTGGGAACGGGATTGCCGAAACGGACGGTCATCCGGATTCTGGAAAAGCTGGAGAACCTGAATGTCATTAAAAAAATTCCGGGGCCAGACGACGCCCGGGTGCGAATGATCAATTTCGGCCCCCAATTCGCCGCCGAAATCGACCGCCATCTTCAGGAGTGCATCACCGAAGGTATTTAAGGCTTAAGCAGTTTGCGTGTCATCCAGCAACGGCGTTGCCCGCACCCACCAATCGGGGTGACCCCGGCCAATTTCCGCCGCCGCCCGGGCGGCGCCGCCGGCATCGTCGAACAACCCGAAACAGGTGGCGCCAGATCCCGACATCCGCGCCAACAGACATTCATCCGCCGAATTTAAGCTTTCCAGCACGTCGCCGATGACCGGCGCCAACCTCGCCGCCGCTTCCCACAAGTCGTTGCCCCGTACTTTCAATATCCCCGCCAATTCTTCAGCCGATGCCGGGGCGGCATCGAAACGGGCGGCTTGGCTAAAGTCCCCCTTGCGTTCCTTGAAGACGGCGGGCGTGGATGAGGGAACGTTTGGGTTGACCAACACCAACCAAACCGGCGGCAGGGCCGGGGCGCGGATGATGTCTTCCCCAATGCCGCCCATGAAGGCGGACCGGCCAAACAGACAGACCGGCACGTCGGCGCCGATTTCGAGGGCCAGGGTGCCCAGGTCTAGGGCGTCGGGCGCATCAAGATCGATTTCCCAAAGCGCTACCAAGCCCCTCAACACGGCGGCGGCATCCGCCGACCCGCCGCCGATGCCGGACGCTACGGCTAAGTTCTTTTTCAAGGTAATGGCGCAGCCTTTTGAGATTCCAGCAGCCCGGCCGAGTTTTTCCGCCGCCTTTAGGACGAGGTTCTCCGGGCCTGTCGGCACGGCGTCGGCATAGGGGCCTTCGACCTTCAGGCTGAATTCATCTGCGTGACGGAGGCCTACCAGATCATGAAGCCCGGCGAAGGCAACCAGACTGTCGAGCAGATGAAATCCGTCATCGCGCTTGCCGGTAACATGAAGATAAAGGTTGATCTTGGCCGGTGCACGGACGCTCAGGCCCGCGCCCGTCTCCCCCACCGCCGCCCTTGGCGCCCCCGGCCCTTCAGCCATCATTCGGTTTTTTTTTGGCGGTCTCGGTGTCGTTGGCAAGCCCGGTCTTTAGTTTCTGCTGGATTTTAGAAATCAGGTCCTTATCCGGTTCCAGCGACAGCGAGCGTTGCCATTGGAACCTGGCTTCCCGGTGGCGTCCGACCCGCCAATAGGCGTCACCCAAGTGATCGTTGAGGATGGAATCCTGGGGCCGCAATTCGACGGCGCGTTCCAGGTGCTGGACGGCCTTCTCAAATTTTCCGAGCTTGAAAAGGCCCCAACCAAGGCTGTCGATGATGTAGCCGTCGTTGGGGCGCAGCTCGGCCGCCTTGCGGATCATTTCCTGGGCGCGTTTGATGTTGCTACCCTTCTCGATCCACGAATAACCCAAATAATTCAACACATAAGGCTGGTTCGGCTTGAACGTCAGCGCTTCCAGGAAATCGGCTTCCGCCCGGGTCCATTGCTTTGAGCGCTCAAGCGCGATGCCGCGGGCATAAAGCAGGGTCCAATGCCGGGTTTCGGGTTTCGGGATGCGCTTGAAGGCGTCGTCGTAGGCATCGACGGCATCGCCGAAACGCTTATGGCCGCGAAGGATATCGCCAAGGTTGATCAAGGGCTTGGGATCTTTGGGCCGGTCTTGGGCCATGGCTTTCAAGTGTTTGACGGCGTCATCGGTGCGTTTCAGTTTGTTGAGCACGGCCCCCATCCTCAACCGCGCCGACCATGAAAAAGCTGATTTACCGTCGATGGACGAATACATTTTCAGGGCGGGATCCAGCCGGTCGTCGGCCTCGAGGATGTCGGCCAAAAGAATCTGCATCACCGGAAAATTGGGTTTCAGGTAAAGCGCCAACCTGGATAACGCCATGGCCATTTCGCCGGCGCTTTGTTGGCGCAGAGCGCTGGCGATCCCAAAAAATGCTTCCGCCGCGCCGTCATTGACCGAGAAGATTTCCAATCGGGGCTTGGCCCCCGACTTCAGGCGCCCCAGCGCCACGTCAAGGAGCTGCGAGCCCGGCTGCTCAACCAGATAGCGGCCATAAATGCCGCGCGCCTTTTCCGCTTGGCCGGTGCGCTCATAAAACGCGCCCAAAAGCTGGACCACCCGAAGCGATAGGCCGTTTTGGTCCTTATTGACTTCAAGGTAGTGTTTTTCGGCGTTTTCATTGTCGCCCCTAAGTTCGCTGATCAGGCCACGGTGCAGGGCATGAAGGACCTTTGAAGGAGAATCTTTCTTTGCCGGCGCGATTATTTTGAGGGCGTCGTCATACTTTTTTTCGCCGACCAACGCCCAAGCGCGAAGCACCGGCGCCACCAACCCGCCGAGGCCGGTCCCGGATGTCTTTGCGAGCCGCTTTTCCGCAGCCTTAAAGCGGCCTTTCTTGAGGTCGCTCACGGCCAGCACAAGCTGGGCAATAACATCTTGGGGTTTGGTTTTGACCAGTTCCTGGGCCAGGACGGCGGCCTCATCAAGGCGGCCATCAACGGTCATCACGATAAAGGCGCGGCGCAAAAGTCCCGGCGCGTCGGGCGCTTGTTTCAGGGCGGCATCCAAAAAATCCGCCGCCGCCGACAGGTCCCGCTGGGCCTGGGCGTGGCGCCCGGCGAGATAATTGCCGGTCAGCGTTCCCGTCGCTTTTTCGGCGCCGATTGCCGGCGCGATTGCACCCAAAGCCAAGATGCAAACGGCAAAAGCCATAAACGTCGTTAGCGTTAAGGCGCTTTTCCGAGGGGTTCTGAAGTCGCTCATGTAGACATTTTACCCGACGGCGCCGGGTTCTCCCAGTCACATATTCGGGTAATTGGGGCCGCCGCCGCCTTCGGGCGTTACCCAGACAATATTCTGGGTCTTATCCTTGATGTCGCACGTTTTGCAGTGGACACAGTTCTGGGCGTTGATCTGCAGCCGTTTAGGGCCACCCTCGCCCTCGCCGTCCTCGACAAATTCATAAACGCCGGTCGGGCAGAAGCGCTGTTCCGGCCCGTCATAAAGCGCCAGATTGACGTCCACCGGCACGGCGGCGTCCTTTAACCTCAGGTGGGTAGGCTGGCCTTCTTCGTGGTTGGTGGCGGAAAGCGAGACCGAGGACAATTTGTCGAATGTCACCTCGCCGTCGGGCTTGGGGTAGTCGATGGGCCTGCAATGGTCGGCTTTAAGCAACGCGTCGTGGTCGGCGTGGTGGCCGAAGGTCCAGGGCACCAGGAAGCCTAAACCTATATTGTTGAGCCACATATCCAGCCCTGAATAAAGCGAGCCCAGGGTAATGCCGAATTTTGCCAGCGCCGGGCGGGCGTTGCGGACGCGCTTTAAGTCCTTATAGGCCCAGGACGACCGGAAAGTTTCAGGATAATCCGTCAATTCGTCGCCGCCGTCGCGCCCGACCCGGATCGCCCGGAACGCGGCTTCGGCCGCCAACATCCCGGTTTTCATGGCGTTGTGGGTGCCTTTGATGCGGGGCACGTTGACGAACCCCGCCGAACATCCGATCAGGGCGCCGCCCGGGAACACCAGTTTCGGAATGGATTGCAGGCCGCCTTCGTTGATCGCCCGGGCGCCGTAGGCGACCCGCCGCCCGCCTTCCAACAACGGTCGGATGGCGGGGTGGGTCTTGAACCGCTGCATTTCATCGAAGGGGCTGAGATAGGGGTTGCGATAATCGAGTGCGACGACGAAACCGATAGCGACTTGCCCGCCTTCCTGATGATAGATAAAGCCGCCGCCGACGGTGTCCCCCAGCGGCCAGCCTTGGCTGTGGATAACGGTGCCGGGCTTGTGTTTTGTCGGATCGACGTCCCACAATTCCTTGATGCCGATGCCATAGGTCTGCGGTTGGGCGCCGTCCCGCAGACCGAACCGCGCCATCACCGCCTCGCTCAACGAGCCGCGCACGCCTTCGGCAAAAAAAGTGTACTTGGCGTGCAGTTCGACCCCCGGCTGGTGGTTGGGGCCGGGGGTGCCGTCCTTGTTCAATCCCATGTCGCCGGTGGCGATTCCTTTGACGCTGCCATCTTCTTGATAGAGCACTTCGGCGGCGGCGAAGCCGGGGAAGATTTCAACGCCCATCCCCTCCGCCTGTTCCGCCATCCAGCGGCACAGGTTGCCGAGGCTCAGCGTGTAACAACCCTTGTTGCCCATCAACGGCGGCAGCAGGAAATGCGGTAGCGAAATTTTCCCCGCCTCGGACAAGACCCAATGCCGATTTTCGGTGACGGCTTCCCCCATGGGCGCGCCCTTGTCTTTCCAGTCGGGGATCAACTCGTCCAGCGCGATCGGATCGATGACCGCGCCCGACAAAATATGCGCCCCGATTTCGGAGCCTTTTTCGACGACGCAGACGGTGAAATTTTTTTCATGTTCCGCCGCCAGTTGCCTGAGCCTGATCGCCGCCGCCAGCCCCGCTGGCCCGCCGCCGACGATAACGACGTCAAAATCCATGGACTCCCGCTCGCCAACAGGTTGGGCTTCGGCCTCTGCGCCTGGGACGTGGTCTTCTGGTGTCATTTATGAGTTCATGGCCTCATCACTCGCGGGTTTCACGGCGTCCGTATCTCGGCTATGTTGAGCCATGTCGCCCGCTACGTCCATGACTTCTCAGGAATTGCTGCGCTGGTATGTCGAAGCCGGCGTCGACGAGACCATTTCGGAGCAGCCGGTCAACCGTTTCCTCAAGCCGGAAGCAATACAGCCGGAAGCAAAACAAAAAGGCTTGGCCGACGCCGCTCCGCCTTCGTCCCTGGCCCCGCCCCCGGAAATATCGGGCTCCGCAAACGGCGAGGTCACGTCCGCCGTGCATCTGGCGCAAGCGGCCCAAACCGTCGATGAACTTAAGGCGGCGCTCGAAACCTTCGACGGCTGCGGGCTCAAGAAAACGGCGACGAATTTGGTGTTCACCGACGGCAATGCCGCCGCCCCGATCCTGTTTATCGGCGAAGGCCCCGGCGCCGAAGAAGACCGCCAAGGCCTGCCCTTCGTCGGGCCGTCGGGCAAGTTGCTGGACAAAATGCTGGCATCCATCGGCCTCGATCGCTCGGGCGTACTGATTTCCAACACCGTGTTCTGGCGACCGCCCGGCAACCGCACCCCGAGCGCCTTAGAAACGGCGGTCTGCCTGCCCTTCATCGAACGCTTGATCGAACTGGTCGACCCTAAAATTCTTGTGACCCTGGGTGGGCCGGCGGCGAAATCGCTGTTGGCGCAGACTCAAGGCGTTGGGCGTCTGCGCGGCAGGTGGTTTACCTACTCGACGCCTAAGCTTTCCCACCCCATTGACGCCACCGCCATGTTCCACCCGGCTTACCTTTTGCGCTCGCCGGGGCAAAAGCGCGATACCTGGCGCGACCTGCTGGAAATCAAGCGTAGGCTCCAATCGAGCTAAGTTTTCCCGGCTTTTTACCGGAATCCTGTGATCTGGCGGGTTGCCCCTGGAATCGGGATGTTTTATACACAAAACTAGGCTTTGAGCGGGAACAAGAAGGAAATCCGGGGGGCCGGAATTTTTTAATCGATTATGATCAAGCGGTTTAGTTTTTTATATCCGCCGGTAACGGCGGCATTGCTGGGATTCGGTCTGTTTCTGACCGGGGTTGCCCAGGCCGACGATTCCGCTTCGCTTAACGCCGGTGCCATCGAATCCGCCGTCGATCTTCCGCAAATTCTGAGCCGCCAAGACGCTGACCTTTACGGGCAAATTTTTGACATCCAGGAAGAAGGCGACTGGAAAGCCGCCGATGCGCTGATCGCCCAATTGCAGGATCGTTTGTTGATGGGCCACGTGATGGCGCAGCGCTATCTGCATCCGACTAAATACCGTTCCAAATACAAAGAACTGAAAGCGTGGATGAGCGAATACGCCGATCACCCGGATTCTGCTCGGCTGTACAAGCTGGCGAAAAGCCGCCAGCCGAAAAAATGGCGCGGGCCCAAATCACCGGCCCGTCTGCCGCAACCTACCGCTGGTGAAACGAAAAGCAGCGGCATTGCCGTGCCAGGCGAAGGTTTAAAGCGTTCCGCCCGTCGCCTGGTCCGTAACTACCGACGCCAAATCCGCAGCCGCCTGCGCCAGGGCCACACGCTGGCCGTCAAAAAACTGCTGCAGACGAAGGACATCAAGCGGCTGTTCTCGACGGCCCAATACGATCAGGCCAAGGCACAGCTGGGGCAGGGCTATTTCACCGCCGGGCGCGACGACTGGGCCTTGATGTGGGCGGGTGAGGCGGCGGATAGGTCCGGCAAGTACTTGCCCGAAGCCCACTGGACATCGGGACTGGCGGCTTGGCGGTTGAAGAAATTCGATGTCGCCGCCCGTCATTTTAAGGCCGTCGCTGAAAATTCCGGCACGTCGCCGTGGCTGGTATCGGCGGGGGCTTTCTGGGCGGCCAGGTCTTATTTGGTCAACCGGGAACCGGCGAAGGTTAATTCGCTGCTGCGTGAAGCCGCGTCCCACCCGCGCACTTTTTATGGGATTCTGGCGGGGAACATGCTGGGCGAGAAAATGAAGTTCCGCTGGCGGGTGCCGCCGTTGGGCCAGGACACCATCGCCAAGCTATCGGCAAAGCCGCGTGGGCGACGCGCCATGGCGCTCTTGCAGGTCGGCGAAAACCGCCGGGCCGAACGCGAGCTCCGCAAACTTTCGTCCTTTGCTGATAAAAAGTTGGCCGAGGGCATTTTGGGTTTGGCCAGCCGCGGCAACATGCCGTCCTTGGCGGTCAGGCTGGACACCCGGCTCTTTCCCAATGGCGGCGGTTATGACGGCGCCGCCTTTCCGCTGCCGGACTGGCTGCCCGAAGGCGGCTTCCGCATCGATCAGGCGTTGATTTATGCCCTCATCCGTCAGGAATCGCGCTTCAACCCCAAGGCCAAAAGTTGGGCAGGCGCCCGTGGCCTGATGCAACTGATGCCCCGCACCGCCAGCTTCGTCGCCCGCAACCGGGGTTATCACCGCCAAAGCAACACGCGGCGCAAGTTGTTCACGCCCGAAGTCAACCTGACCCTGGGTCAGAAATACGTCGAAATCCTGTTGGCCGACGACAAAATCAAGGGCGATTTGTTTCTGATGGCCGCCGCCTGGAACGGCGGTCCCGGCAACCTCAACAAGTGGCGGCGTAAAACCGAATACATGAACGACCCCCTGTTCTTCATCGAAAGCATTCCGTCCCGCGAGACCCGCAACTTCATCGAAAGGGTGCTGAGTAATCTTTGGGCCTACCGCGACCGCTTGGGTCAAAAAGCGCCGTCGCTGGTTGCTATTGCCGAAGGCCGGTGGCCGATGTATACCGCCTTGGGTCAGGAAACAGCCGAGGCCGTGGGTACCGATGGGACACGCCGATAAATCCGAATTTCTGCCGGTCAACATCGCCGTCTTGACGGTGTCCGATACGCGCACCCCCGATGACGATCGTTCCGGCGACATCCTGGTCGAACGCCTTGAAGGCGTCGGCCACACGCTGGCGGCGCGCGCCATCGTCAAGGACGATCAAGACCTGATCGCCGCTAAGATTAAAGAGTTCGCCACTGATCCCGGCATCGAAGTCATCATAACGACCGGCGGCACCGGGCTGACGGGTCGCGATGTAACGCCGGAAGCGCTGGCTCAAATCGCCGACAAGGACATCCCCGGTTTCGGCGAGCTGTTCCGCATGATCAGCTATGACAAGATCAAAACCTCGACCATTCAGTCCCGGGCTTGTGCCGCCGTCGTCGCCGGCACCTATGTCTTCGCCCTTCCCGGATCACCCGGCGCCTGCAAGGACGCCTGGGACGACATCCTGGTGCACCAACTCGACATCCGCTTCAAGCCGTGTAACTTCGTCGAGATGATGCCGCGCTTGAAAGAATAAGGCTGAAGGAACGCTGGGCGGATAAGGCCCCCACTTGACAACTTTCCCGAACAAGATTATGTTCACTATTTGTTCTTTAATGGGTTTTGCTCTTGGACATGGTGAATAAGTCGAAACGGTTACCCCGCGCTTGGAATTGCGCCCCCAAGGGGGCGAAAGCCGTGCGTGGTGTACTACCGAGACATAAAAATGACGACTTTTGACGCGATTATCCCCTTGACGTATGCTCATGCTATCCCTATACTGTATGTAGATAGGAGATAGCCATGACCAAGATGCCCACGGTTCAAGAGTTTTTCAGCAAGTTCCCGGACGATGATACCTGCCTTGATCACCTGTTTAAGGTGCGGTTCGGCTCCGATGTCGGGTGCCCCAAGTGCGGGGAGATCGGCAAGTTTAACCGCCTTCGCAAGATGCCCGCCTACACCTGTAACTGCGGGCATCATATCCATCCGATGTCTGGAACGCCTTTCGAGCATTCCCGGACGGCGCTTCAAAAGTGGTTCTATGCAATGTACCTCTTTACGGCTTCGCGCCACGGCGTTCCGGCGAAGGAATTGCAACGCCAGCTTGGCGTAACGTACAAGACGGCGTGGCGCATCGGCCATGAACTCCGCAAGTACATGGGCCGGGTTGACGGAGACGACGGGCTTTCGGGCACGGTTGAGGCTGATGAAACCTATATCGGCGGCAAGCCGCGCAAGCACGGCAAGAAAGGCGAATACCGCTGGCAAGTCGAAAAAACCACTGTGTTCGGCATGATCGAGCGCGGCGGCGACGTGATTACCCGAGTCGTTCCAAACGCCCAGCGCAACACGCTCATTCCGCATATTGTCGCTAATGTCGAGAGGGGCTCCACCATTTCGACCGACGAATATCATCCATATAAATCGCTTCCAGCCGAAGGATATGAGCATTTGGTGGTCAAGCACCGCGAGAGGGAATACGTGCGGGGCAAGGCGCACACCAACACCCTGGACGGCTTCTGGTCGATCCTGAAACGCGCCATCCGTGGCACCCATGTTCATGTTTCCCGCAAGCATATGGCCAAATACCTCGGAGAATTTGAGTTCAGGTACAATCTTCGTCACTCCCCGGAACGGATGTTCGATCTGCTTCTGGCGAGTTTTTAGGAGTCGCTTGGTTGCGGGCGCTTGTGTCACACTCGCTGTATGACATCCAAAGCGGTCCCTGGCGAAAAATACCCCGGTGTCGTCTGCGACTACTGCCAAAATGGAATAGCAATAACCACGCCACTCGAAAAAATCCCTCAACAATTTCATGCCATTTGCCCTAACCCTAAGTGTCGTCAAACTTCCACTTACCGACGGTCCGAAATTCAAACCCTTCGGGCGGTTCGGAAACAGTGACAAATGGGACCATCGCCATGTTTTCTAGTAGGCGATCAAATAACTCGCCGTCCCCCTGGGACGGGTGTTCCTTGGCGAACTGCTTTAGCTTCCCAGCCTTGCGGGCTTCTTCGAGGCTTAGGTATTTCCCTCTGGCCATATCAAATCTTTCTCCAAATATCGCTGCATCCTATCAAGCATTGTTGACATGATGCGCGTTAGCCGTTCATGCTCTAGATCGAAGTAAGTTAAATTTGGCGGATTGAGCACGGTACGGTCTAGCCGTTCCAACCAGTTATGAAGATTTACATTTATTTCACGGGCAGAATTTAAAACAGCCGTCCGCCATTCATTATATTCAGTTTGCCATTGAGCGAAGGTAGTGACCGTTTCGGTCCCATGTTTCCCGTCTCTATTGCGCAGTGAGATTCCTTCGCTTCTAAGTTGCCACAACGTATCAATGGCAGCTTGCCGAGCCGCACGGTCGTCTAGTTGCCCCTCTAACTCATCAACCCTTTCATCTGTTTCAGCTTGAATAATCGCCGGGGCACGGAAGAAGTTAAATACATAGAGAAAGGCAAAAATTGCGATAAACGCTAGTATGCCAGCGGCAAATTCATTGGTGCGCTCTTTAACAAGGTCGAACCAATCAAACAAATACATAATTAGTAAAGCAACGCCTATCCAAAACAGCTTAACTAGGCTTGTCTTAACACTATGAATACCAACATCAGCGCGAGTCATTTCTAATGCTCGCTTCGCTATTCGTGGGATATACGGCTGTTTTTTCATGCGCATAATCATGCCCCCACACCCCGCAGGCGCAAAGCGAAGAATTTGCCTGCGGTCTAGGTATAGTATGCCGTGAAAGCTGGCATACGTTTAGGGGATAATCGCGACTTTTGACGACTTTCCCGGCGTTTTATCCGGGTGGGTTTGAATGATTTCAACGGGTTATCGTGATTGCGGCGGCTGATAATGACGACTTTCCGACGACCGGCGGAAGACTCTCAAACGATCCCCAGAATATCCCTAGAATATTCCAGGGCGACCTAAAAAACGCTAGGCCGCTTTCTTGCCTTCTAGCACTTTCCGCTCCCCCTTTAAGGCTCGCCCCATAAAGTCCATGAAGGCGCGGACGCGGGCGGTCAGGCGCAGGTCTTCGTGAGTCAAAAGCCAAAGCGCCGAAGCCATTTCCGGGGCCGGCGGGCGCAGGCGTTTGAGCCCCTTCTCCTGATCCCCCATGAAGCACGGCAGCACCGCCGCCCCCATGCCCGCCTTGGCGGCGGCGAACATCGCCGACAGCGTGTTGACGCGAAGGCCGATGGACACGCCCGCAAGCGCGTCCCGCATCCATTGAGCCGCCGCCAAGTGCGAAAGGTTGTCATCGAACGCCACCCAGGTTAGGGCGTCGAGTTTCTTTTTTCCCTGGATGCCTAGATACGCCGTCGCCGCATAAGGCGCGAAGGCGATGCCCGAAATCTTGCGCCCGATTAGGTTTTCGGGCGGCTCCAGCGTCGGGCGGATGGCGATATCGGCCTGGCGTTTGGTCAGGTTGAAGAAATCCGTGGCCAGCGCCAGTTCCAGATCGATGCCGGGGTATTCCGCCTTGAAGGCGGCGATGTGCGGCGCCAGCATCCAATGCATCAGGGTTTCGGTGGTGGTGATCCTGAGCGTGCCGCTAAGGCTGAGATCGCGGCCGGTGAGGCGGCGCATCGAGGCGTCGATTTCCGTATCGATGCGTTCCGCCGCCGCCGCCAAATCGTTGCCTTCCACCGTCAACGCATAACCACTCGCCAGACGGTCGAACAGGCGCACGCCCAGCTTGTCCTCGAACCCCTGGATGCGCCGGAACACGGTTGAATGATTGACGCCAAGCGACCTAGCCGCGCCCGATAGGCTGCCGGCGCGGGCGACGGCGAGAAAATAACGAAGGTCTTCCCAGTTCATGGGCCAGTTCATAAAATTTTTCTCTGTGCAAAAATGCAAAATAATTTTGCAATAATTGCTAATTTTAATGCAAAAAACAACAGGCTATTTTATTTTCATGACGGCGGTCAGGTCGTCAATTTAAGTCAGTTTTTAAAGAGGAAAGGAATAATCCAATGATCGATACAAAGACCGCGCCCTATGGCGCTCTGCTGCTTCGGGTGACGCTCGGCGTCATGTTCATCTTCCACAGCCTTTATCTGAAGGTTTTCGTCTTCACCGTGCCCGGCACCGTCCAGTTTTTTGAATCGCTGGGGCTTCCCGGCTTTTCCGCCTATCTGGTTATCGGCACGGAAATCATCGGCGGGGTGGCTTTGATCCTAGGCATATACACCCGGCTGGCGGCGGTCGTACTGGTGCCGGTTTTGCTGGGCGCACTTTGGGTGCACAGCGGCAACGGCTGGCTGTTTTCGGCCAAGGGCGGCGGCTGGGAATATCCGGCGTTTCTGGTGGTGGCTTCCATCGTTCAGGCGCTTTTGGGCGGCGGCGCCCTGACCGCGTCCTCGCGGGATATCAATCCGTTCGGGGGCGATCAATTCGGGGCAAGGGCCGACTGACCTTTCCTCCGGCTTATCGCCGTCTCAAAGGGGACCGGCTCCGCACTTGTCGGGGCCGGTCCTAACCTTTCATTTGACGAAGGCGCCTATAGGCTTCCCCATCGTCGATGTCATCCAGCGTGTCGAGAACCGCATGGGTTTGCCCGGGCGCGAGATTGGCGACGGTATCGGCAAGCGCATGCTCCGTCGACCAGCGGACGTTCTGGAAAATTTGCTTATACACCGGCCGGCGCTTAAGCCCGACCAGCCAGTAACCACCGTCGTCGGCGGGCCCGAAAACGGCGTCGTGGCGGCCTAATTCCCGGAAGGCTTTATTGATGTGGTGGGGGCGGACGGCGGGGATGTCGGCGCCGATGATGACAACAGGACCCGGGGGCAAGACCTCGGCGACGCCGCCCATGCGCTGGCCTAAATCGCCCGGCCCTTGGCTGATCCGCGAACAGTCCCGGGGCCATAGACCATCCGCGTGAATGGATGCGTCCGGCGTCACCGCCAGCCAGCATTGCCAGCGTCGATCTTGAATTAAAGGCCGGGTGACGTGGATGAGCACCCTACGGTAAAAAGCCAGGGCGCCGAGCGGGCCGATGTCTTCGGCCAACCGCGATTTTACCCGACCCAACCTGGGCGCCTTGGCGAAGACGACCAGATGGTTGACCAGGCTCATTCGTAGATGTCTCCGATGTGGTTCGGCGGCATGCCTAATAAATAAAGTCCGACGCAAAAAAGGTTGCGGATGGGGCGCCGGATATAGCCGTCCCGCTGGTAGCGAACTGCTGACGTGACCGCGGCGCTGGCCAGCGGGATCAGCCGTTTGCCCCCGATCCGCCGCACCATGTCGACGTCTTCCATCAGCCGGATCGGCGCATAGCCGCCGAGGAAGTCGTAAAATTCGCGGCTGATCAACAACCCCTGGTCGCCGTAGGGCAGGCTTAAGACCCGGTTTCGCCAAGCCACCAGATCCTCGATGCGCCGGGCCGCCGGTGCCGGGTCGTTGAGCAAAAATTGAAAATAGCCGGCCCGGAACCGGTTGGCCTTGTTCTCCATGAAATCCCGGACCACATGCGCCCAGCCCGGCTGCGGCCGCGTGTCGGCGTGCACGAACAACAGCCAATCGCCGGTCGCGTACTGGGCGCCGGCGGCGAGCTGCGGCCCGCGCCCGCCCAGTGTCGCCACAAACTTCGTCCCGGCTTCGCCGGCAATGGTCGGCGTCGCGTCGGTCGAGCCGCCGTCGGCAATGATAATTTCCGTCGGCCAAGCCGGCGCCGACAGGCACTCAAGCGTGGGGCCCAAGTCTTTTTCCGCGTTGAGGGTGGGAATGACGATGCTGAGCACGGCTGCGGCGGTTCCTCGAAATCAATTCCGTCCCATCTATAGCACAGCCGGGAAAGGCTCCGCACGATGACGAATGTTCTTGAATTGTTCCAAAGCCAGGTTAAAATAACCCATGTTTGAACCCGACCCCTTAACGCCCCTTAAAGGTCGCGGCGCGGTGCGAAACTGTTCCGGGCGCTTTGAGAAGAATACGCGCATCGCCGTCGATGACGGCTGGGACTTGGAGATAAGCGATCTGCCGCCGCTACGCACGCAAGTGACGGAAGAAAGCCCCCGCAAAATCATCTCGCGCAACGCCTCGCCGGACATTCCGTTTGAGCAATCCATCAACCCCTACAAAGGCTGCGAGCACGGCTGCGTTTACTGCTTCGCCCGGCCGACCCACGCTTATATGGGACTGTCGCCGGGGCTGGATTTTGAAAGCCGCCTGTTCGCCAAGGAAAACGCCGCGCAATTGCTGGAACGCGAACTCCGCAAGCCCGGCTATCGGCCCCGCACCATCCAGCTCGGGTCCAACACCGACCCCTACCAGCCGATCGAAAAAACGCGTTTGATCACGCGCCGGATTTTGGAAGTCTTGTCGCGCTTCAACCATCCGGTTTCCATCACCACCAAATCGGCGCTGGTGCTTCGCGACATCGATCTTTTGGCGCCGATGGCGGAACGTGGGCTGGCCGCCGTCAGCGTTTCCGTCTGCACGTTGGACCGAAAGCTCGCGCGCACCCTCGAGCCGCGCGCGCCGACGCCGGAGCGAAGGCTGGAAACCATCGAGACGTTGGCGGCGGCGGGCATTCCGGTCGCCGTCATGGTGGCGCCGATGATCCCGGTGCTCAACGACGCCGAAATGGAAAAAATCTTGGTCAGTGCGGTGACAAGGGGGGCGTCGGGCGCCGCCTACATTCTTTTGCGCCTGCCGTTGGAAATCAAGGACCTGTTCACCGATTGGCTGCAAGCCCACGCGCCGGATATGGCGGCGCATGTTCTTAGCCAGATGCGCGAAACCCGTTCGGGCGCGCTTTACGTGTCGGATTTCAAGACCCGCATGAAAGGCACCGGCCCCCGGGCCGATCTGCTGGCGGGACGCTTTCATCTGGCGTGCAAGCGTTTAGGCCTGCTGGCAGGCCGGCCTTCGGGGTACGCGTTGGATGCCTCGCAATTCAATCCGCCGCCCAAAGCAGGCGATCAACTACGCTTGTTTTAGCAATAAAAAAAACCCCGCCTGACGAACGGTCAGCGGGGCCAAACTTCCCTTATGGCACACCCAGCGGCTGCCCAGGGGCGGCGATTTCGCCGCATTTATTTTTGTTCCAAGCCGCCCGGCTTTTAGGCGCCGCCTCCATCCTCTTCAAGATAGGCATCGGGCCGTTTCCAGAAGTGTTCGTCGCCGCAGACGGAACACCGGACCGATTTTTCGCCGATCTTGACGTTTTCAAAAGACGGCCAGTCGAACGTCATGCCTGTGAAAACAGGTTCGCCCGTCTCGGGGCATTCGATCATAACGCGTGCCATTTTCCCTCCTCGGGGATTCTCACCCCGCCTCAATATATCATATTCTAATGCACGCCCGATAGTCCCCCCGCAAAAGCCCTTTGTTATCAGGGGTTTCAGTCAAATTGACGGTCCCATGACGCCGGCTTGCAGGGATGGTAAACTAAGGCTTCGGAGAGGATTCGCGAAAAATGCCTGATTTCAGTTTTGAAGACGCCGCCCGCAAGGAAGGCTATGCCGTCGTCGTCGGCATCGATGAAGCCGGGCGCGGCCCGTGGGCGGGGCCGGTCGTCGCCGGCGCCGTTATCTTGGATCCCCAGAACTTATCGACGGTGCTGCGCTTGGGCCTGGACGATTCCAAAAAACTGACGCCCGCCAAACGCCAAGCCCTGTTCGAGGAATTGCAGGGAGAAGTCCTGGTCGCCGTCGGCGAGGCGACGGTCGCGGAAATCGACGAACACAATATTTTAGGCGCGACCATGCTGGCCATGGCCCGCGCCGTTAAGGCGCTGGGCGTGTTCCCCGACATGGCGCTCGTCGACGGTAATCAGGAACCGGATCTGCTCTGTCCGGTCCGCACCATCGTCAAGGGCGACAGCAAAAGCCTGTCCATCGCCGCCGCTTCCATCGCCGCAAAGGTGACGCGCGACCGCATTATGACCAGGCTGGCGGAGGTTTTCCCCGGGTATGGTTGGGAGACAAACGCCGGGTACGGCACCCCGGAACATCAAGAGGCGCTCGAGAGAAGGGGCGTAACGTCGCAGCACCGGCGCAGCTTTAAGCCCATCCGCAAGATTATAGAGGCCCAAAATATGGGGACTCAAGATATAGGGGGTTGAGTCCTCTGGACTCCCACATCTTGAGTCGCCGATTCCTCATAACCCTTTGATTCCATTTAATAGTTGACGGCGAGTCCGCGCTTGCCCATCTTGGCGTCCATGGGCAGGGATCGTAAAGTCGAAGACGGAAAAATCATCCAGGGAGAGTGCCTCGACATCATGGCGGGGCTGCCCGAGGCGTCGGTGGACATGGTCTTCGCCGACCCGCCTTATAACCTGCAATTGACCGGCGAATTGCTGCGTCCCAACAACCAGTCCCGCGTTGATGGCGTCGATGACGACTGGGATCAGTTCGAGACTTTCAAGGCCTACGACACGTTCACCCGCGATTGGTTGGGCGCCGCCCGCAGGCTTCTCAAGCCCGACGGCACCCTTTGGGTGATCGGGTCTTATCACAACATTTTCCGCGTCGGCACGACGTTGCAGGATCTGGGTTTTTGGATTTTGAACGATGTCGTCTGGCGCAAGACCAACCCGATGCCGAATTTTCGCGGTCGGCGCTTCACCAATGCCCATGAAACGCTGATCTGGTGCGCGCGCGCCAAGGAATCCCGTTACCGCTTCAATTATGAGGCGATGAAGAACCTCAACGACGATTTGCAGATGCGCTCGGACTGGCTGTTGCCGCTGTGCACCGGGCCGGAGCGGCTGAAGAAAAACGGCAAGAAGGCGCACCCGACGCAAAAACCCGAAGCCCTGCTACACCGCGCTGTGTTGGCCGGGACCGAAGTCGGCGATGTGGTGTTGGACCCGTTTTTCGGGTCGGGCACCACCGGCGCCGTGGCTAAGAAGTTGGGCCGTCGTTTCATCGGCATCGAACAAGACCCCGAATACGTCAAGCTGGCTCAGACCCGCATCGACAAGATCAGGCCCATCGAAGACGAAGAACTCTTTACGACGCCGGTCAAACGGGCGGAACCGCGCATTCCCTTCGGCTGGCTGGTCGAACGCGGCATCCTGCAGCCCGGCACCACCTTGACCGACAACCGCCGCCGCCATGCGGCCAAGGTGCGCGCCGACGGCACGCTGGTGACGTCCGATTTTAAGGGCTCCATCCACCAAGTCGGCGCCTTTGTGCAAAAAGCCCCGGCGTGCAACGGCTGGCAGTTCTGGCACACGGAAGAAAAAGGCAAGCTGGTGGTGATCGACGTCTACCGGCAGAAGCTGCGGGCGGAGTTGCATTAACGCCCGTCAATCCCCGGCCCGCCCCAGGCGGCTACACTTCTATCCATGAACAAACAAGATACCGGTCTACAACGTCGTCTCGGCCTTGGGCTACTGACCCTTTATGGTCTCGGCACCACGGTCGGCGCCGGGATTTACGTGCTCGTCGGCAAGGTTGCCGGGCGCGCCGGGGAATTCGCCCCGGTGTCTTTTCTCCTCGCCGCCGCCCTGGCCGGGTTCACGGCCTGGAGTTACGCCGAACTGTCGTCGCGTTTTCCGAAAAGCGCCGGTGAGGCCGTTTATGTCAGCCAAGGGTTCGCCCAGCCGGCGTTGGCGATCATCGTCGGGTTGCTGGTCATCGCCACCGGGGTCGTTTCGTCGGCGACCCTGGCCCAGGGGTTCGCCGGTTATTTCGGTCAACTGGTGGCGGTGCCGGGGTGGTTGGCGAGCCTAGGCGTGGTCGTGGTTCTAGTCGCCGTTGCCTGCTGGGGCATCGGCGAATCGGTCGTCATTGCTTCGCTGCTCACCCTGGTCGAGGTCGGGGGGCTGTTTATGGTCATCTGGGCCGGGCGCGAAACCCTAATGGACCCGGGGGCGGTGTGGACGGTTTTGACGCCGCCCCTGCAAGCGGTCCCGTGGGCGGGGGTTCTGGGGGGATCGTTTCTCGCCTTTTTCGCCTTCATCGGGTTTGAGGACATCGTCAACGTCGCCGAAGAGGTCAAGGACGAACGCCGCACCTTGCCCGCGGCCATCGGCCTGACGCTGGCGATCACGGCGGTCCTGTATCTGGCCGTGGCGGCGGTTGCCGTGCACGCCATGACGCCCGCCGAACTAGCGGCAAGTCCGGCACCGCTGGTCGAAATCTTTGAACACCGAACGGGTGCGCCAGGAACGGTGTTGACCCTGATCGGCACCTTCGCCGTCGTCAACGGGGCGCTTATCCAGATCATCATGGCGGCCAGGGTACTTTACGGCATGGCGTCACAGGGATGGGTTCCGAAGGCGCTGGCTGCCATTCATCCCCGCACCCGCACGCCCGTGGTCGCGACGGTGCTGATCGGCGGCGTTGTGCTGGTTTTTGCCTTGGCCGGCGAGTTGGAGGTGCTGGCGGAAACGACGACGGTGTTCATCCTGGCCGTTTTCGCCATGGTCAACGGCGCCCTATTCCAGATCAAACGACGAGGACCGGCTCCTTCGGGCAGCTTGACGGTGCCCCTGTGGGCGCCAGCGATGGGCGCCGTGACCAGTACGGTGTTCCTGGTGTTGACGTTGATCGACTTGTTGGGCGTCAGCCTTTAACGGGTAGGAACGGGCGTGTCCCCGGCATAGTCGTAAAAGCCTTTGCCCGACTTGCGGCCCAGCCAGCCGGCTTCGACATACTTCACCAGCAGCGGACAAGGCCGGTACTTGGTATCGGCGAGCCCTTCATGCAGGACGTGCATGACGGCCAGACACGTGTCCAGCCCGATGAAATCCGCCAGCTCCAAAGGCCCCATGGGATGGCGGGTGCCGAGCTTCATGGCGGTGTCGATGGCGTCAACCCCACCGACGCCTTCATAAAGGGTGTAGATGGCTTCGTTGATCATCGGCAGCAGGATGCGGTTGACG
>JABMOY010000196.1 GCA_013203955.1 Rhodospirillales bacterium | reverse complement strand
GAGCCGAAAGACTCGATGGGCGGTGGCGCCCCTGATATGGGTGGCATGGGCGGCATGGGCGGTATGGGCGGCTTCTAAGCTCAAGACCTACCAAAGCCTATAAAATCAGGGCCGTGCCGGAAGGTGCGGCCCTTTTTTTATGGGCGGAATTAAGGTGTCCCCCTTATTAGCGTCATTCCCGCGAAGGCGGGAATCCCGTGCCTTGATTGTGCAATAAGGCTGGATTCCTGCCTTCGCGGGAATGACATGAGGAGAGAGAGCGGGAATGACATGAGGAGAGAGCGGGAATGACATGAGGAGAGAGAGCGTAGCGAAGGACTTATTTTCAAATTCTCGTGAAGACTAGCCCGCGCTCGAAGCCGAGCCACTTTCGCGCCGCCCCGTTGACGCTCAGCGACGAAAAGACGAACGCCGCCGCCGTCGCCGCCGCCGCCCCTGAGATGCCGAAGAACGGAATGAGGCTGAAGTTGAGGGCGATGTTGGCGAGCACGTTGGCGCTCATCAACAGGCTCTGGCGTCCCGGCTGTCCGGCCTGAAGCAATGCATGATCAACCGGGATAAACGCCGAATAGACGGTCAAGCCGCCGACCAGGATCATCAGCACCAGATAGCTGTCCGCGACCAGACCGGCTGGGAAGTAAGGCCCGAGGTAGGGGTAGATAAACAGCACGGCGGCCGCCGCGATGACGAAGACGCCGAAGCTCAACAGTGCCGATTTGCGCGCAAAGCGGACGGTTTCGGACCTATCGCCGGCGATCAACAGGCGCACCAGGACCGGGTTGGCGATGGTGCGCACGACCACTGGAATTTGGTAGAGGCCTTCGATGAAGAGCGCCGCGAAGCTGTAAATGCCGACGTCCTTATCGGAAACGAAGACGGCGAGCATCAGGATATCGATGCGGATATAGGATTCTGCCAAAAAGCCGTTGGCCAGCGCCCTCGACCCGAAGCGCAGGTGATGGCCGATCCAGGTTTTGAATTCCCCGCGCTCGGCGAAGTCGACCAGGGCCGGGCGCAGCACATAATAAAGTCCCGGCAGAAGGGCAATTTCAGCAATCGAGAAGCTTAACCCCAGCACATGGCCGGGCAGGCCCAAGGCGGCGATGGTCAAACAAGCGATCAGGATGGCGGTGACGCGGAAAGCTTGCGCGGCGGCGAAGGCCTTCATCCGCCGCCGGCCGTTAAGGATGCCCATCAGCACTTTGTTGAGGGCGAAGAACAACAGCCCGGGTGCTGCGAAAGCGATGCCGAGGCCGACGGCGGGGCTGTCGGCCAGCCGCCCGATCGGGCCGCTTAAGGCAAAGACCATAATCGCCGTTAGCAACCCAAAGCCGAAGGCCAGCCAAAGTGCGGCCGCCGAGACCACGCCCAAGCGCTCGGGCGTGTCGATGTGCTCTGCGTTGTGCACTTGCGCCGAATCGTGAAGGCCGAACGCCGCCAACTGCCCGGTGACGACGAAAACCGCATAGATCTGATTGAAGACGCCCAGCGTCTCAATGCCGAAGCGCATGGCGATGAAGAAATTCAAGATCACGCCGGTCGCCGCCATGATCGCGAAGGCGGCGTAATTCCACGCCGTGTCTGTCAGAAACTTCGAATCGATCCAGGTCCTGAAGCCTGCCATGACCGGCGCCGCCTTAGTAAAGCTTCTCGATGGCGTTGATCTCGGTCAGCACTTCTTCCAGATTGAACCCCGTCTGGCGGGCGAAATCGGCGAGCGCCTCCATGTGCGGCTGGTTGTCCTCTTTAACCTTGGCCAAGGCGTCATCGCGGCTGAGTAGGCCTTCGCGCACCTGGCAACTGCGGAAGGTATCGTATTCGGAAAAACCCGCCACCGTATAATAGATATAATTGATGAACGACGTGTAGCCGTCGCCGATGCGCCAGGTATTTTTGCGCCCCGTCGCGGTCTCCCAATCGAATTCCTGTTTAAGGGTTTGGTTGATTTCGTCTTCGTCCCAGGGGATGTAGTGATAGAGATACACGAAGTCCTCTTTCTCAAGAAACGTCGTGAAATAAGCCCGCATGGTGTCGAGGAACGATTCGTTGAAATAGCGCGGGTTTATCAAGTACTGCCACCCGTACCACAAAAACAGCCCGATCTTGTTGGACGCCGACAGCGCGAACAGCCGGTTGCCGTGTTCGTTTTCACGGACACCGGCGAAGCCTGCCTTGAAATCGGTGCGCTCCATCAAATTGCCGCCGCAAAACAGCACCAGGGGAATGCCGGTCTCTTTTTTTATCTCTCTCAGGTAATGGAAAAACATCTTATCGCCGGCCATGAACAACGGCACCATGCCGAGCTTCGGGCGTTTCAACCAAGCCATGATGTTTTTTCGGATATAGCGCCGCTTCGCCGGGATGTCGGCGGCCCGCAGTACGTGTTCGACGCCGAGCTTGCCGCAAACCCTGGCCTGGTTGCGGCGCGCAATGCCGGTGACCATGCCCCAGTCGTAGGTCAGCGCGATCGGGTTCATGCCGAGTTCGTTCTTGATGTAATGCATGCCGTAGGAACTGTCGCGGCCGCCGGAAAAGGCGACGATGCAATCGGGGCTGCCGTCTTTGCTTCTGTGTTGGGCTAAGATTTCTTCCAAGGCGTCCCGGCCTTGGGGCTTTTGCGGCTCGTAATCGTGGCAATAGTTGCAAACGCCGCCTGAGTCGAATTCGATAAACGGATAAGTCTCGGGCAGTACGCACTTGGTGCAGCGGCGGATATCGGACACCCGGTGGGTGTGGTCGACGATTTTTAAGACGGGTTCCAAGACGGGAGCCTTAGCCGTGGTGTTGGCGGCTTGGGGTGTCGGGGCGCTGTCAAAGTTAAAAATCTCAGGCCGCGCGTCTTCAAACCCGGCGACGCAGCCGCTTCCCGGTTGCAGATGGCGGACGGCCTCGTTATTCATCGCCGATTTGAAGGGGCTGACTTTCAGGAAGGAGTCCAAAATGAACCTTTCGGAAGAAAAAACGAAGACGCCGGCGTCTTCCAGGTGGGCGTAATAGAGCGAGCCCGTATTGGTCGCCAGGGTCATTATTTTTGCATCGTCGCGGAAAAAGGCGATGGACGCCGCCCCCTCGATGTCGCCAAACATTTGTCCGACGGCGGCGGGGATTTCCGCCTCTACCGCGCAATGTTTGTCGAGGAGCCGGAAAATCACTTCCGAATCTGAATCCAGTTGCCTGGTGATTTCCGGGGTGCCTTCCCACAACGCTTCGTCATTGGTGATGATGCCGTTGTGAACGCCGACGCTGTGATCGGTGATGATCGGCTGGTTGTTGCCGCTGATGGTCTCGGCCCCGGCGGTGACCAGACGGCAATGGCCGATGACGGCGACCGGCTCGGCCAAGCGGCCATCGGTACCGGCCTTCAGGTCGGCGAGGGCAGTTTCAAGAAAGCTTTGGTAATCGCCGGATTTAAGCATCGCCGAGGGCGCGGAGCCGCGCTTGAAAACCCGGGCCAGCCCGCCCGACGAAATGACCAGCCCGCTGGCTTCGCGCCCGCGCGGTTCGGACAGCCGGAACAGATGCCCGAGCGTGGTCTTAAAAACCCCGTCGTCGCATGTCGACCCGGGGGCCGCGATAAAGCCGAAAATCCCACACATAAGGTGTCTCTTAAATCGTTTGCCGTCTCCGGCCAAGTCTCTCATCTAATCCGGTGTTGGAAAAGCCGGGGAAATAAAACTAAGTTACTCCTTCATGCACGGATATCTCGGAAATTTCATCGAACATTGGGGCCAGGTCTCCTCGTTCGCCCAGGCCCTGGCCGTGTGGCTGGGGTTCTCGGCCTTGGGCGTTTGGGCCGGTGGCCCGAATAGGATTTCCGAGGCCACGCCGATTTACGGGTGGGCGGTGCTCAGCATCGTTTTTACCGTGTTCGGGGTCTTTACCCCGGTTCCCTTCACCTATTTAGCCGTCGCCATGGCCGTTTTGGCGGTTTTAGCCGCGGTTCTGGCGATACGCCGGGGGATTAAGATTTTCCCCGATGGCTCGTTCCGCATCGCGGTCCTGGTGTTGCCGTTGCTGTTGATGGTGTCGGCGATGATCGGCTCGCAATGGGACGAATTCGCCGACTGGCTGATTAGCCCCCGGTTTATCCTCGAACTCGACACCTTCCCCGACAATTCCAACAAGGCCCGGGGCGGCACGCTCGCGGGCTACCCCTACGGTTGGCATTTCGTCACCTATCTGGCCAGCCGGATGGCCGGGCGGTTGGTTGAAAACGCCGGCGCCTTGGTCAATGTCTTTATGCTGTTGGGCTTCGGGCTCCTAAACATACGCATGATCCGCGAGGGCCAGGGGGAGCCTGTCGGTCCTAGTGGCGTCGCAGCGCCGGGGTGGGGGCTGTTGGCGGTCGGCGCCCTGTCGGCGACGCTGCTTAACCCGACGTTCGTCCAGAAGGTGGCGTTGACGTCTTATGCCGATGTCGCCACCGCCGTCTGCGTCGGCTTCGGCGGCGTTCTCGGCTGGTACATGCTGGCGGCTTTGGCTCGTGGCGACCGTAAAGACGCCGGGCGGCTGGCCTGGCAAATTGGCCTGGTGATGATGGTTCTGGTCAACCTCAAGCAGGCGACGGTGATCCTCCACGTCATTACCGTCGGCGCGATCCTGTTGGCGGGGCTGCGCGACCCCGAGATCAAGTTTCCCGACCTCGCCAGGACGGTGCCGGCGATGGTGGTGCCGGGCATCATTATCTTCGCAGTCTGGCGCTATCATCTGGCGACGGCGTTGACCGGCGCCGAAATGTCGTTCCAGCCTTTCGATCAATGGCTGTTCGGCCATATGGGGGAAATCCTCTGGAAAATGCTGGTGGTGCTGTCGAAAAAGGGCGCTTATTTGGGATTGATGGCGGTTGCTTCCTTTTTCGCTATTCGCGCCCTGATCCGCTTCCGTACACCGTTCGACCGGCTGGCGATCATTGCCGGGGCTGCTTTCCTCGGCTACAACGCCTTTTTGTTTTTCACCTATGTCGCCGCTTTCGGCAGGTTCGACGGGCTCAGGGTGGCGTCGCTCTGGCGTTACAACATGCATCTCGGGCTTTTGGGCGTCGCCTTCGCCGCTTACGGGATCGGCATGATATGGAAACGGCAGGTTCCCGAAAGCTTCAAGGAAAAGAAACGCGCCTGGGTTGCCATTGCCCTGATCCTGATCGCGCCCTTTGCCTTCGCTAAGAAAATTCGTTTCGACCGGCACCCGCCGGTTCCCCATTTCCGCACCGTCAGCGCCGCCTTGAAGGGAATGCTGAAACCCGGCGACAAGGTTTTTGTCGTCGATCCCCTGGGCTCCGGCGAATCGGCGGTGATCACGCGTTTCGATCTCGGCGGCGAAGGTATCTACGGCGGCTATACCGGCCTCTATCACCCGACCGACGCCAAACGCTTCCGTTCGATCTTCGCCCGCCCTGACCTGACCCACTTGTTGGTGCATTCGTCGACGCCGATATTGCGGGACGTTTCCGGGCAACCGTTCGCGGCGGGCAAGTCTTATTTGCTGGCGGGCGGCGCCGGCAACTGGAAGATCATCAAAACTTGGGATAAACCGGGGAATAAACCGGGGAAATAAGCCCGGCCAAACCCCATAATTAGGCTAATGCTTCGAGACGGACCTTCGGTCCTCCTCAGCATGAGGCTTCAAATATAAAACGCCTCATCCTGAGCCGCGAGCGCAAGCGAGCGAGTCGAAGGATCGTTAACCTGTAAATCCACTTTTTTCGGCAGCCGGCTAAACCCCGTCTTCGGTGCCATCGGGAAAGGTCTTCAGGCTGTTGCGCTTGAACACATTGGCCAGCGCCATTTCCGAGCGCGATTCCTGGATTCCGTGGGTGATGTTCCAGACCATCTTGAACGGCCTTGTCGGCCGGCGCAGCCACGACGTACCGTAAAAAATCGCCGTGCCGATCCAGCGCAGTTTTTTCAAACGACTGTTGGAAAAATGCTCGCTGTAAGACACCGTCCGCGACGTGTCGGCGTATGACCTGAGTGAGTCGTAATAAGGGTCGTTCAGCACCATGCCTTTTTCGGCGGCGATCTGTTCGAACAGTTCCGATCCGGGATAGGGCGAAAACGCCCAGATGGCGATGTCATAGGCCCCGGCCAGCGCCATGCGCATGATGAAGAAATAGCTTTCGAACACTTCTTTCAAGGTCTCGCCGGGAAAGCCGAAAATGATGTTGGTCTTGACGTACATGTGCTGGCGGGTGGCGCTGGCAATGGACTCAATCACGGCGTCCGTCGAAATCTTCTTCTTGATCCGTTTCAGAACGCCGGGTGATCCGCTTTCCGGTGAATAAGACAAGTTGCGGCAGCCGGATTTATACAAAAGCTCCGAGACCTCGGCATCAATCGCTTCCGACCGCGTGCCGCTCGGCAGTTGCCAGGTGAAGGTCATGCCGCGTTCTTCGATCTTGCGGCAGAAATCGACGATCCACTTTTTCTTGACGATCGCCGTCAGGTCATAAAAATCGAAGTTCTGGATGCCGTAGGTGTCCTGATAATGCTGCATTTCGTCCAACAACAGGTCGGGGTCGCGGGCAATCCATCGCGTCGTCCACATCGACGGGTTGGAGCAGAACGTGCACTGATACGGGCACCCGCGGCTGCCCATCAACGGCATCGAGCGGCCGCGATTAACGCCAAACCCGAAGCCCCGTTCAAAATAGTTTTCCATCGGCACCAAGTCCCAGGCCGGCCACGAGATATCGTCGATGGTGCGCAGGCGGGCGCGGCGCGCGTTGATGACGGCCTTGCCGGAAGGGTCTTTAAAGACGATGCCTTCGATCCCGGCGGCGTCAATCGCGCCGTTTTTGTAGGCGTCGGCGATGGCCTGGATGGTTTCTTCGCCTTCGCCCATGACGCCGATATCGAATTCGCTTTCTTCCAGGGACTGCTCCGGCACGGCGGTGACGTGTTCGCCGCCGCCGATGATCGGGGTGTCGGGGAAACGCTTGCGGATGTCGGCGACCAGATCGCGGCAGAACGGCCACTCAAACGAAAAGCCGACGGAAACCCCGATCAGGTCGCAATCTTCGGGGATTCTTGCCACCGTCTCGGCCGGCGACAGGCCGTAGAGGAAACAGTCGTTGCGCGCCACATGGCGGGTATCCAGCGATTCGCCCAAGGCGTCGATCAACACGACCTCGTGGCCCGCGTCGCGCAGGGCTCCCGCGATATAGGCGAGCCCCAGGGGCGGCGTGAACATGGTCGTCATGTTGCTGGCGGGGACGACGATGGATGGTTTGATCAGGCAGATTTTCATGTCGGGTCTTTATATAGGGTGGAAACCGGGCGAGTCGATGAAATCATGCGCCCGGGGGGCTTAAGCCCCGATCAATCGCCTTGATCAGCGCCGCCCTTCCGGGTGTGGCTGTCAGTTCTGGTTTGAAATGTAAAAAAGGGATCTTTCTGCCCATTTTTTACGGTACGCGACAGCGTCCGCTCTTACCCCAAAAACGGACATTCTGAAGGTCGTCGCTAAACGTCTGCTTATGACCCAAAGCAGACAAGCGTTGGATTATTCAAGCGAGCATTCTGACTTCTTTAGAACCGCCCGACCAGATACTATAATCCGCGAGTAATAAGGAATGCTCATAACTGAGGCACGAAGAAACTGAGAGTAGTAATCCGTGATTGAAATACCGTTTACTCCCGAGAATAGTTATCCAATTCATGTCATTTCGAACGAAGCGGCTGAGCATCTCTACCAATTTACAAAACTGTTTTGGAAGAACCGACTCGACCAGGACTATACAGAGCCGGAAGTGGAAAGTTTGATCAAAATTTACCGTCAAAGCTACCTGCAATCGCACTTAGGCTCGTTTCGAGATGCTATTGTTCATCAAGTGAAGGCGAGCCTTGATGCTAAGGACAGACCGTCAATCCTAGAACTTGGTTGCGCCAACGGCCCTATGCTGCACTTTCTGAAGGATCACGTTGACCTCGATCTCATTCGATATGTGGGCATCGATATGTGGCATGCCTACCAGGATGATTTCCAAAGGCATTTTGGGAAGGAAAGTTTCATCCTGGGCGACGTGGATGACTTCATTGATATGGAGTTATCTGACCTCGGAGGCGAACCGTTCACGGTTTTCGTGGCCAGCAACACCTTGTATATGATAGAGCCGGGAAGAGTACGCAAAACGATCCATAAGGCGGCCGAACTGTGCCACAACATTATCCTCCATGACATTATTCTTAATCTTACCGGAGACATATCCAGTTCGGGGGCCGTCATTATTCCTTATAATCCCGATGGCATTCAGGTCTATTTCGCTAATCCTCTTAAGATTTTCCTCGACGAAGCTGGGTTCGAAATCAAGGGATTGTGGGAGGTTTCCCATCCGGATGGAAAACGCGGCCACGCGGTTATTCACGGTCAGCGTGGGGAGGGCTGACAACCGGACTTTCCTGAATCGCGCAATTCGGGAGCGAGTTGAGACGACCGCTTGGTCACTTCGTGGCGATGAAGATGCTCCAGCCGTGCTTTCCCTGCTTCGGCGGCATTTCCCAATTAGAGACGATACGATACCCGAATTCGTTTAGAAGCACCTCGAACGGATTGGCAAAATAGAACTGCATGTCCCAGGGTTTGAAGGGAAAGATCGCCACCTTGTTGGGCGATAACTGGGATTGGCTGTTGATGATGGTGTCCTGGATGATCAAACAGTTGCAGAAACCGGAAAGGTGTTTGATATAGCGTCGAACCCGATCGGGTTCCACCATGCAAAAAACCTGACTTGCGAGGAAAACACAAAAGGAGTCGGTCCCGAAGTCATCCGATGAAAGATCGATCGCTTGATCAATGTTGGCCTGGATCATTGTTTGACCCGGAAACCGCGCTCGAAAATCCTCAATGAAGGGGCCCCACGGTTCGATGCCGACGTAGCGGACGCCGTCGAGCCCCACTTCCTTGTCGATGACGTGTACTATCGACCCGTTAGCCGCGCCCAGTTCCAGAATCGAAAATTCGACCCCGTTAGCGTGAACCTGCTGGAGAATGCTCAAGACCGTATCACGGATCGGCGCTACCGGCGGTTCCGCCATGGCGATTTCATGCTGCCGCAGCAGTTCCGCGACTTCCCCATCGTCCATATCCTGTCCGGCCCGTTTTTCCCAGAAGAGCCACATGAACTGGTAAAGATGTTCCGCCGCTTCCGGAGATATTTGGAACACGTTTGGATATTCGCGGGGTTGATCTTTAGTCATATCGACAGCCTCATTCAATATAATCCGAATTACTTCTCAAACCGGTTCCTATGATAGTAGAAGATGGCGCCTCGGAGAATGTTGCATTGACCGGTTGAGGTGGCACCCCGAAAGCAGATGGGGTGGATGGCTCCCG
>JABMOY010000195.1 GCA_013203955.1 Rhodospirillales bacterium | reverse complement strand
GGGATAAAGCCCATGGCGAGCATCCGGTCGGCTTCGTCGATGACCTGAATTTTGACAGCGTGCATCAAAAGATGCCCCCGGTCGAAGAGGTCAAGCAGCCGCCCCGGCGTCGCGATCAAAACGTCGACGCCCTTGTCGATGGTCTTGATCTGCGCGTTCATGGTGTGCCCACCAATCAGAAGCGCCTTGTTGAGCTTGTGATATTTCCCGTAAATCTCGAAATTTTCGGCGACCTGGGCGGCCAGCTCGCGGGTCGGCTCCAAGATCAGCGAGCGCGGCATGCGGGCCTTGGCCCTGCCGGCGCCTAAAATTTCGATCATCGGCAGGGTAAAGCCTGCCGTCTTGCCGGTGCCGGTTTGCGCGCAGCCCAAGATATCGCGGCCCATCAGCACGACAGGAATGGCCTGTGCCTGGATGGGGGTGGGTTCGGTGTATCCGGCGTCGGCGACGGCGCGCAGAACATCTTCCCCTAGACCGAGATCAGCGAAGCTCATGAAAGCCGTTTCTGTCTGGAGGAGAAAAGGGGCTTGGCCCGGTTTTTCTTGTTCATTATCAAAGTGGCGGAAGTTTAGGGAATCCCGCGCCTGAGTCAATGATTCCCTCGACACCCGGACCTTGGCCAATACGGGGCTATCGGCTAACGTGTCCGACAATTCATTGCCCCCCAAACCGGCACTTGAGAATCCATGACCACCAAGACCAATCTTATTCTGTTGCCGGGCCTGCTTTGCGACGAGGCCCTGTGGGCGCATCAGGCCGAAACCCTGGCCGATATCGCCGACATCACCATCGCCGACATGACCCAAGACGACACGATTTCGGGCATGGCCAAAAGGGTGCTGGCGGCGGCGCCCGATAAATTCGCCCTGGCCGGCCTGTCCATGGGCGGTTACGCGGCCCAGGAAATCATGCGCCAAGCGCCCGAGCGCGTTGACCGCCTGGCGTTGCTGGACACGTCTGCCAACGTCGACACCCCAGAGAAGACGAAACAACGCAAAGGCTTTATCGCGCAATTGGGTCTCGGCGATTTCAAGGGGGTCACGGCCAAGCTTCTGCCGTTTTTGATCCACCGGGACAGGCTCAAGGACGATGCGCTGACCGACACCATTAAGGCATCGGCCGCCAACGTCGGCCCCGATGCCTTCGTTCGCCAGCAAAACGCCATTTTGAACCGGCCCGACGGCACCGGGGATCTTGCGAAAATCACTTGTCCGACCCTGGTCATGTGTGGCCGCCAGGATGCCTTGACGCCCTTGGCCCAGCATGAGGAAATGGCGGCGGCGATTCCGAACGCGGCCTTGGTTATCATCGAGGATTGCGGCCATTTGACGCCGCTGGAACAACCGCATGCCGCCAGCGCCGCGATGCGCTATTGGCTGAGCCTTTAGAGGAGAAAACCCATGGCCGACAACATACTTCCCTTCAAAGGCATCATGCCCAAAATCGACACCAGCGTTTTCCTGGCGCCGTCGGCGGTGGTTATCGGGGATGTCGAAATCGGCAAAGAGACCAACATCTGGTTCGGCTGCGTGGTGCGCGGCGACATGAACGTCATCCGCATCGGCAAGCGGGTCAACATTCAGGACGCGACAGTTGTCCATGTGGATTCCCATAAATACGGCACCTTCATCGGCGACGATGTGACCATCGGTCATTCGGCGGTCGTTCACGCGTGCACGTTGGAAGACAAGTGCTTCGTCGGCATGCAGGCTTGCGTCATGGATGGCGCGGTTGTCGAGACCGGCGCCATGGTCGCCGCCGGGGCCTTGGTGCCGCCGGGCAAGGTCGTCAAGGCGGGGCAGCTTTGGGCGGGCACGCCGGCGCGCTTCGTCCGCGATTGCGGCGCCCAAGAAAAAGAAATGATTGATTACGTGCCGCCGGAATACTGGTCGATGGCCCAGGAATACCTGAAAATCGGCATCGGTGTGGTAAAATAAACCTGAGAGCTCCGAAGGCCAAAGGGAGGATAAGTTTCGATGAAGCAAGCCACCGGCACCATCAGGGTCTTGCTGGCCAAGGTCGGCCTCGACGGCCACGACCGGGGCATCAAGGTCGTCGCCCGATGCCTGCGCGACGCCGGTATGGATGTCGTCTACACGGGGCTTCACCGCACGCCCGAAGAAGTCGTCCAGGCGGCCGTCCAGGAAGACGTCGATATTTTGGGCGTCAGCCTGCTTTCCGGCGCCCACATGACGATTATCCCGGAAATCCTGAAACTGTTGGGGGCCCAAGGGGCAGCCGATATTTCGGTCGTCGCCGGCGGCGTCATGCCCGACGACGATGTCACGGAATTGAAGAAAATGGGCGTCGCCGACGTGTTGCTTCAGGACACGCCGCCCGACGAGATCGTTTCCACCCTTGAGCGCGTCATCGCCGAGCGCGGCCCGCGTTAGGGCGTTTCCCCGACCATGGAATCCTGGACCTTCCCACCCGATTACGACCCCGGCTATATGCCGGACCCCGGCAGTCGCTATTGGTTTCCGGAACGCGAAACCATGGCCGCCGGTGACCGCGAAGCGGCGATCATCAAAAGGATTGGCGAGGTCATGGGTTATGCCTATGCCAACGCGCCTTTTTATAAGAAAAAATGGGACGAGGCCGGTATCCACCCGGATCATATTAAGAGCCTTGAAGATTTCGAGCGCGTGCCGGTGGTGACCAAGGCGGAGTTGCGCCAATCCCAGGCCGATAACGAGCCTTTCGGCGATTACCTGTGCGTGCCGGAATCCGAAATCCACCACATCCACGGAACGTCCGGCACCACCGGCCGGCCGACGGCGTTCGCCATCGGCCGTGACGACTGGAAAGCCATCGCCAACAACCAGGCCCGGGTGATGTGGGGGATGGGCCTGCGTCCCGGCGATCTTATTTTCATCGGCTCGTTGTTCAGCCTCTACATGGGATCGTGGGGGACGTTGATCGGCTCGGAACGCTTGGCCGCCAAGACCTTTCCCTTCGGCGCCGGGGCCACCGGCATGACGGCGCGGGCCGCGCTGTGGATGCAGATGACTAAGCCGAAGGCGTTTTACGGCACGCCGTCCTACGCCCTTCACCTGGCGGAAATGGCAGAAGCCGAAGGCATCGACCCCAAGGAATTCGCACTCGACCTGTTGTTTTTTTCCGGCGAACCGGGGGCGTCGATCCCCAGCGTCAAGAACCGCATCGAAGAGTTGTACGCGGCCCAGGTCATCGATACCGGCACCATGGCCGAGATGACGCCGTGGATGAACGCCGCCGGGACCAAGGAAACCGACGGCATGCTGCTGTGGCAGGACATGGTCTATACCGAGGTCTGCGACCCCAAATCCTTCGCCCGGGTTCCGTGGGGCGGGCAGGGGACACCGGTCTACACCCACCTGGAACGAACCTCGCAGCCGATGATCCGGCTGGTCTCCGGCGACCTGACCCATTGGACGGATGGAGCGGACAACCCGTGTGGGCGCACCTATCCCAGGTTGCCAAACGGCATTTACGGGCGCATCGACGACATGTTCCAAGTGCGCGGCGAAAACATCTATCCCAGCGCCATCGACGGCGTCTTGAACGAGATCGCGGGCTACGGCGGCGAACATCGCATCATCATCACGCGCGACGGCGCCATGGACGAACTGCTGGTGCGCATGGACGCTAAGGAAGAGGTCTTCGCCAAAGGCGCCGCCGCCATCGCAGCCCTACAAGCCAAAGCTGAAAAGGAATTAGGCACTGTTTTAGGTGTCCGCGCCCAAGTCGAAATCGTAAACTCAGATACCATCCCCCGCACCGATTTCAAGGCCCGGCGGGTGATCGATGACCGCGACCTGTTTAAATCGCTGATCACCGGGAAGGGCAAAGCATGAGCGCGCCTAAAAAGAAAAGTGAGTCCCCGAAGGCCCTGGTCAAGGGAGTGCTTAAAGGCAATATACGTGCAATTGCACGAATGATTTCCCTGGCCGAGGCCGCCAAGCCCGAATCCCGAAACGCCCTGGCCGAGATCTTCAGCCACGCCGGGCGCGCCCATATTGTCGGTATGACCGGCGTTCCCGGCAGCGGCAAATCGACCCTGGTGCGGTCGCTTGCAAAAGCGATCAGGGCCGGTGGACGCAAGGTCGGCATCGTCGCCATTGACCCGTCGAGTCCATTTTCCGGCGGCGCCATTTTGGGTGACCGGGTGCGGATGACGGGGCTGACCGGCGACGACGGCGTTTTCATCCGGTCCATGGCGACACGCGGCGCCATGGGCGGTTTGGCGCGCTCCAGCCTGGAAGCGGTCGACGTGCTGGACGCCGCCGGCTTCGACATCATTTTGATTGAGACCGTCGGCGTCGGCCAGGACGAGGTCGACATTGTGCAGGCGGCGCACACCGTTGTCG
>JABMOY010000194.1 GCA_013203955.1 Rhodospirillales bacterium | reverse complement strand
TCCAAATATCCCGGGCTTGTTGAGCGAAGGAATCGCGGGCGTCGACATAGCGTTCATTGGCGGCCAGGAAATCTTTCTTCGACGCTTTCAGCGTATTGATACTGGTTAGCCCTAAGTTCAGGGAGTATTTCAATTCGACCTTGAACAATTGTTCCGTCGAACTCGCGATGGTGCCGCCGACGTCGGTTTTTCGTTTGGTTTCGGCGATGGCGTTTAAAGTCGGGTAGAGTTCATCGGCGCGGGTTTGCAGGACGGTTTCCTGCAAAATGTCGGCGTCGATTTTGGAAAGCCTGAGACCGGGATTATTTTTGTACATGGCCTCTATCAGGTCATCGAGGGTCTTGGGCACCAACTCGAAAGGAACCCGGGGGTTTTCCAGGTCTTCGATCTTGCCGGGATCTTTGCCGAAGAAGCGGCGATAGGCGCTGATGGCGTTCCTCAGGGCGGCGGCGAAATTGTTGTGCCGGGCCTCGGCGCCGGCAAGCTGGGTCTTGGCCTGCAGGACATCGGTGGTAAAGCCTGAGCCGCGCTGAACGCGGGCGTCCTCCAACGCTGCCTGGCGGCGGATGTTATCGACGGAACCCTTGGCGAATGCCAGGGTCTTTTTTGCCCGGATCAAACTCAGGTGCGCCTCGATCCCTTGCAGGACCAGGGCCTGGCGGGTTGAAACAAGGTTCAGCCGGGCCCGATCCTGGCTCAGGCGGGCCGAGCGGATGGAGGCATTCGACGATCCGAAGTCCCAAAGTTGTTGCGTGACCGTGACGTCCAACTCGCGGGGGACTTCTTCGGTATCGGCCGTGCCGGAAGCCTTGTTCTGCTTTTCCTTGCCGATGTTGGCGGTTACGTCGAGGGTCGGGTACCAATCGCCCCAGGCGGCGGCGGCGCGTTGCTTGGCGGCCTCAAGGTCGGCCTCGGCCGCCTTGATCTGTTTTTGGTTTTTTAACCAAATCGGTAATGGATTCATACAACGTGCCGGCCTGGACCGGGGCGGCAATAACGAGCGCCGCCAAGACGGCAGCAGCCGTTGCCTTGGCGATTTTGGTCAATTTCTCTGGAAAATGCCGCATCGCTAATTTGATTCCCCCATTGAGCTTTTAGGCATCCCCCAGGAACTTCATGCGCACCGTTAGAACAAGGAATCTTATACGTCTTTGCCCGCCGAACACACAAGGGGATTCATCCCTGTAAGGTAAAACAAGACTATTTCTCAATGGAGTAGAGCTTTCAGCGATCATAAGAACCGGCATATTTCGCACTTCCCCAGGGGAAAAAACAGGGTAATCCAGTGAAAATACCTGTGGATTCTCTCTCCCCATAATAAAATAAATACTTTAAAAACAGATCATTAAAAGTAATTTTTTGATTTTAAAGGAATTTGGCACGGGCATTGCAATCTTTTGGGGTGGGACGAGATTGGCTCGAACCGACCTTGAAGGAGAAGACCAATGCAAATGGACTTTGGACCGAGGCATGATTTCGAGAATTTGCTGTTGGCGGAATTCAATACCTTGAGCGGTGCCCCGTCGCCGGCACTGGATCGTTTTGACGCCGGTATGCGCATCGTCAACGCACTTTCCTGCGATCTGACACTGGATATTGCGGAAGTCGATCTCGACGATCTTTATTAAGGGTTGAAGGCGCTTAATCCGCTTTTCGGGTTTGCGCGTCAACAACGGCCAGGGCGGCCATGTTAATGATACCCCTGGCCGTCACCGATGGGGTGAGGATATGGACCGGGCTGGCACAGCCGACCAGGATCGGCCCCATGGGCAGGCCTTCGCCTAAGGATTTGAGGAAATTGAAGGCGTTGTTGGCGGCTTCCAGGTTCGGCAGAATCAACAGGTTGGCTTGCCCCGTCAGCCGGGAATCCGGGAAAATCCGTTTCCTCAATTCTTCATCCAGGGCGACATCGGCCTGCATTTCACCATCCACTTCCAGATCCGGGGCCTGCTCGTTCAGCATTTGCACGGCTTGGCGCATCTTTATCGCCGACGGCGTGTCACGGGATCCGAAATTCGAATGAGACAGCAACGCCACCTTCGGCGTTTCGCCGAATTTTCGCACCGCCTCGGCGCTGAGCAGGGTCATTTCAACCAGCTCTTCAACCGCCGGGTCGTAGGTGACGTGGGTATCACAAATAAAGATGGTGCCGGTCTGCATCACCAGGATCGATAGGGCGGACGCATCAAGCACCCCTTCGGCCAGGCCGACGATATCCAGCACGTGGCGCAGGTGTTCCAGATAACGCCCATACATGCCGCAGATCATGGCGTCGGCCTCGCCGCGTTTGATCATCATCGCCGCGATCACCGTTGTGTTGGTGCGGATGATGGTGCGCGCCGCGTCGGGTGATACGCCCCGGCGTTGCATGATGGTATGATAGCCCCGCCAGTAGTCGTCATACCGGGGGTCGTTTTCCGGGTTGACGACGTCAAAATGCGTTGATTGTTCCAGCCTCAGGCCGAGTTTTTCGATGCGCTTGGC
>JABMOY010000193.1 GCA_013203955.1 Rhodospirillales bacterium | reverse complement strand
GTCAAAACGGTGCCGATGCGGTCCGGCGGCGACAATTCAACGATGGAGGCCGAGAACTGACCGGAATCGGCGACGATGGCAAAACCCCAGACGAAACAGATGGCAAACAGCACATAAGGATTGCCGCCGAAAAACAAACCCGTGACCAAGGCGCAGGTGCCGCTGACGGCAAGCGCTGCAATGGTAATGGTGGTGCGCCCAAAGCGGTCGGCCAATAAGCCGGCTGTGACGCAGCCTATACCCCCGGCGACGCCGATGACGACGAAGGTCGCACTTCGGGCCCAAAAAGCGGCGTCGTCGGCAGCCATGCTAATCCTGAAACTGGCGTCCAGGAAAACGCCCAACCACACCCACATGGCATAGAGCTCCCACATATGGCCGAGGTAGCCGAAGTTGGCGTAGCGCAACGACGGCACGGTAAACCCCTTGAACGCCATGTGAAAATCGAAAGGCGGCGTTTTCGGATGGCGGGGGCCCATGCGGAACAGGTTAATCAAAAGCGCGGACGCCAAAGAAAACACCGACCCCAACGCGATGGTGATACGCCAATCGACGCCGCCCAAGGCGTTGAACAGATGCGGCGCGCCCGAGCCCAGCGTCACCGCGCCGGTCAAGACGCCGATCAAAAATCCCATGTCGGCGTTTTTTCCGTTTTTCTTTCTGGCCCCCGTATTAGCCCATGACGCCATCATTTTCATGCCGACGGGATAAACGCCGGCCATGCAGGCGCCGGTGATGAAGCGAAACACGATAATTTCCCAAGACGTAGGATCAACGAACAGAATCCCGGTATTGGCAATCGTCGCCACCAGGGCCGAGGCCATGAAGAAGGCCCTAGGGTCTGTTCTGTCGGCGAGACCTAGGACGGCGCTGGCCAGCGTGCCGACGACAAAACCCACCTGCACGGCGCCGGTCAGCATCGACACCTGCGAAGGTTTAAGGCCGAATTCGGCGATCAGCGACGGCACCACGGCGGTCGCCGAAAACCAAAGCGCCAAGGCGGCGACGACGCAGAACGCCAACAGGCTTAGGCTAGCTAATTTGCTGTTCATTGCCGGGCATTGTCCTTGCCGCCCTTGTCATTGCAAGCTATAAACCGCCCGCCCGCCGCCTCCCCGGCGAAACAATCATCAATAAGGAATACACCCATGGCCGTAGAGAGAACTCTCTCCATCATCAAACCGGACGCGACGCGTCGTAACCTGACCGGCAAGATCATCGCTAAGCTCGAAGACGCGGGCCTCAAGGTTATCGCCCAAAAACGCATCCGCCTGACCCGCGAGAAGGCCGAAGCTTTCTACGAAGTTCATGCGGAACGGCCGTTTTACAGCGATCTTTGCGATTTCATGACGTCCGGGCCGGTCGTCGTTCAAGCCTTGGAAGGCGAGAACGCCGTCGCCAAGAACCGCGAAGTCATGGGCGCCACCAACCCCGAAGATGCAGCCGTTGGCACCATCCGCAAGGAATTCGCCGAAAACGTCGAAGCCAATTCCGTGCATGGCTCCGATAGCCCGGAAAACGCAGCCATCGAAATTGCCTTCTTCTTCGACGACGACGAAATCGTTGGTTAAGGCTGGGGGTTAAATGACGGCTTCAAAAAATTCCGGGTACGTTATTGATGACCGCCAATGGATTGCGAATACGCCTGATGTGCGAGTGCAAATCCTGACCTTGGGAAAAGGTCAAGAAGTCCCCTGGCATTACCATACGGACGTTACCGACACTTTCTTTTGTCTCGACGGGCCGATGGTCGTGAATACGAAAGATGATAACGAGGCCCATGAGTTGCAGGTCGGCGACACCTATGCCGTCCCGCCCAAAACGGCCCATCAGGTTACGGGGAAAAATTGGGGGCCGTGCCGTTTTCTGATCGTCCAAGGGGTCGGCGAATACGATTTTGTTCCGGTCGAAGCTTAATTCGGCTTCCCGCACCACCACCGCCACATCTCGCGAAAGGCGGCTTCGACATTCCGGGCATAAGCGGGCGCGGCGCATAGCGGCGATGACGCCACCTTATCTCTAAGCCCCGCCCTCAATTCTATGAGCCGTGGAATATCGGCGGCCAAATCGCGGGCGGCGGCGACGTAGTCTTCCGGCGTCTCGGCGATCAGTTCGTCCAGGCCCGCGTGATGCAGGATCGAGCCCGCGGCGCGGCTGATGAATGTCTCACCGGCCAGCGATATGACCGGCACCCCCATCCACAACGTCTGGTACGTCGTCGTCGCCCCGTTGAAGGGAAACGGGTCGAGGGCGATGTCGACTTTTGCGTAATGGCCCAGGTGTTCGGTGATCGTATCAAGGGAAGACACCATCTCAATTCGTTCCGCGTCGATGCCATGGGCTTTAAACTTAGCTGAAACCCGGTCGCACAACGACGGCTGGCTATAGATGTTCTTGAATTTGAGCATCAACCTGGATCCGGGGACGGATTGCAGAATTTCCGCCCAAAGCCCGATCACGTCATCGTTGAGCTTCGCCGGGTTGTTGAAAGACGCGAAGGTGACAAAGTCCGCCTTTTCAGCAGGCAGGGGGCCGACCGGCGGCGCCTCGGCAATCGGCGGCCACTGATAAAAAACCGGCAGGTGGAAAAGTTCCTCGGTGAAGATTTCTTGTGTGCCCGGGGGATGCAGGAAGCCGTCGGTTAGCCAATAATCCATTTCGGCTAAGCCACTGGTTGCCCCGTCGTGGAAGCTGACCTGCACCGGTGCCGGCCTATGGGCGCAAACAAGGGGCCGGTTGTTGTCGAAGTGCCCGGCCACGGACACCAGCACGTCGATGCCGTCGGCGCGTATCATGTCGGCGATCCGGGCGTCGGTCTTGTTGACGGTCGGCCGCCAGTGATCGGCGCAATCGCGGAACTTCTCCGTCACCGCGTCGGGGCGCGGAATATCGGCGTAACAGAAAACTTCGAATGCGGCTCGGTCGTGAGACGACAACACAGGTAACAGGGCCGAGCCTACGGCATGATCGCGGAAGTCAGATGACAGATAGCCGATTTTTAGGCGCCGGTCCGGGTCCGGGCCGTTAGCGAAGTTTTCTTGATTGGCCTTAATGCCGCGCCCGTGGGTTTCCGAAAATCGTAGATGTTCAGCGAAAATTTCCTCGACCGACAGGCCGGGGGTATTCAACGCCAGATACAACAGGTTCCGTCCCGCTTCGACGTTATCGGGGTTGGCGGCCAGGGCGTCGCGGTAAATGGTTGCGGCTTCGTCCAGCCGGCCCAGTTTTTGAAACACGGTGCCCAAGTTGTTCAGGGCGTCGCCGAAATCGGGTTTGAGGGCGAGAACATTTTGGTAGCTCAAGGCGGCGTCTTCGAGGCGCCCCAATTTTTGCAGCGCCGTGCCTAAGTTGTTGTGGGCTTCGATGAATTGGGGATTGAGGGTAATGGCCTTGCGGTGGCAAACGGCGGCGTCTTCAAACCGGCCCCGTTCCTGAAGCGCTGTCCCTAGATTGTAATGGGCCAAGGCGTCATCCGGGTCGATGTCCAGCGCATGGCGGAAGCTTATCGCGGCGTCCCCCAGGCGGCCCATCCTCATCAGCGCGTTTCCTAAGTTGTTGTGGGCGTCGGCAAATTCGGGGTTGAGGGCAATGGCTTGGGCGTAGCTTTTGGTGGCGTCCTCAAACCGGCCCAGATCGAAAAGCGCGTTGCCTAAATTGTTGTGGGCGTCGGCATGATTGGGATCGAGGTCAAGGGCTTGACGGTAAAACTGCTCGGCCTTTCGGGTGTTCCCGGCCCGGTGCAGGGCGATCCCTTTTTGAACAAGCTCAGAAGGATTTTCCGCGTTCATAGGTTAAGGGCCGCGGCTTAAACGGCGGGGCTGCCGTCGATCAACGCCTTGTCGTCTTCGACGCTGACCCGGCCTTCGGCGATCAGCTTGACGGCCTTCGGATAGATAATGTGTTCCTGCACGAGGATGCGCGCGGCCAGGGCGCCGGCATCATCGTTAGCCATGACCGGAACCGTCGCCTGCATGATGATCGGCCCGGAATCCATTTCCGGGCGCACGAAATGAACGGTGCAGCCGGATTGATTTGCCCTGGCGTCGATGACCCGCTGGTGTACGTCCAATCCTTTGAAATCGGGCAACAGCGACGGGTGGATGTTAATCAGCCGGTCCCACCAGTGCTTGATGAAATCGTCGCTTAAAATCCTCATGAAACCGGCCAGGCAAACCAACTCGGCGCCGGCGTCCTCGATAGCCTTGGTCATGGCTTGGTCGAACGTTTCGCGGTCATCGAAATCCTTGTGGTCGATGACGGCGGTGGCAATGCCGGCTTTTTTGGCGCGTCCCAACCCCCGGGCGTCCGGAACGTTGGAAATCACCAGCACGATATCGATTCCGGCGCCGATCAGGGCCTGAAGGTTCGACCCCCGCCCCGATATCAAAACGGCGGTTTTCATGGAGGCCAGGCGCCTTCAAGATTGTCGATAATGACGCCTTCTTCGCCTTCAACGATTTTGCCGATTCTGAGAACGAACTCACCGGCGTCCGACAGCGCTTCTTCCACATCATTTGCTTTGTCGGGGCTGGCGATCACCGCCATGCCGATGCCGCAGTTAAAAGTCCGCGCCAGCTCGAACGGCTGGATGGCCCCAATTTTTGCGAGCCAACGGAAGACGGCGGGCAGCGGCCAGGCCTCGGCGTCCAAAACCGCGCCCAAGCCTTTGGGCAGGACGCGCGGAATATTTTCGATGAGGCCGCCGCCGGTGATGTGGGCGAAGCCGGTGACGCCGCCGGTGGCCAAGGCGGCAAGGCAGCTTTTGACGTAAATCCTGGTTGGGTCGAGGAGCGCTTCGCCAAGAGGCCGGTCTTCGTCAAAGGGTGCTGTGTCGGCGTAATCATACCCGCCCTCGGCGATGACGTGGCGGACCAGTGAAAACCCGTTGGAGTGCAATCCCGATGACGCCAAGCCGAAGACTATGTCACCGGCTTTGGCGCGATCATCGCTCAGCACCTTGTCCCGCTCGACGGCGCCGACGGCGAAACCGGCCAAGTCATAACGCCCGGCCTCGTAAACGCCCGGCATTTCCGCCGTTTCGCCGCCGATCAGCGCGCATCCGGCTTGTTTGCAGCCTTCGGTGATGCCTTTGATCAGGTCGATACCGGCGTCGACGTTCAGTTTTCCGGTGGCCATGTAATCGAGGAAGAAAAGCGGCTCGGCCCCGGCGACGACCAAATCGTTGACGCACATGGCGACCAAATCGATGCCGACGGTGTCGTGTTTCCCCGCGGCTTCGGCGATCAGAACCTTGGTGCCGACGCCGTCGGTGGCCGAAACCAGGATGGGGTCGCTATAGCCCGCCGCCTTGAGGTCGAACAGGCCGCCGAATCCGCCCAGATCCGAGGCGACGCCCGGCCTCGACGTGGCGGCGGCCAGGGGCTTAATGGCCTCAACCAGGGCGCTTCCGGCGTCGATATCGACCCCGGCCGCCTTGTAGCTGGCTGAATTGCCTCCTTTTGGACTTTTTTGGGTAATACCTTCCTCCTCGGGCGGGCTATGATAGGGGCCAAGCAAAACAACCCCTGATCCAGGGGTGAAGATAATATATCCGGGGCGGTTTGTAATGACCCAACTTTGCCATTCGTGTAAATGGCTTTCGACGTTGATGGCGGCGATCATGATCACCGCGTCTGTTTCTGCCCAGGCAGCGGTGAAGGCAGCGGTGCGCGATGTTTTCGAGGTCGAGGGCGTCGTCGTCGACGTCACCGCCGAAACCGCGTCGAAGGCCCGCGAACAGGCCCTGGCCGACGGGCAGACGCGGGCGTTTAGAACCTTGTTGGAGCGCCTGACTCTCAAAATCGAGCACAAGGGCCTGCCCGATCTGCCGCCCGAGGAAGTCGCCGCCCTGGTCAGCGATTTCTCGGTCGCCGACGAAAAAACGTCTGCCGTGCGCTATCTGGCGCGCCTGACCTTCCGCTTCAAGCATGATAATATCCGCAAGCTGCTTAATGATTTCGGGTTCAGTTTCGCCGAAACCGTGTCCAAGCCGGTGCTCGTGCTGCCGGTCTTCCAGGACGCCGGCGCCTTGATTTTATGGGATGACCCGAACCCGTGGCACGACGCCTGGGCCGGGCGGCCGAAAAGCCAAGGCTTGGTGCCGACGCAACTACCGCTGGGCGACCTCAAAGACATTGCCACCATCGGCGCCGAACAAGCCATGGACGGCGACCTGCAAAGGTTGGCCGCCATCGCCAATCGCTACGGCGCCACCGATACCCTGGTCGTTTTCGGCGTGATGCGGCTGGATGCGGCGAAGGCGAAACGGGTGCTCGAGGTCTATTTCACCCGTTTCGGGTCCCAGCACCGCGAACAGACCGAAATCATCAATTTTATCCAAAACGACAACGAGACCGTTTCCGGGCTTTTGTCACGCGCCGCCCTGGAATTAACCGCCATCGTCGAGGACAACTGGAAACGCGATAATATTCTACAGTTCTCGCGCTCGGGAACGATTTCCGCGGTGATCCCGATTGCCAAGCTCAAGGATTGGCTGGATATACGCGCCCGCCTGGCCAACGTCGCCGTCGTCCGGCGCACCGAAATGGTGTTGTTGTCCCAGGGCGAGGTCCGCATCAATGTGCATTACATCGGTGAAACCGAACAATTGGCGTTGGCCCTTGAACAAGCCGACCTGAAACTCACCAACGAAGGCGGAATTTGGTTATTGGCCCCGGTAGATGCCCCGACCGGTGATCAGACGCCTGATAAGCCGGGCGCCAAAGACCGGAAGAAATCCTGAGGGCCTTAGGCACATGAATATCCCGAACCTGATCACCCTGGGGCGCTTGTTTTGTGTGCCCGTTATCGTCTGGCTGATCCTTGATCATCAGATGATGGCTGCTTTCTGGCTGTTTGTCGCCGCCGCCGTGTCGGATGCCGTGGATGGCATTATCGCCAAGAAGTTCGACTCCATAACCGTTTTAGGCGAATTCCTTGACCCCATCGCCGACAAGGCGCTGCTGATGTCGGTGTATCTGACCTTGGGCCACGTAGACCTTATCGCGGCGTGGCTGGTGATCATGGTGGTGTTCCGCGATCTGGTCATCGTCGGCGGCGCCTTACTTTTCCAGACGGTGACGCAATCGCTGACCATGCGACCGTTGTTTATATCCAAGGTCAACACGGTAATGCAGCTGGCGATGATCGCCGCCGTGCTTTTCATCGCCGCCTATAGGATAGATGATGGCTACGTCCTGGAGATTTTGGGCTATATTGTCGCCGTTACGACGGTGTGGTCCGGGACTTTCTATGTCTTCACCTGGAGCCAAATGGCCGCCGCGATGGAAACGGAGAAGAAGAAGTGAGCTCGGAAAGACAAACCTTGTTCTGGGTCTTAGGCATGGCGGCCTTCGTGTCGGTTCTCTATGCGCTGTCGGCGATGTTGCTGCCGTTTGTCGCGGGTTTGGCGATTGCCTATTTCCTCGACCCGGTGGCCGACAAGCTGGAAGAATGGGGGGCGTCCCGGGCGCTGGCGACGACGGTCATCATCGCCGCCTTTTTCGTCACCGTTATCGGAATTTTGATCCTGCTGTTTCCCCTGTTGCAGGCACAGATCGCCAGCCTGGCGGCCAGGGTGCCGGGCCTGATCGAAAGCATTCGCGCCTATGCCCAACCCCTGTTGGAGCGAATTCAGGCGGACATGCCCGCGGACGCGGTCGCCCAAATCAAGGGGGCCGTGGGCGATTACGCCGGCACCGCCATTAAATGGCTGGGCGGCGTTCTCGGCGGCATTTGGAAAGGCGGCATCGCTTTTTTCAATGTCCTGTCGCTGATTATCATCACCCCGGTGGTGGCTTTCTACTTGTTGCGCGATTGGGACCTGATCGTCGAGCGCATCGACGGCTACCTTCCCCGCGCCGGCAGGCCGACGATTTTGGAACAATGCCGGGCCATCGATGACACCATCGCCGGTTTCGTGCGCGGCCAAGCCAGCGTCTGTCTGGTGCTGATCATCTGGTACGGGGGTGCTCTGACCGTCACCGGCCTGGAATCGGGGCTTCTGGTCGGGCTGGGGGCAGGGGCGATTTCGTTCATACCCTATCTCGGCGCCGCCATCGGGCTGGTCGTCGGCGTCGGCATCGCGTTGGCGCAATTTTCCGATTTGGCCCCCGTTGGCGTCGTCGCGTTTATCTTTATTATCGGCCAGACGGCGGAAAGCTACGTCCTGACGCCCCGGCTGGTCGGTGATCGCATCGGTTTGCACCCGGTGTGGATTATCTTCGCCTTGTTGGCCGGCGGCGTGCTGATGGGCTTTACCGGCGTCTTGTTGGCGGTGCCAGTGGCGGCGGTTATCGGCGTGCTCATCCGCTTCGGCCTCGGTCGCTATATTTCGAGCCCGCTTTACCACGGTGGGAAAACATAAAGTGATCGCCGCCTCAGCTTCGCAATTGGCGCTGGATTTCGATCTTCGCCCGGCCTTTTCCGGAGAAGACTTCCTGGTCGCCGAACCCAATGCCGACGCCGTGCGCTGGCTTGATAGTTGGCCCGCGTGGCCGGGCCCGGCGCTGATCATTTTCGGGCCCCATGGGTCGGGCAAGACGCATCTGGCGCAGGTCTTTCAAACCATGAGCAAGGCGGTGGTGGTGACGGCCGCCGATCTTCGGGAAAGCGAGCCGCCGTCGTTTCTGGGCGCGGCTCCGGCAGCCGTCCTGGAAAACGCCGAGGAGGTCATAAAAAACGGCCTGGAAGAAGACGTCCTGCATCTATTCAACCATATCCAGGAAACCGGCCGCCATTTAATGCTGACCGCCCTTAGCCCCCCGGCCCGCTGGGACATCGGCCTCAAGGATTTGTCGTCGCGCTTGAAGGCGGCGGCCCAGGCCGGCATCGGCGCGCCCGACGATCGCCTGATCGCCGCCGTGCTGGTCAAGCAGTTCGCCGACCGCCAATTGAAGGTCGACGACGATGTCATCACCTATATGTTGGCGCGCATGGAACGCACGTTCGCCGCCGCCGGCAATATGGTCGCCGCCATCGACGCCTTGGCGCTTTCCGAACGCCGCAACATCACCGTGCCGCTGGTCAAGCGAGTGCTTGAGGCGTCCGAAGGGGGGGATTTGTGAAAAAATTTCTGATCGGCTGGGCCGACATCACGGTTGCCGGGCTGGCCGTCGCCTACGGGCTGTTTCAGGCGATTTCCCTGAAAGACGCGACCGCCCCAGGGGCGCAAGAGGCGACGATCATGGTCACCGGCGGCCTTTTTTATCTTTCCGCCCGGCTGATGTGGAAGTTCGTTTCCTGGGCGGCGAAAAAACAAACAAACAAACAAACCGACTAGAGGGAGAAGTTCATGGATCTCGGTATAGCGGGAAAGAAAGCCATCGTCTGCGCCGCGTCGAAGGGACTGGGCAAAGGCTGCGCCATGTCGCTGGCGCGCGAGGGCGTCGACGTCACCATCTGTGCCAGGACGCCGGAAACGCTGGTTACGGCGGCCGAAGAAATCCGCGCCTTAGGCGGTGGGTCTGTGCAGACGGTGGCCTGTGACATCACCACCGACGCAGGCCGCGCCGCGGTGCTCGACGCCTGCCCCGACCCGGACATTTTGGTTAATAACGCCGGCGGGCCGCCGCCGGGGGATTTCCGCGACTGGGACCGCGACACCTGGATCGCGGCCCTGGATGCCAACATGCTGACGGGAATTTTCCTGATCAAGGCGACGGTTGACGCCATGATGGCGCGTAAATTCGGACGCATCGTCAACATCACGTCGAGCGCGGTGAAGGCGCCGATCGATATCCTCGGACTTTCCAACGGTGCGCGCGCCGGCCTGACTGGTTTCGTCGCCGGCATCGCCAGAAAGACGGTCCGCCACAACGTCACCATCAACGGCATCCTGCCCGGCCCATTCGTGACCGACCGGCTGGTCAAAAACATGCAGGTACAGGCCGACAAGG
>JABMOY010000016.1 GCA_013203955.1 Rhodospirillales bacterium | reverse complement strand
TTAATGATGACTTGCCGGTCATGGCTGACCGAATCAATCAAAAAGGGCTTGCTGACGCGGCTGCGCATAGCCTGGCTCAACATCCGCTCCGTCAACCCATCCGGCGCCCAGGAGGTGTTAACAAGCACCGCCCCTTCCTTGAAGGTGGTGTTCAATTCCATCGTCTCAGCGGCGAGACCGAAAATCCATTCCAAGTTTTCCGGCTCCGGATTTCGCCGCATCAGTTTAATCACGGCGCCGATATCGCCGGCCACGCCCCGAGCCAGCCGCAGGGTCACCTTATCCCAGTGGGTTTCATAGAAAATCGATGCCGACACCAGTTGCAGGATGATCAGCGGCGTGACGATAATCATCAGCGAACGGCCGAGCAGGCTTCTCGGCAAAATACGTTTGATAGTGGCAGTCATGGGACCCATGGTGAAACGTACTATTTAATCCGGTTTGAGGACATAACCCTTTCCGCGGACGGTTTGCAGATACCGGGGCAGTTTGGGGTTCTGTTCGATTTTTCGACGCAACCGTGTGACCTGAACATCAATGGCGCGGCCATCGCCACTGGCGCCGGTCAACTGGATTAATTCCTCGCGGCTGAGAATATCGCCGGGCCGCCTTGCCAGAGCGCCAAGCAGCGACGCCTCGACATCCGTCAGCCTGAGCGGTTCGCCCAAACGGCTCAGTTCCTGGCGATCAGGACGGAACAGCACGTCGCCCATGACAACGTCTTGCGCCGGCTGCCCCGCCACCGGGGCGCGTTTGATAATGTTATTGAGGCGCAACAGCAACTCGCGCGGCTCAAACGGCTTGACCAAATAATCGTCAGCGCCCCGTTCCAGGCCGTTGATCCGATCCTCTGTTTCTCCCATGGCCGTCAGCATCAGGATTGGCACCGGGTCGCGGCGGCGCAAGTCTTGCGCAAAATCAAGGCCACTTTCTCCCGGCATCATCAAATCGAGCACAATCAAATCGAAGGTCAGCGTTTGCATCTTGGTCCGGGCATCGGCGGCGTCAGAGGCGACGGAAATAAGAAAACCGTTTTCGCCGAGAAACTTGCTGAGCAGGTCGCGCAACCGGGCATCATCGTCAACGACAAGGATATGGGGATTATCCTCGTTCATGTCTTTTTCCCATCATTCTCGCTGAAGCGCCCCGGCTTCTCGCTGGCACAAACGGTGCCCCGGTCTTCTTTGTTGATAATGCCGCGAAGCACCGCCCGGAACCCCTCGACCCCCGCCGGGCCGACGCCCTGGTAGGCCTTCTCAATCCTTAAGCTTTGGCGCTCCGTCAATCGGCGTTCCAGTTCGGCGCCTTTTATGGTCAGATACATGCGCCGTCGCCGGCGGTCGATTTCGTCCGTTCGCTGGTCGATGAAATCTTCCTCGATCAACTGCCCCAAGACACGCGACAGGCTTTGCTTGGTGATCTTGAGAATTTTCAGAAGTTCCGTCACCGTGATGCCGGGGTTGGCGCCGACGAAATAAACCACCCGGTGGTGCGCCCGGCCGAACCCGGTATCGGCCAGCAATGCATCGGCCTCGCCGGTAAAATCCCGGTAGGCGAAAAACAGCAATTCTATCGCCTGGCGTAGACCGGCATCATCCTGGTGATCAGGACTTTCCCCTGCGTCGGTGCGCAAACTGGATTTTCTCATGGCCATGCTCCGTACTCTGTTGTCAGGCTCAGTGTCGGGGGCCGTGTATCATACCTAAAAGTAAGTCAGTGTTGTTGACATATATGCCCAAACTTGATAGAAAACGCAAGAACGTTTAATAAAAAACGTGTTTGACGAAAGATAGTTTCATGGATACCCAGCCTTTCGATGATCGGGACGGCCTAATCTGGTTTAACGGCGTAATGATCCCCTGGCGCGACGCCAAGCTGCACGTGCTCAGTCACGCGCTGCATTATGCTTCATCCGTGTTTGAGGGAGAACGATCCTATAACGGCAAAATTTTCAAGCTGACGCAACATTCCCAGCGCCTCGTCTTCTCCGCCGGGGAACTGGGCTTCAAATTACCCTATTCCGTTGCCGAGATCGACGCCGCCTGCATCGAAACATGCAAGGCCAATGACATCGTCAATGGCTATGTTCGCCCCATCGCCTGGCGCGGCTCGGAAATGATGGGCGTATCGGCGCAAGAAACCCGCATCAATGTCGCCATCGCCGCCTGGGCCTGGCCGTCGTATTTTTCGCCGGAAGCGCGGATGAAGGGCATCCGCCTGAAAACCTCGAAATGG
>JABMOY010000192.1 GCA_013203955.1 Rhodospirillales bacterium | reverse complement strand
GGCCCCAACGCCGCCGAGACCGTGGCGATGCTCCAAGCCCTTTCCCTGCCCTCGCTCGACGTTCTGATCGACACTGCCGTGCCGGCGGGCATTCGCCTCGGCCGTTCGCTTAATTTGCCGCCGGCGCTCAGTGAGTACGAGGCGCTCGCCAGTCTTCGCTCCATCGCGGCGCGGAACCAAGTCTTCCGCTCCTATCTGGGCATGGGTTACCACGATTGCCTCGTGCCGCCCGTCATCCAGCGCAACGTCCTCGAGAACCCCGGCTGGTACACCGCCTACACCCCCTACCAGGCAGAGATCGCCCAGGGCCGCCTCGAGGCCCTCCTCAATTTCCAGACCATGGTCTGCGACCTCACCGGCCTCGACATCTCCAACGCCTCCCTCCTCGACGAGGGCACCGCCGCCGCCGAGGCCATGGCCATGTCGCACCGGCTGTGCAAAACCAAAGCCAACGCCTTCTTCGTCTCCGACGACTGCCACCCGCAGACCATCGCCGTCATTCAAACCAGGGCGGGGTCGATGGGCTTCGATGTCGTCGTCGGCGACCCGTTCGCCGACCTTAAAGACCACGACGTCTTCGGTGTCCTTGTTCAATACCCCGGCACCACAGGGACCGTGCGGGACCTCTCGCCGGTCATCGAGGCGACCCACGAAAAAGGCGCCTTGGCCGTTGTCGCCAGTGACTTGCTGGCGCTGGTGCTTTTAAAGCCGCCGGGCGAAATGGGCGCCGATATCGTTGTCGGTTCGTCGCAACGGTTCGGCGTGCCGATGGGCTACGGCGGGCCTCACGCTGCGTTTTTCGCCACCCGCGACGAATATAAGCGCCAAACCCCGGGGCGCATCATCGGCGTGTCGGAGGACACGGGCGGCCGCATGGCCCTCCGCATGGCCTTGCAAACCCGCGAACAACATATCCGCCGCGAAAAGGCGACGTCCAACATCTGCACGGCGCAGGTTCTGTTGGCCATCATGGCCGGGTTCTATGCCATCTACCACGGCCCCGACGGGCTCAAAAACATCGCCAGGAAAGTCCATCGGATGACGCGGATTCTGGCCGATGGACTGAAGCGTCTCGGCTTCGAGATTGCCACCGACTCTTTTTTCGACACCATCGTCGTCGTCGTTCCGGGTCATGCCCGCTCGATCGCCGCAAAGGCCCGCGAACAACGCATCAACTTGCGCATCTTCGACAACGACCGCTTAGGGATTTCGCTGGACGAGACGACCCGGCGCAAGAACCTGGAGTCGCTGTGGGGGGTTTTTTCGACCAAGGCCAACGACATTCTCGACATCGATGAAATGGACGAGGCCGCCAGCCAGGGATTCCCGGAGGAATTGATCCGCACCACCGGCTTTCTGAGCCATCCGGTGTTCCACCTCTACCACGGGGAAACCGAGATGATGCGCTATCTTCGCCGCCTGGTGGTTAAGGATATCGCCCTCAACCGGTCGATGATCCCCTTGGGCTCGTGCACCATGAAGCTCAATTCTTCGACCGAAATGATCCCCATTACGTGGCGCAATTTCTCCAACATGCATCCCTTCGCGCCGCTTGAACAGGCGCAGGGCTACCAGCAGCTTTTCGAAGAGCTTGTGCACATGTTGGCCGAAGCCACCGGGTTCGATGACATTTCACTGCAACCGAATGCCGGTTCGCAAGGCGAATACGCGGGCCTTCTGGTCATTCGAAAATATCAGATGAGCATCGGCCAGGGTGAGCGCGATGTTTGTTTGATCCCGGCGTCTGCGCACGGCACCAACCCGGCCAGTTCGCAAATGGCCGGGCTCAAGGTCGTGGTCGTCGCCTGCGACGACAAAGGCAACGTCGATGTCGCCGACCTGAAAGCCAAGGCCGAGGAACACGCCGATAAACTGGCGGCGTTGATGATCACCTATCCGTCGACGCATGGCGTTTTCGAGGAAGCCATCCGGGATATCTGTCAAATTATCCACGACAACGGCGGTCAGGTATATTTCGACGGCGCCAACCTCAACGCCCTGGTCGGCATCTGCCGACCGGGTGAAATCGGCGCCGATGTCGCGCATTTGAATTTGCACAAAACTTTTGCCATTCCCCACGGCGGCGGCGGCCCGGGGGTCGGGCCGATCGGCGTCTTGAAACACTTGGCGCCGTTCCTTCCCGATCATCCGGAGGTCGAAGGCGTCAACCCGGCGGCCCGGGGCGGTGAGACCATCGGCACGGTATCTTCGGCGCCCTGGGGCTCGGCCAGTGTCCTGCCAATCTCGTGGGCCTATATGTTCCTGATGAAGGGGCCTGGGTTGAAACGCGCCACCGAAGTGGCGATTTTGAACGCCAACTACATGGCGCACCGTCTGGATGCGCACTATCCGGTTCTTTACACCGGTAAAAACGGCATGGTCGCCCACGAGTGCATTATCGACCTGCGTCCGATTAAGGAGTCTTGTGGCGTAACCGTCGACGACGTCGCCAAACGGCTGGTCGATTACGGGTTTCACGCACCGACCATGTCATTTCCCGTCGCCGATACTTTTATGATCGAGCCGACGGAAAGCGAGGCCAAGCGGGAAATGGACCGGTTCTGCGACTCCATGATCGCCATCCGCGCCGAAATACGCGACATCGAAGACGGCAAAATCGACGCCGAAAATAATCCGCTGAAAAACGCCCCGCACACCCATCATCTTTTGATCGCCGAGACCTGGGACCATCCTTATTCCCGCGAACAGGCGTTTTTTCCGATGAAAGAGATTCTCGAAGACAAGTACTGGCCGCCGGTCGGCCGCATCGATAACGTCGCCGGCGACCGCAACCTGGTCTGCTCGTGCCCGCCGATGGAGGCTTACCAGGAGGCGGCGGAGTAGCAGCCCCGGCGTCGCTCCGAAGTAAACGGGGAGTAGACGGGAAGTAGGCGGCGGGTCGTCTCTCGGTCGTCCGGCGGTCGTCCCCCGGTCGTCATAGGGTCGTCGGGGGGTCGTCATTTTTTCCGCCTCAAATGCCCTAAGGCGTTGATCTTGTTCAGCTCATCCTGGAGAAAACGCCGGTAAAGTCGTCATTCCCGCCCTCCGAAGCAGCCGCTTCGGCTGCGTAGGAGGGTTTTGGCGCCACGCATAACTTTCGCCCCCCATATGGGCGCGCTTCACACGCGGGGCTAACCATCCTTCCTATTCACCATGTCCAAGAGCGTCGAAAACAATTAGAACAAATATAGAACATTTTTAGGGAAAGTCAAGGGGAAAATTTAAAAGGTGCTCTGTGATCATTGTCCGCTTAACCCTTGAAAGCGGACCTTTTTCAGCACCGGGGGTAATGTCCGCTTATGACTGCCGCCTCAATCGGTCGATGCAACACATGCGTTAAATCTTTCT
>JABMOY010000191.1 GCA_013203955.1 Rhodospirillales bacterium | reverse complement strand
TTCTGCCTCACCCTGAGGAGGACCGGAGGTCCGTCTCGAAGGGTGATTGCTACAAATCATGGGTTTTTCTGCAACCTGCTAGGCGGCCATGACGAAGCTCGCCATGACCTTTTTATTGCCGGCCTTCTCGAAATCTATTTCCAGCTTGCCGCCGTCCGAAGAAACGATTTTCCCGTAGCCGAATTTCTGATGGAAGATGCGCATGCCGACCTTGAAGCTGCTGTCCGAAGAATCCGAGATTTTGGCTTCGAGCCGGGTTCTTTCTGATTTTCCGGCGCGCTTGCGGGACGTGCGCCCAGAACCAGCAAACGAGCCGGAAAAGGACTCGGCAAAGGCGGGAGAATTTTCACCGAGCCCGCCCAGAAAGCCCTTCTGTCCGCCGCCGTAAAGGCCGGGTTGCGAGCGCACATCGACATGCTCGGCGGGCAGTTCTTCGATAAACCGCGACGGTGCCGAGCTTTGCCATTGGCCATAGATGCGCCTGTTGGCGGCGAACGACACGGTCGCTGTCTTACGCGCCCGGGTCAGCCCGACATAAGCCAGACGGCGTTCTTCTTCGAGCCCGGCGACGCCGCTGTCGTCGAGGGTCCGGGGGTGGGGGAACAGCCCTTCTTCCCACCCGGCCAGGAACACGGTGTCGAATTCCAGCCCCTTGGCGCCGTGGATGGTCATTAAATTGACTTTGTCGAGGACGGTGGAGTCGTCGTTTTCCATGACCAGGCTGACGTGTTCGAGGAATTGCCCGAAGCTTTCGAAATCCTCCAACGCGACCAGCAGCTCCTTGACGTTGTCGAGCCTTCCTGCCGCCTCGAGCGCTTTCGAGTCCCGCCACATATCGATGTATCCGGACTCGTCTAAGATCATTTCCGCCAGTTCCGCATGATGCATGTCGCCGAAAAGACTGCGCCAGCGGCTGAAATTTTCATGGATCGCGGCCAAGGTGGCGCGCGGTTTCGGCTTTAATTCATCGGTTTCGATCAAGCGCCCGACGGCGGTGGTCAGCGAAATGCCCTCGGCGCGGCTGAGCTTGTGCAGCGTCTGCAAGGTCGCCGGGCCGAGGCCGCGCTTCGGCACGTTGATGATGCGCTCGAACGCCAAGTCGTCGTCCGGCTGGGCGGTCACCCGGAAATAAGCGATGGCGTCGCGAATTTCCTGGCGCTCGTAAAACCGGGGGCCGCCGATGACCCGGTAGGGCACGCCCAACGTGACCAGCCGTTCTTCGAATTCGCGGGTCTGAAACCCGGCGCGCACCAGCACCGCGATGCCGTTCAAGGGTTGTTTTTTGGTGTGCAGGGTCTCGATCTCGTCACCGATGGCGCGGGCTTCCTCCTCGCCGTCCCAGACGCCGATGACGCGGACCTTGTCGCCGCCGTTGATTTCCGTCCACAGCGTCTTGCCCAGCCTGCCTTCGTTGTGGGCAATCAGGCCCGAGGCGGCGGCCAGGATGTGCGCCGTCGAGCGGTAGTTGCGTTCCAGGCGGATAATCTTGGCGCCGCTGAAATCTTTCTCGAAGCGCAGAATGTTTTCGACTTCGGCGCCGCGCCACGAATAGATCGACTGGTCGTCGTCGCCGACGCAGCAGATGTTCTTGTGGCCCTGTGCCAACAGCCTGAGCCAAAGATATTGGGAAACGTTGGTGTCTTGGTATTCGTCAACCAGCAGATAGCGGAACTGGTTTTGGTATTTAGCCAAAATGTCCGGCTCGTCGTTGAAAATCGTCAGGCAATGCAGCAGCAAATCGCCGAAATCGGCGGCGTTTATTTCGCTCAGCCTTTGTTGGTATTCGGCGTAAAGCGCCAGCGCACTGCCGCCGGCCGACGCCGCGCCTTCGGCTTCCGATACTTTTTCCGGCGTCAGTCCCCGGTCTTTCCAGCGCTGGATGATCGACGAGCAGGCGCGCGGCGGAAACTGCTTTTCATCGATGTCGTGATTTTCCAGAAGTTGTTTGATCAGCCGCACCTGGTCGTCGGTGTCCAAAATCGTGAAGTTGGATTTCAGGCCGACGACTTCGGCGTGGGCGCGAACGATGCGTGCCCCGATGGCATGGAAGGTGCCGACCCACCAGCCTTCGACGGCCCGGCCCATCAGGGCGGCGACGCGGTTCTTCATCTCGTTGGCCGCCCTGTTGGTGAAGGTCACGGCCAGCACTTCCCAGGGCTTGGCGCGGCCTTGTATGAGGACATGCGACAGCCGCGTCGTCAGCACCCGGGTCTTGCCGGTGCCGGCGCCGGCCAGCACCAGGACCGGCCCGTCGATGGTCTGCACGGCCTCGGCCTGAGTGTCGTTGAGGCTGCTCAGGTATTCCGGGGTTTCCGGCTCAGTACCTTCAACGGGTGGTTCTGTCAGATCGAATGGCTCTCCCATGGCTTTTTATAACATGGGAAAATTGCGGCGTCCTAATGTCCAGGAGTCATTCCCGCGCAGGCGGGAATGACGTGAGGAGGGGGGCGGGATTTCCCTACCCAGGGACCTAATGAGGGACCTAATGACCATGTTCTTCGTGGCGGCTTTCCAGCAGCGCCCGGTTATAGGCGGCCATGATTTCCGAATGGGTGACGCAGCCCTTGAACGCCATGGTGTCCAGGTCCTCGACGACGGCGATCAGGTCTTCGCCGCTGTCCGATAACAACGCCAGCGCCGCCTCCAGGTCGTCGCCTGTCGTCAGCACCGGGGGCGCCGTGCGGGCGACGTCGCCGGCGCGGATCAAATCGTCGATGGCGGCATCGAACGCCAGATCGCTGAGGTCGGCCAGCGTAATGGTGCCGTAAAGCGCGCCGCTGTCGCGGACAACGAACAAATCGCCGGTCTTGGATTCCTGCAGTCTCTTTCTTAGCGCCGGCAGGGCGAGGTCGAGCGCGACGGTCTCGGCGCCGGGGGACAGCATGTCGCCGATTTTGACGGTGCCGAGGATTTCCGTCTCAAACCCGCCCTTGAGGTCGATGCCGCGCCGCTTTAATTGCTCGGCAAAGAACGAGCGGCCATAGAAAATATGCGTAATCTCGGATGAAATAACGACGGCCAGCATGACCCCCAGGGTCAGCGCGTAATCACCGGTCATTTCGAAAATGATCAAGGTCGTCGAGATCGGCGCGCCCAACACGGCGGCGGCCATGGCGCCCATGCCGACCAGGGCGTAGGCCGCGGGCCCGGATGAAAGGTCGGGGAAGATATTGGTGACGATGACGCCGTAAGCCCCGCCTAAAAGCGCGCCGATCACCAGCGACGGTGAAAACACCCCGCCGGCGAAACCCCAACCGATGGAAATCGCGGTGGCGGCGATTTTGGCGACGGCGAAGGCGAGCAGCATGACCAGCGGTATCTTCACCAACAACGCTTGTTCGGTGACGCCGTAACCGACGCCCAGGACTTGCGGGAACGCCAGCCCCATCAAACCGACGGCCAATCCGGCCACCGCCGGGCGAATCCAGTCAGGCACGGGCGACGCGGCAGCCGATTTTTGCGCCAGCTCAATGGCGCGCATGAAAATCATGGCGGCGAGGCCGGAAACGACGCCTAAGCCGACGAAGGCGGGAAATTCCCAGAACGAGTTGATATAGATTTCATTGATCGTAAACGCCGGAAAATCGCCGAACCAAGACCTCGACAGGGCGGTGCCGGCGACCGAGGCGATGACGATGGGGGCGAAGGCCTTGAGCGCGTAATGGCCGATGACGACTTCGCTGGCGAACAAGGCGCCGGCGATGGGTGCGTTAAACGACGCCGCCACGGCCGCCGCGACGCCACAGCCCAACAGCGTGCGGACCAAGGACCGGGTGAGGCCGAGCCGGCGCCCCATCCAGCCGGCGAGGCTGGCGCCCAGGTGCACGGCCGGACCCTCGCGCCCGACCGAGGCGCCGGCGCCGACGGAAATGGCGCTGGTCAGGGCAGCTATAAGGCCGGTACGCGACGACATTCGCCCGCCCTTCAGCGCGCTGGCCTCGATAACGTCGGCGACCCCTTCGGGTCGCTTATCGGGCATCAGGAAACGAATGAGCAGGCCGACGATCAGGCCGCCGGCGACGGGAACGAAGACGATCTGCCACCAATGCAGGCTGTCAGCGTTGGCGAAAAGCCGTTCCGAACGGGAGCCGTAAAAAATAATCTGGGCGAGTGAAATGGTTTCCCGGAACAGGATCACGGCGCAGCCGGCAAGGCTGCCGACGATCAGGCCCAAGACCACCAGAACCATGTGGTCGTTGCCGATCAGCCGCCTGAGCCCGGAAACCAGACCGTTATATGTGAGACGAACCTCTGCCATGGTGCACCGGGCACCCCTTATAGAGGCTATAAGTGAATAAAATCTTTAGGTTTTTAGGAAACGGGTGTCAGTTCAATTTCAAATTGCGAATTCACAATACCTAGAAGGTTACGTCCGTTTTCGGGATGCCACCTCAATCGGTCGATGCAACACATGCGTTAAATCTTTCT
>JABMOY010000190.1 GCA_013203955.1 Rhodospirillales bacterium | reverse complement strand
TAGCCGAAATCGAGCGCGATAATGGTGACGACGGGAATAAGCGCATTGCGCAGTGCATGGCCGAAGACTACCCGCATCTCGCCGGCACCGGTGGCGCGCGCCGTTCGGATATAATCCTGGCGCAGCGTCTCAATCATGGCGGCGCGCATATAGCGCGTGTGGCCGCCGATGCTGGCGATGGTCAAACTGGCGACCGGCAACACCAGATAGCGGGCGTTGTCCCAAATGCCTCCCGCGTCCAAGGGCCCGCTGCCGCCGGCCGGCAATACCCCCAACAGGACGGAAAAAACAATAATCAGCAACAGCGCCAGCCAGAACGGCGGCACCGAAATACCGGCGAAGGCCAGCATGTTGATTGAATAATCGATCTTGGAATAAGGGCGATAGGCGGCGGCGATACCGGCGGGCAGGGCGATCAACAACGCCAGCCCCAAGCTCAGGCTCAATAGGATCAACGTATTGCCGAGCGCCGGCAGCAAGGCGTCCATCACCGGGCGCGCGTACAGCCGCGAAAACCCAAAATCGCCCCGAAGCGCCGCCGCCAGCCAATTGCCGTAACGCTCGAAGATCGGCTTATCGAGGCCGTAAAGCTCGCGCAGGCGGGCGGCGCCCTCGGGCGTGATCTTGGGGTCGGCGGTAATCATCAAGTCCACCGGATCGCCCGGCATCAGCCCGATCAGCGAATAGACCGCGAACGACACAATCCCCAATACCAGGGCCGATTGCCAAAGACGGTGGAAAATAAAGCGGGTCATCCTTCTGCTGCGAACCGGGTTGCCGCTATGCTTGGTCTTTCTGACATAGTCTCCCACCAAGACGTCCACGGCATATGATCGGATAACAACCGATCACCTTCAGGCGCGAGGCGGAATAGCGCGATCATGGGTGCGGCGTGAAAATCGGCAAGGGTCGCCTCGCTTCCCAGAAAATACTTTTCCCCGCCCATAAGGTTCTCGATGGAAGAAAGACAGGTCTCGGCTCGAAGCAAGGCTTCAGTAATTTTCGCTTCGTCCGAATTTTCGCCTCTTTCGGGAACCCGTATCCTTTCGACGAAAATATCCCAGACCCAGGTCCGATACGCATAATTGTCGAGGATACCAATGATCTGGTCGGCGCGGGCTCTCTTCTCGGCCGATTCGGGCATTAAAGGCGGTTCCGGAAAGGTGTTGTCGATATAACCGGCGATAGCGGCTGTTTCGTAAAGCCGGAAACCGTCATGCTCGAACGCCGGAATACGAAGAAACGGGTGCCTGTCCGCATAACCATCCGGCGGACCGTCCTTTTCGAAGATATCGATTTCTTCTATTCGGTAAGGAACGTTCTTTTCCTCCAGGACTAGGCGCACGATACGGGTATAGACACTGTAATTGGCGCCAAAAACGACGGGTTTTGTCATTTCCGCACCTTCCAATTTTCCACCCACAGCGTCGACAGGTCCTGGTGCCCGGTGGGTTCCAGACCGTCCAGCCACTTCGGCAAAATATAAGGGTCGGCACGGAAGAACAGCGGGATCACCGGCAGCTCGGTGGCATAAATTTCCTGTAGCCGCCGCCACAATTTGGCGCGCTTTGGCCGGTCCAATTCGACCTCAATGCTTTCTAACAGCTCGTCCATCTCGGCGTTTCTGAACCCGGTGTAGTTCTGGCCGGCGTAATTGTTGTCGCGGTGCGGAATGTGGGCGGAATGCAGCGTCGTCCGCGGCACGTTTTCAGGTGCGCTGTACCAGGCATACATGGCGAGCCCGGTGAATTTCCGCTCGGTCACTGTCTGGCCGAAGAAAACCCGGGCCGGTTCGTTCTTGATGCGGATGTCGATGCCGATCGCTTTCCACTGGCTTTGCAAGACCTGTTCGACCAACTCGCGCGACCGGTTGCCGGCGGTGGTCATCAGGTCCAGCGTCAACCGCTCGCCTTTCTTGTTGTAGCGGATGCCGCGCTTGCGAACCGTCCAGCCGGCTTCATACAACAGTTGGTTGGCCTTTTTCGGGTCGAAGGCGTATTTCGGGATGTCGTCGGTGTATACCCAATCGAGCGGATTGACGCTGGAATGGGCCACCGGCTGACGGCCTGCGAATAACTTTTGGCTAATGGCTTTGCGGTCGATACCGTGGATCAACGCTTGGCGGACCCGGATATCCTTCAAGATCGGGTTGTCCAAATTAAGGTCGAGGTGTTCGTAAATCAGGCCGGATTTATAAACGACGTTGAATTTCCCCCGCTGGCGTTTCTCGAAGGCGACGGCTTGGTCCAGGGTCAGGCCCAATTCACCGGCGATCATATCGACGTTGCCGGACAAAAGGTTGGCTTCCAGCGCCGCCGTATTGGGGATAACGCGAACGACAATACGCTTGAACGATGGTTTTTTACCCCACCAGGTTGGATTCGGTTCCATCACCACATGGTCGCCGGTCACCACCTTGGTGATCCGATAGGGGCCGAAATAAAGCCCTGCGTTGGTGGTGTCGGTGTCGAAGGCCGTGCGGTTCTTGTAGGCTACCGGGTCGGTGAAGTTCTTTTCGTCGAGGTGCGCCGGAATCAGGCCGAAGCCGTTGATCGCGTTGTATTCGAACGTCAGCTTGTCGTAGTGCGCGGTAAAGGTCTTTGCGTCCTTGACGTCGATTTTATAAAGACTGCGGTAAAGCTCGATATTACCGACGCCGCTTTTCTTGTGGCGGCCGACTTTCCAGGTGAAGACTACGTCCTTGGTGCTGACCGGTGTGCCGTCGCCCCAGTTGGCGTCCGGGCGGATGGTGTAGGTGACGGCGATCCCTTGTTGGCCTTTGGGCGTTTTTTCAGAAACGGCGAGACCGTTTTCGATGGTCGGCAGCGTCACACACAACATGCAGACCAGCTTCCAGTCCTTGTCATAAGCCGTCAGGGGGCGGCGGGTCATCGACAGGACGTAGGTCTTGGCCAGCATGGAATCGATGTTGGGATGAAACGTGGACGGGAATTGGGTGATGCCGATGACCAGTTGGTCCCGGCTGGGTTTAGCCTGGGTCGTGAAAGCGATACAACCGGCGGCCAAGGCCACTATGGCAAACAACAATTTTTTCACGTCGGTCTCCCGCTTCCTTTGTCAAGACTGACGTTAGCACGGCATAGGGGTGGGCCTTAACCGGAAATGCGGTCCGTGTAATAACCGATCAAGGCCCGGCCTTCCTGCGACGACCAATCGGCGGCGCCTTTCATGTAACCCATCACCAAGCCCCGGTGGTCGATGAGGAAACTCCAGGGCAGGCCCTCATGGACTTCGATGGCTTCCGCCGTTCGACCGGCGGGATCGAAATAAAGGGGCAGGTTTAAGACCTTGAGACGCTTGAGGTACTTGAAAACGATTTCGGCGCCGCCTTCGTCCACGGAAAGCGAGACGACGGTGAATTTATCGCCGCCTAATTGCGTTTGAAGTTTGCCGAGGGAAGGCATCTCGTACAGGCACGCCGGGCACCACGTCGCCCAGATATTCAACAGGACAACCTTGCCCTTGAATTTGTGGAGCGTCGTCACCCCGCCCTTGGCGGTATAAAGCGGCGTTCGGGGCGCTGTTTCAAGGGGCCTTATGATGGTGAATGGGAAATGACGGCCTTGGAACGTGGGCGGGTCATTTTCCGGCTCCGCCCCCAATCCGGGGGCAGGTAAGGCCAGCACCAGGAACAGGGCCGCCAAAAGTCTCCGCAAACAACGCCTACTATTACTTGCCATCAGGACGCCAGTATTCCAAAGCCGGGGAGAGGGCGCAATTACCCGGCATTCTCCCTCACGGGGAAGTGTTCACTGATTATTGCGCTCAATCTTTATGGGAGGCCGTTCCGGGAGCGTGACCGTGGCTTGATTTGGCGGGGGCTTTTTTATGACCGATTTCGGGGGCGTGGCGTTCGGGTGCCGGTTCGCCGCCGTGTTCGTGTTGCATCATCTTTTGCGCCTTCGCGGTCATGTCTTTTTCGGAAAAGCCGTGTTGGGCTTGGTCATCATGGATGAAGGCGATGATGTCGGCCAGTTCCTCGCCGGTGAAATAGACCTGTTCGCCCCAGGCGCCTTCTTGCGCTGCGATCATCGCCGGCGCGTGGTTCCACATCTTGGCGGCAAAATCGAAGGGGTTCATCAGGCCGCCCTTCATATTATGGGCATCCATGGGCGGCGCATCGTGGCCGCCGACGCCGTTGATGGCATGGCAGGCGACGCAGCCCTTGGCCACGAACTGTATCTTGCCACGCCCAGGCGACATCAACGGCATCACCAGCCGGACGCCGTGATCGGCGCCGACCGGCTCGCTGCTTTTGACATGGGTGGCCTGGGCCGTGCCGGCGGCGGCAAAAAGCGCCACGGCGAACAGGCTTGGCAGTAAAATCTTGATCGGGTGCATATAACCTCTCATGGATTTAACCTCTCATGGGTTCCAAAATTATAAGGTCCGCGCGCAGGGTGCCTTGATGATGATCAAGACGCCCCCTTGCCGCCGTGGGCGACCGACCAGCCAACCGGGTCATCCAGAAATTCGCGGACCCCGTTGATGGCGGACGGGTCGAAATATTGGCCATCCTCGGCAGCTTGTAAAACATTTTTCCAGGTCGCCAGGTAATGAAGGTTGACGCCGATGCCGTCCATGGTCTTTTCGGCGCCGGGGAAGGCCCCGTAAAAGAAGACCACGAAGACGTCGGTGACCTCGGTGCCGGCGGCGCGCAAGGCTTCGACGAAGGTGATCTTCGAGCCGCCGTCGGTGGCCAGGTCCTCGACCAGTAAAACCTTGCTGCCTTCGATGGGGTTGCCCTCGATCTGGGCGTTGCGACCGAAGCCCTTTGGTTTCTTGCGAATGTAGAGCATTGGTTTGGAGGTCGCTTCGGCGATCCAGGCGGCGAAGGGAATGCCCGCCGTTTCGCCGCCGGCGACGGCGTCGATGGCGGAAAAGCCGATTTCGCGTTCCAGTTTTTCAACGGCCAATTGGTTGATGCGGGCGCGGGCTTCGGGAAACGAGATGATCCACCGGCAATCGATATAGACCGGGCTGGCCCAACCGGCGGTCAGCATATATGGCTCCTCGGGGCGAAAATTAACGGCCTTGATATCGAGGAGCAACCGCGCCGTTTCCAGGCCGATGGCGTCTTGGGCGGCAGGGGATTTGGTCATAAAGCGTTCCTTGGCTCAATCGGTTTCTGTTTAGAGCCTAAACCGCTTGAGTCAAGCAAACAGGTTTCATCTATTATTAGAGAGGAATTTCCTACAATCAAAATTGTTTGCCGCCCTACAATTTTGTTTGTAGGATGCCGTCCATGAACACAGAACAAACAAACGAAACGCTCCAACCCCTTGAGAACGCCGTAGAAATAGTTGGTGGACAATCGGCGTTGGCGCGTCTTTGCGGGCTCAAACAAGGACACGTTTGGGCGTGGTTGAATAAATCCGGCAAATGCCCGGCTGAATACGTGCTCAACGTCGAAGAAGCGACTGCCGGCGTCGTCACCCGCCACCAGCTCCGCCCCGACCTTTACCCGGCCCCAGATTCTGCCCCGGATTTCGGCCGTGGGAAAAAGACCGCCGCGCCTAAAAAACCAGCGCCTAAAAAACGCAAAAAATCTTCGGCCAAGAAGGGTGCCCTTAAAATCGCCATTTACGGCGCCGGCGCCATCGGCGGGTATTTAGGCGTTTCCTTGTCGCTTGCGGGTCACGATGTTTCGTTGATTGCCCGGGGGGCGCATCTGGAAGCCATGCGCAAAAACGGCCTGAAGCTTTTGATCGACGGCGAAGAGCGCATCGCCAAGGATTGCTTTTGCACCGACGACCCCGAAGAAGTCGGCGAGCAGGATTATGTAATCATCGGCCTCAAATCCCATCAGGCCTATGACGCCGCCGGTCGGCTAAAACCTATGTTGGGGCCGAATACGGCGGTGGTGACGGCCATGAACGGTGTTCCCTGGTGGTATTTCTACAAGCTCAAGGGCGATCACGAAAACCACCGGCTGGAAAGTGTCGACCCCGCGGGCTGGCAGTGGAAAACCATCGGGCCGGAACGAGCCATCGGCTGCGTCGTCTATCCGGCGACGGAAACCATCGCGCCTGGCGTCATCAAACACGTTTACGGCAACAAGTTCACGTTGGGCGAACCCGACGGCACAATTTCAGAACGCTGCCAGAAACTGAGCGAAGCCATGACCGAGGGCGGCCTAAAGGCGCCGGTTCGCGACAACATCCGTGACGATATCTGGATCAAGCTTTGGGGCAACCTGTGCTTTAACCCGATTAGCGCGCTCACTGGGGCCACACTGGATATCGTTGCCTCCGATCCGGCGACACGTATCCTGTCGCGCTGCATGATGCTCGAGGCACAAGCCATCGGCGAGGCCATGGGCGTTCATTTTCGCGTCGATGTACACCGCCGCATCCAGGGCGCCGCCGATGTCGGGCCGCACAAGACCTCGATGCTTCAGGATCTGGAAAACCTGAAACCAATGGAAATTGACGCCCTGGTCACCGCGGTCCAGGAAATGGGCCGGCTGGTGGATATTGAAACGCCTTATATCGATTCCGTTCTTGGCCTTATCCAGCAACGGGGTAAGGTGCTTGGGCTCTACCCGACGTTCTCGGGTCCGGATTTGGCTTCCGACGCCAATCAGGAACAAGACGCCAGGGAACTGGTGGATTAGTTTCTTTTCCGGTATTAAGCCGGAAAGGGAAACATCTTAATTGAACCGCAAAGAACGTCGCCAACTACGCCGAGACGAAAAACGCGCCACCCGGGCCGCCCAAATGGCGTCTCCGGCCAAGGGCCTGTTGCAGAAAGCCAAGGCCAATCTGGATGCCGGAAACCTTGCCGTCGCAGAGCAGGGGTTCCTGGCCGTCACCAAGGCCGACCCCCTGGACGCCGAGGCTTTTCACATGCTGGCCCTGATCGCCTACCAGGATGGGCGGCTGGAACAAGCCGGTGAAATGATCCTGGAAGCGACCACCCGCAATGACGATGATGCGTCGCTTCACGCCAACTGCGGCGCCATTATGAACCTGCTGGGACGACCGTTGGAGGCCGAAGCCGCCAGCCGCCATTCCATTGACCTTAATTCCGAGCAAGCAGAAGCCCATAACAACCTGGCCGTGGCGCTGGAGGTTCAGGGCCGCCTTGATGAAGCCCTGAAAGCCGGGACTAGGTCCATTGAAATCAACCCCGATTATCCGGAAGCCCATATCAACCTTGGCAACCTTAAACTGCGCATGACCAATGTGGCGGGGGCTATCGAGTCCTACCGAGAAGCCATCCGCTCGGCTCCCGACAACGCCATGGCGCGGGCAAACCTGGCGACGGCGCTACGCGAAGCAGGTGACTTGGACGCTGCCGAAAGCGAATGCCGGAAGGCTATCGAGATCAAACCCGGCTATGCCGAAGCTCACAATAGTTTGGCTAATGTGTTCATTGCCCGAGAAGACTGGGAAGCTGCCCAAAAGTCCCTAGAAGTCGCTATCAAGGCCCGAGAAAATTACCTGGATGCGCACCTTAACTTAGCCGGCGTTCTCTACAAATCCCGCAAGATCGAAGACGCCATCGGCAAATACCAGAAAATCATCGAAAATTATGACTCACTTCCCGAAGCTCATACGGGCTTAGGCGTGGTATTGCTGGCGGCGGGGCGTTTGGACGAAGCCGTTGAGAATTTCAAGACCGCCGTCAAGGCCAAACCGACTTTGGGGCAAGCCCAATACAATCTAGCGACCGCCGTCGGTAAAGATATGACAGAGGTTGAAATCTCGGGGCTCCGCGAATTGTTGGCGGGCCGTGGCCTTGGCGACCAGGACCGCGCCCGAATTCATTTCTCCCTCGGCGAAATTTTTGATCAAAAGGGAAATTGGGAATCCGCATTCACCGATTTCGAAGCCGGCAACCAACTTATGAAAGACAGGCTGGCCCGAGCCAACAAATTATTCGACGCCGATGCCTTCGACAAAAGAGTCAACAAAATCTTGTCTTATTACACGCCGGACCTGTTGGCCAAACGCAAGGATTGGGGTGATGCGACGGAACAACCGGTCTTTATCGTCGGCATGCCGCGTTCGGGAACGACGCTGGTCGAACAGATACTCACCAGCCACCTAAAAGTTTTCGGAAAGGGTGAGCTTGAAAAAATCCGCTATCTTTCCGAGGACGACAAGGATTGTGTGCGGCCGTTCGATGAACAGGCCATGGCGGATAAGGCCCAGGCATACTTAGCAACGCTTAGAGCAGGAGTAGCTGAGGACGCCGCCAGGATCATCGACAAGATGCCTGTCAACTGGCTCTATTTGGGGCTGATCCAATCAATGTTGCCTTGCGCGCGCATCATTCATTGCTGCCGCGATCCGTTGGACACCGGCATGTCGTGCTTCCGCCAGTATTTTTCGTCACCCCATGCCTGGGCCTGCGACTTGGGTTCTATCGGACGTTTCCACCGGTCCACCGACCGCGCCATGGATTTTTGGAAAAAAAGGCTGTCTCTACCAATTTTGGAGATTAATTACGAAGACATGATCGCCGATCAGGAAGCCACCAGCCGCCGGATGATCGAATTTGTGGGCCTCGACTGGGACCCGGCCTGCCTGGAATTTCATAAGACGGAAGGAACAGTAACGACGGCGTCCAATTGGCAGGTTAGGAAGCCTCTCTATTCATCCGCCATCGGCCGGGCCAAGGGGTATGAAAAATTCCTGGACCCCTTGAAGAAAGGTTTGAACCTGTAATGGCGCTCGCAAGAAAAAAAATGCCGACCGTCTGGGTATTGGCCGATGATCGCGCCGGTAACCGAGCACAATGCTTAGGCGTCGCCGATGCCCTGGGTCTGGAATACCGGGTCAGGGAAATCACCTACGGCGGTTTGTCGGCGCTGCCGAATATTTTTTTGGGCGCAACCTTCGCCGGATTAAGCCCGGAAAGCCACAACGCCTTAAAAGCGCCATGGCCGAATGTGGTGATTGCCGCCGGGCGGCGGACGGCGCCTGTTGCCAGAAAAATCAAACGCCTGGCCGACAATAATTGTTTTCTTGTCCAGATTATGGACCCCGGCGCCGGGGCGAGGGACTTCGGCCTGATCGTCAGGCCTAGCCACGACGAAGCCGTCGGCGGCGACAACGTTATCCGAATAACCGGCGCGCCCCATCAGATAACGCCGAAAATGCTTGAAAAAGCGGCTAGCCGTTGGAGCGAACGCATCGGCGATCTTCCGAAACCGTGGATCGCGCTCATCGTCGGCGGCAGCACCCGGCGAAGGCGATTTACAGAAGCCATGGCCCGCGAGCTCGGCAACCGCGCCTCGAAGATGGCGGAAGAAGCGGGTGGGTCCCTGCTGGTGACGACCAGCCGCCGGTCAGGAAGCGAAGGCGAAACATTGATTGATGCCATCCATGCGCCGAAGCGGATTTTCCGTTGGGGCGGCGGTAACGACAAGGAAAACCCCTATCACGGTTATCTGGCGTTGGCCGATGCGGTAGTTGTGACCGGCGATTCTGTTTCCATGGTCTCGGAAGCCTGCGCCGGAACGGGGCCTGTCTATATTTTCGCGCCCCATGCGTTGACGGTTCCGAAACATGCGCGCCTTCACGCCATTCTTTACAATAAAGATTACGCAAAGCCTTTCGACGGTTCTTTGGAAAAATGGTCCCACCCACCATTGAACCCGGCTGCTGAAATTGCGGAAGCGATCCGCGTACAGCTAAAGCTCTAATCGTCTTGCCTAATTTTTCCGCCAACCTTTGGTACCTGTTCCAAGAGATGGAAATGATGGACCGTTTCGAGGCGGCTGCCAGGGCCGGGTTCAAGGGCGTTGAATTTCATTTTCCCTATCAGTGGCCGGCAGCCCAATTGGCCGAACGGTTGCATGACCATGGCCTAAAACAGGTACAGATAAATGCGCCACCCGGTGATTGGGACGGCGGCGACCGGGGCTTGGCGGCGATGCCGGGACGAGTTGGGGAATTTCGCGATTCCATCGGCCAAGCCATCGAATACGCGGACGCACTTGATTGCGGGCTGATCCACGTCATGGCCGGGGTGCCCGGAGAACCGACCGATCGAGAAAAGGCCCGTGAAATTTTGACCGAAAACCTGATCCTCGCCGCCGAGCTTTGTGACGAAAAAGGCATCAAAGTTTTGATCGAAGCGCTAAACCCCCAGGACGTGCCCGGATACATGATCGCCAATACGATGGAAGCCCGGACCGTCATCGACGACGCCGGCCACGGAAACCTGTTCCTACAATACGACCTTTACCACGCCGCCATGAACGGCGAAGACCTGTTGGCTGGCGTAGCTGACAACTTGGATGTCATCGGCCATATTCAGGTGGCAGGCGTTCCCGGTCGCCATGAGCCCGATGGAAAATGCGATATCGATTGCCGGGCGTTATTCGACGCCATCGACGGGCTTGGTTATGACGGCTGGATCGGCTGCGAATACAAACCCCGCGCCGGCACCGTCGAAGGCCTGGGCTGGGCCAAGGACTATGGAATCGGTTAAGATCGCCATCAGCGTATAATGTCCTGTAAAAATCTCCCGATTTATATTACAATTCCCTTATATGACTGCCTCCCGAGCAGTCGAATGGGGCGGCGGTCCAATACGCGACACCCAAAGATCCACAGAGGGAGGCTTGCATGAAAATACTCAAGCTATTTTTGGGTGCTGTTGTCCTTTTTTCAGGCACCCTATTCTTCACCCCACCGGCAGGCGCCAATATGGCGTCAGGCGCCGTTCTCGCCAACACATGTTATTCGTGTCACGGCACCGATGGCAAAAGCGTCGGCGACATGCCGACGATCTCCGGCAAGTCGCAGAAGTTCATCGCTGACAAGATGAAATCCTTCAAGGCCGGGAAACTCGATCCTACCGTCATGAACCGAATCGCCAAGGGCTTCACGGATTCCGAAATCGATGCCTTGGCAAAACATTTCTCTGGCAAGTGAAGGGAGGGAAAAAATGTCGAAATTTACACGCAGAACCTTCAATAAAGGCCTGGGCGCGACGGTTGCCCTGGGCGCACTTACCCTTCCTGGTTCGGCGCCATTTGCGGCCAGCCACCAGGCCCAGGTTGTCATCATCGGCGGCGGCTTCGGCGGCGCCACGGCGGCCAAGTACATCAAGCGGTTCAATCACAAGATCAGCGTCACCCTGATCGAACCCTCGAAGAACTTTATTACCTGCCCGTTCTCCAACACCATCATCGGCGGCATCAACGACATCAGCTATATCACCAAAAACTACAACGCCCTGAAGGACCTGGGCGTTAAGGTCATTCATGACATGGGTTCCCTTATCGACGGCGCCGGCAAGAAGGTGAAATTGGTCAGTGGCGGCAGCATCGGTTTCGATCGCTGCATCGTCTCGCCGGGAAT
>JABMOY010000015.1 GCA_013203955.1 Rhodospirillales bacterium | reverse complement strand
TGGCGGGGCTTTTGGAAGTGCTGCGGGCTAAAACGATCTCGCTGAAGGCGGCGACGAACTAGGCCCTGTCCTCGAGTTTTTCAGGAAAAAATCTGGGTTCCTATTCCCTGATGGCGTGAAAGTAGCCGGCGCCCCGTACCTGATGATCATACAAGGGGGATTGGGCCTCGGCTTCGGTAAGCTTCGATACCTGTTTGTCGACGATCTTAAAGCCGATTTCAGCCAGATATTCCGCCCACGGATGGACGAACCAAAATACCGGCCTCGCAGGCATATGAAGGATCAGTGTTTCGTCGGGGCCCAGTTCGGTATCGGTATCTTCCAGTAAATCGTAAATCAGGAATTGGTTGGTTAACTCGGCTGCTTTCCGCAGGGCTTTCCGGACGAGGTCGGGCTTGATCATTTTAAACACCAAGGTGGCGTAAAAAAGGGTGAATGGGGCTTCGGGGAAAAAGGATTTCTCCTTGCCGATGAATTCTTCGACGTCGCCCAAGTGTATTTTGTGTTCGGGAAATTTCTTTTTAAAATCATCGGCGAGAAGGGGCAGGCATTCAAACCCGACATAGGTGAGCTTAGGCTTCGGAAACTTCTCTTCGATCCGCTTCATGACGGTGCCGTTGGCGGCCCCGAGTTCGAGCATCGAAAATTCGCTCTTCTCGCTCGCCTCGGCGAGAACCTCATGGAGCTTTAAGGTGGCGGGCCGGGTGTAGGGTGTTTCGATATTTTCCTGGTTATCGAGGATCGTCTTCCTTTCCTCCTCCGACAGTTCATCTCTGAATCTGGTCGTCCAGAAAATGAGGTTATGCCTGTATAGGTCCTCGACCGTTGCGGGCTCGGCGACAATATGATTCCGACCGAGATCGTCGACTTTCAGTACTTTGACATCCATCTCCATGTCGCGAGGCTCCTTAAGAAAGTGCCGGACCGTCGGATTATAAAGCCCTCAGCCCCTCTTTAAAGGCTTGTGCTTATACTTAATGCGGTGCGGCTGGTCGGCGTCGGTGCCTAAGCGGCGGTGGCGGTCGGCTTCGTAGTCTTGGTAATTGCCTTCGAACCAGACGACTTGGCTGTCGCCCTCGAAGGCCAAAATATGGGTCGCCAGACGGTCCAGAAACCAACGATCATGGCTGATGACGACGACGCAGCCGGCGAAGTCGGCGATGGCGTCCTCCAAAGCCCGCAACGTTTCGACGTCCAAATCGTTAGTCGGCTCATCCAGCAACAGCACGTTGGCTTCCGATTTCAGCATCTTCGCCAGGTGCACGCGGTTGCGCTCCCCACCTGAAAGCTGGCCGACCGATTTCTGCTGATCGGTGCCCTTGAAATTGAACTGCGCCACATAAGCGCGGCTTTGCAGGGTCCGTTTGCCGACCTGGATGTCGTCGGCACCTCAAATTCTCCCTTCCACTATCGCCAACTCACAAGGCGTTAATGGAATTTAGCGGGATGCGAGGAGGTCGTTCGTGGCTAACGCGAATCCCTTCGCCGCGTCGGCTTTGGCAATCGCCCGTGCGTGATTGGGCGGATTCCATGCTTTGTCGTGCAGCATTCTGGCCGTGAGCAACGTGATCCTGGCGTTCGTCAGCAGTGTTCGTGCCCTCAATGTTTTCGAATCGCTCAACGCGACCCGTGCGGCCATATGTTTCGTCTCAAAGCGTTCTTTCATGGTTTGGATCGTTAATTCGGCCTCAGCCAAGTGCCTTGGACACTCGAAAGCCTGGCTCGACAACGGCAGAAAAATAACAAGCGCCGTGGTGGCAGCGCTCAACAGCTTACATCTCTTCATGGCTTTACTCCTTAAATATCACCCCACCGCCGGGTGCGGGTCACGACCGGAGAATCGCCAGGTATTTATTGGCTGGCGCGTTTTCTCCTTCCGGCGGCCTCGGCCCGTGCAATCACGACCGCCAGGATCAGGAACATCACGGCGCCCGCGCCCCACAACCGGATGCTCGCGGGCATGTAGATCATCGGGATCGTCGCATACATGATCGCCAGCACCGCCCACACCAGGAAGACGACTCCGATCAACTTCACGTCTTCACTCTTCATCGTAGGAACTCCTTATTCTTCGCCTAGTGGCCGCTGCCGATCGCGATGATCGGAAGGCTCTCCATCACTTCGAAGGCAACGACGGTGAACGCGAACATGGCGCCGACCAGCACGACCACCGACAGCGGGCCGACCCAGGCGCTTTGGCGGCTGACAACCGCACCGGCCCATGATACTGTCGGCAACCCCGTGGTTGCGGTATCCGTCGCACGAACCGGCCCGACCAGCGTCCTGATGAGACCGTAGACGTAGATCGCCAGCCCCACCGTCATGATCACCGCGCCGACGCCAACACCGGCCATCAGCGTTTCCCAAAAGACAGGAGCGCTGCCTTCGTAGCTGACGTCGAACACGCGGCGCGGCACGCCCAAATAGCCGGCGGTAATTCCCGCGGCCCCGAAGATCGACAACCCGAAGGTGATGATGTAAGGCGCCTTGACCAGCATCGCCGGTCGCCATAGGGCGTGGCCCGTGATCCCCGGGATCACGTACGTCAGAATAGCGATGAAGGTGAGTGACACGGTCCCCAGAGTCAGGAAGTGGAAGTAACCGGGTACGAGGAAGGTGTCGCTCAACAGCGGCGCTACCTGTTCCTGGATCAAGACGTATGAGAACACACCGCCAAGCGCCAGGTTGACAATCGCCATGCCAATGGCGGCCATCGCCGGGTTTTCCCACGGCAGCATCCGCATCCAGCCGAACAGGCCGCGGCCTCCGTTGGCCCGGGCATGGACCTCGAGGGAAACGATGATAACCAGGAAAACGAGCACCGTCGGCAGGCCCATGAAGAGCGACAGCAGCGAGCCGACGACCCTGACCGCCGCCGCCAAGTCGGGTTCCAGGAACATGTGGTAGAGCGATGTCGGCGGCACGAAGACCAGATAGAGGGTGAAAATAATCTTGGAAAACCGTTGGCCGAAGATCGACTTGACACCGGTCATCGCCTCCACAAGCACGTACCAGATGACCACCGTCGCCATGAGTGGCAGATAATGAACATTGTGGAACAGCACGTTCCAACCCATGGTGTAGCCGGTAACCGGCGGCCCAAGGCCGAAGGTCCACAGCATCGCCGGCAAGAACGCGTTGATCGCGCCCACGGCGCTGACCATGAGAAGTCCGGCCCAAGCCACCGAGGCGAAAGCGATCGAAGACCAGGTTTCTATTTTTCCTGCAAACTTCGGCTCAAGCGCCGTCGCGATACTGGAGATGGCGACCAGGAACAGCCCGATGCCAAGCAGGATGTACCCCAAATAGAAGAACCCGGCCAAGACGGGGTCTACCTCGATCAAATGCGGCTGGCCGTCATAGAGGAGAATGGCGCCAAACGCCGGCGCCAACTCGCTAAAGACGAATCCAGCCGCCATCGAGGCAAAACCGAGCCACGCAAAAGGACGCAAGGCTATCTTCTCGGCGCCGTCCGTGTAAATGGTGGCAAGAATGAGGACCAGGCCCGCCTGGACGAAGTACAGCCAATAGAAAAAGATGGTGACGCCGTGAAGCGTTAGCATCTGATAAGCAGTGAGCCGGTCCAAGTTGATGAAACCGGCGCGCGCGAACGCCGTCATCGCCCCGTATACGAGGCCAAGCGCCAGGGCCAGGACCGCCATGGCGACGAACCCGTAGATCAGCCGTTTGTCGCCGTCCGAAAGGCGCTTGAGCCCAGTCACCAATTTGCTTTCCGTCATCGGTCCAGTCTCCCGTCCCATTCTCAAGCGACGATGATCGCGCCCTTCATCAAGTCGTGGCCTTCCCCGCAGTAGACGCTGCAATAAACCAGGAGTTTGCCCGGTCTTGTGAACGTCAAATCGGACATGACTTCGGTTCTCGCCGGACAACGGATCATGCGGCCGCCACCGCCGAAATTGATCGAGGCGCCATGAACCGCGTCCACGGCCATCATTCGGAACCGGTAGGGAACACCGGCCTCCAGGCGCAGGACCTCGGGTTCGTAGCCGTAACGAGATGCAACCATGAAGACCTCGATCGGCTCATCCGCTTCTCCGTGCTTGTCCTTATCCATGCCGGGCATTGCATGCTTGTCCGGCGTTACGTTGCTGTCTTCTTCCTTGTCCCCGTCGTCCCCGTGTTTGCCATCGGCCAAGCGGCGTTCCTCGGTCCTCTCGTGCCCGTCAGCCGCCATGCCGGGCATCTTTTGCGCGGCTTGTCCTTTAGTGTCTTCTCGCCCGTGCTCCGCGGACGGAGCCAACGCCGCCATCGCTTGACGGGTGGGTTTGACGGTGCCGTCGGGAAGCTGGTTGGCCTCGATGAAGGTTTCGGTCATGCGGCGGAATTCCTCCGGCGAGGGGCCACCCCCGCCGCCGTGTCCCATGCCTCTCATGCCCTCGCCCATGCCCTCGGTGAGAAAACTCAGGCTGGTCGGGGCGGCGCCGTAGGCGGCCCATAGGCCGTAAAGACTCACCACACTGAAGCTGAGCGTGGTAATGAACCCTCGCCGCGTCGTCAGATGGGTTCCAGTTTGACCGTTCTTATCCGTGAAATGAAGATCCTGAGACATTGTCGAAACCCTCCTTGAAAGGCTCTCAAGTAAAATCGCCCTTCCTTTTTCATAATTCAAATTCCAGAGAGTCTAACCTCGCGCCGGCAAGCCGACCATGCGACCAATTGTCGCACCCGCTGAAACTCCCATATCTCTTATGACACGGGTTATCGGGGTGAGTGTTTGGCGAGGATTCGCTGCAACGTGCGCCGGTGTAGGTTCAGACGTCGGGCCGTTTCCGATATGTTTCGGTCGCAAAGCTCATAAACCCTTTGGATGTGCTCCCATCGCACTCGGTCCGCCGACATTGGTCTGCTCGGTGGCGGCGGCTTCGGCTGACTAACGGTGATCAGGGCCGCCTCGATGTCATCGGCATCCGCCGGTTTCGCTAGGTAGTCAACGGCGCCGACTTTGATGGCGGCGACGGCCGATGTGATGTTGCCGTATCCGGTGAGCACGACAATGCGGACATCAGAACGCCGCTCGCGCAGAATCGGAACGATATCGAGGCCATACCCGTCTTCAAGCCGCAGATCGACCACCGCGTAGGCGGGCGGGGATTTCTCGATTGCTGCGAGGGCCTCCCCCGTGGTCGCCGCGGTCGTGACGGTAAAGGACCGGCGTTCCATCGCCCGCGCCAGCCGGTTGCGAAAAGGCTGATCATCATCGACGATCAAGAGGCTCCGATCCTCAGAGGCCGACTCCTTCGCAGGCTTTTTCACACGGGGCCTGTCGATGGGATCTTTCATCGGGGCGCATCCCCAGCGACATCGTCTGGTGAGGCTTCGTCCGCGGACCAAACAGATTCCGCCTCGAGCACGGCGCGGGGCCACGTGACGACGATTCGTGCGCCGCCGTCGCGCCGGTTGCCGAACTTGACCTCGGCCCCCGTCCTCTCGAGCAGGGTTTTGGCGATGAACACACCGAGTCCCATGCCGCCGGCATCGCGCCGCGTCGATACATAGGGTTCCCCGAGCGCGCCTAGAATGTCGTGCGCAAATCCCGGCCCGTCGTCGGTGATCTCCACGGTGGCCTCCGACCGTGACCAGTCGACCCTGATCGCAACCCAGGTGTTCGCGAAGCCCATGGAATTCTCGATAAGGTTCTTCAGGCCATGGATAAACTCCAAACTGTGGGGCACGATGGGCTGGGTAACGCTCTCGGAATCCCCACCATGGCGCGATCGTCTGTCCGCGGCGGCGAGATCCCCGTCGTGCTCGATCCTGAGTTCCACGCCTTCGCGTCGATACGGGGTCGCGGCCGTCTCCACCAGGTTCAGCATTGGCTGCCGATGGAAAGAGGGTAATGTCCCGTCCACCGGTTGAAGCGAAAGCCGCGCAAGAATTTCCCGGCAACGCTCGGACTGGCTGATCAACAGCTTTAAGTCCTCCGCGTGTGGGCCGTCCCCCGGCAGATCGTGGCTGAGTTCTTTGGTGACGAGGGCAATCGTCCCAAGCGGCGTGCCGAGTTCATGTGCGGCAGCGGCCGCCAAACCGCCGACGGCGGAAAGATGTTGCTCCCGCGCGAGGGCCATCTGGGTTTCGGTGAGCGCGTCGGACATTCGCCGGCCTTCCTCTGCCAGACGCAGAACGTTGACCGCGAAGAACGCCATGCAGATGACGACCGAGCTCCAGATGCCGAAAACGTAAACGTGAGACAACGAATGGACTCCCCCTGGCCAAGGAAGGGGGAAGTGAAAGATCATCAATAGCGTGACGCAACCGACAACCAGAAAACCAAGCAAGGCTGTGGCGCGGACGCTGAGCACAGTGGCCGAGATTGTTACCGCGCCCAGCATCAGAAACGAGAAGGGGTTGTGCAGCCCACCGGTCAGGGACAAGAGGACCGCGAGTTGGACCGTGTCATAGGCGAGGTAAAGCGTCGCCTCCGTTTCGTTCAGTCTCCTCGAAATCGGATGGCGCACGCTGACGAAAATGTTCAGCAACACCGAGGCACTGACCACCGCCAACGTCAACGCCAGGGGTAAGTTATATCCCAAGCCGAAATAGACGAAAAGGATTGTAATTGCTTGCCCGCCAACCGCGATCCAGCGTATCAGAACAAGAGTGCGCGACCTCACGCGGCCGGTGCTGACCTTGGGCACCGATACCGGGCTTGGCGGAAGCGCCACATTGGCCTCGTTATGCATGATCCCGCCTCCAAATCAGATTATCGTTTTTCAGTGCTCCGTCTTTTGTTGAACCGGGGGAAAAGAAGGTAGCCTCCGGTTCAAGAAAATGAACCCACTTGAAAACAATTTGATTGTCATTTCTGACGCCAAATGTCTGGAACGTGAAAATTAGTTCAAGCCGAACGTGAGAACGTTGATTTAGGTCAAGCGACCGAAATCCGGGTCATGCCCGGAAGCCCAACAGTGGTCCCGGTTATGTCCGGTCTATGGGGTGCGGCGGAATTAGATGGCGGCGCCTCAGCCCCTCTTTAAAGGCTTGTGCTAATACTTAATGCGGTGCGGCTGG
>JABMOY010000189.1 GCA_013203955.1 Rhodospirillales bacterium | reverse complement strand
TCGAGGGCGATTCCGCCGGCGGCTCCGCCAAGCAGGCCCGGAACAGAAAAAACCAGGCGATCCTGCCCTTGCGCGGCAAGATTTTGAATGTCGCGAGCGCCAGCGCCGATAAGCTGCGGGGCAATCAGGAACTGGCTGATCTGGTCCAGGCGCTGGGCCCGGGCACCGGATCGCTGTATGACGACAGCAAACTGCGTTATGAACGCGTCATCATCATGACGGATGCGGATGTGGACGGAGCCCATATCGCGGCATTGCTGATGACTTTCTTTTTCCGCGAGATGCCCGAATTGATCGAAAACGGGCATCTCTATCTCGCCATGCCGCCGCTATACCGTCTCAGCCAGGGCGGGGAAACCGCCTATGCGAAGGACGAAGCCCATCGCGATGAGTTGGTGAAAAATCATTTCACCGGGCGTGGGAAAATCGATACCAGCCGGTTCAAGGGGCTGGGCGAGATGCCGCCCCGGCAACTCAAGGAAACCACTATGGATCCCGCGACGCGCACATTGCTGCGGGTCCAGATTCCTGCCGGCGAGTGGGCGAGTGGGCTGAAGGCGAAACACAAACCTGGCTCGACCGCCGATCTGGTCGAACGGCTGATGGGGCGCAAGCCTGAATCGCGCATGGAGTTTATCCAGCAAAATGCCGGTCAGGTCGTAAATCTCGATGTCTGACCGCGATCTTCTCACGCAGAGTTGATGGCGGGTTTGCGGCTTTGGCCCCATAATTCACGGACAAGCTTCTGCGAAGGGCATATTTCATGCGGTTGATCGTCCTGTTTATTCTGCTGCCGGTTCTCACCGCGTGCCAGGGGGCGGTGATTGTCAGAGCGCCAATCCCCAATCTGAATTATATCGTCGATGATTTTGATTATGCCTCGCGCAATGGAGAGATCAGAACACGGGTCGGCGATGATCCGTTCGGCGGCCCCCACGCTGAATTCTCCGCGAAGGTGACGAAGCTTATGTATGGCGCGAATGTCGGTGGCGATGTGGTGTTCACCTCATCACCTCAGGGGAAGGGATCCGGGCGTCATCACGTGGTGATGCTGTTCAACCCGCCGATCAGTGCCGATGAAGAAGATTTTTGCGGCCCCAAGGTGCAAATTCCCACCCTGCCTTTGACCAACGCGCTGCGACTCGTGTCCACTTTTTGCTATGAGGATCAGATGCTGTCGACCGCCGATGGGCAGGTTTCCGGGGTTCGGAGTCCGCAATCGCCGTTGTTTCGGAAATTGGTGCGCCAGGTCACGTTGGCGCTGTTTCCGCCGGTCGACCATCTCGACGTCAGTGGCGAAGGCGATAACTCGACAAATTGAAAATTCCGGTTCGGGCGCGAAAGCCCGCAAGCAAAAATGAAGGGCGGCCAATGAAACCGATTATTCCCATCATTGTCGCGGCGCTGGTCGCGATTTCGGGCTTATCCACCACGCCCTCTTCTGCGACAGCCGCGCCCTATTCCGGGACCAGGGAGATCAAGACCGCCTATGCCTATAAGGCCCTTACGGGCCGTCTCATAAAGGCGATCCAAAAAAATCGCATGGGGATCGTCGCGCGCGCCAGCGCAACAATCGGGGCGAAAAGCATCGGCAAGACCATTCCCGGAAACATGGTGATCATGGTGTTTCGGCCGGATTTCGCCGTTCGCATGTTGAAAGCCAGCGTTCCCGCCGGGATTGAGGCACCGCTGCGGTTCTATGTGACCGAGAACGATGATGGCAAGGCGAGCCTGACCTATCGCATGCCGACCAGCACATTCGCGCCCTATGGCAGTCCGGACCTGAACCGCCTGGCCGGCGAAATCGACATTTTGTTCGGAAATATCGTGCGGGATGCCCTGAAACCGTGATTTTCCCCATTTCAGGGGCCGGGACAGGGGTAAAAACGAAGAAAGTTATGGTTAACCAAATATAACTATTTGACATTGGGCCGTTCGGTACCCAGATTCCGATAAAGTGGATCATCAAGCAATAATAGGACACGGTTCCGACCGTAAATAATGAGTTTTTCTGACCTTGGGCTGAGCCCAGACCTCCTGCGCGCGATCGAAGATGCCGGTTACGTAAATCCGACACCAATCCAGGAACAAGCGATTCCCCCGGCTCTGACGGGCAGAGACGTCCTGGGATGCGCCCAGACGGGCACCGGCAAGACCGCATCTTTCACCCTGCCCATGATCGAGGCCCTGTCGGCCGGACGCGCCAAGGCCCGCATGCCCCGGTCGCTGATCCTGACGCCGACTCGCGAGTTGGCGACCCAGATCTCCGAGAATTTCGAAATTTACGGTAAATACCACAAGCTCAGCATGGCGTTGCTGATCGGCGGGGTGTCCATGGGCGCCCAAGTCAAAAAGCTCGACCGCGGAGTCGATGTGCTGATCGCCACACCTGGACGCCTGCTCGATCACTTCGAACGGGGCCGGATATTGATGAGCGATATCAAGATCCTGGTGATCGACGAAGCCGACCGGATGCTCGACATGGGCTTTATCCCGGATGTCGAAAAAATCGTCGCCATGTTGCCGCCGATCCGCAACACGCTGTTTTTTTCCGCCACCATGCCGCCGGAAATTCGCCGCCTGGCCGACAAATTCTTGATGAATCCAAAAGAAATCCACGTCGACCCGCCGGCGACAATGGCGGAAACCATCACCCAGGGCCTTGTCGTCGTCAAACACGGAGACGGGCGGCGCCCCGGCGGCGGCCAGGCGGAAAAGCGCGACGCCCTCAGGCAATTACTGCGCACGGAAAAACCCAGCAATGCCTTAATTTTCTGCAACCGCAAACGCGACGTCGACACCGTTTACAGGTCCCTGACCCGTCATGGCCTTCCCGCGTCACGGCTGCATGGCGATATGTCGCAGCCCGAGCGCACGGCGACCCTGGGGAAATTTAAGACAGGCGACATCAAGCTGCTGGTTTGCTCGGATGTCGCGGCGCGCGGCCTCGACATCCCGGAAATGAGCCACGTTTTTAATTTCGACGTGCCGACCCACGCCGAAGATTACGTGCACCGCATCGGCCGCACCGGCCGCGCCGGGCACCAAGGCCGCGCCATCACCATCGCCACGCCCGAAGACGGAAAATACCTGGAAGCGATCGAGGAACTGACGGGCCGGAAAATTCCGAGGATGGAATTAGGCGGACAAGCCAGCGCCGAATTAAAACAGACCGACCCCTCGGACAAACCCAGCCCGCGGCGCGGCGGCCGGGACCGAGGCCGAGGCACGGACCGGGGCCGGAAGCCTTCTCCGCAAACCGGAACAAAACCCGAGCCGAAGCCTTCTCCGCAGGTCGAAGCGAAGCCTGAAGCTCCCCCCGAGCCAAAGGTCGAAACGAAGGCTCCTGAAAAAGCTCCTGAGCCCGCGCCCCGAAAAGCTCCTGAGCCCGCACCCAAAAAGGCGACACCCGCCAATGAAAGCCAAGCCCCGGTCAAGGGGCTGGGCGAACATGTTCCGGCCTTCATGAGGACGGTGCCGCCGAAGAGCAAACCGGATTGAGCCGTTAAAATTCGATGATCGTCGTCTCGATGGCGAGGACGACCAAAACCAAAGCATAGAACACGGCGGCGAAACCAAGGGCGCTGAAAATCTTGGTTAGGTTCATTTGGCAACAATGATCCATCGTCTTTAGTCCTTAAAAATGACCCGCTCCCGGGAACCCCGGGTGGTTGGGGGGAGAATGTCGGGGGGGACACCCCAAAGGGACACACAAGGCCCCGGGAAGCGGGTTTCGGCGGCAAGCCGCCTGTGGTTCTTTGATTAGTTAGATGTCGAGTGGCATTCCTTGAACTGGTTCCTCGGCTTTCGGGGGCTTTCGGGGGCTTTCGGGGGCTTTCGGCGCAAGCGCCGGATAATCCGTATATCCCTTTTCATCACCGCCGTAGATGGTCTCGGGATCGGCCTTGTTGAGAGGCCCGCCGACGGCGAAGCGCCCCACCAAATCGGGATTGGCAATATAAGGCGCCCCGAAGGCCACCAAGTCCGCCGAACCCGAGGCAATGGCTTCTTCGGCCCGGTCCTTGTCGTATCCGCCGTTGCCAATATAGGTGCCGCCGAATTTCTTGCGCACCATTTGCCTGTCGTAACTTAAGTCCCCGGACTTGCCCGTCATGTCGGTTTCGACAACATGCAGATACGCCAACCCCAGCCGCCCGAGCTCGCGCGCAATAAAACCGAAGGTCGCGTCGGGATCGGTATCCGAAATATCGTTGTAGGCATTTATCGGCGACAAGCGCACGCCGACCCGTTCAGCGCCCCAGACTCCGCTAACGGCTTCCGTAACCTCTCTTAAGAGCCGCATGCGGTTACGCCTTGATCCGCCGTATTGGTCGGTGCGGAAATTGCTGTTGTCGCGCAGGAATTGATCAAGCAGATAACCGTTGGCGGCGTGGATTTCGACACCATCAAAACCGGCCATCAAGGCATTCTCGGCGGCCCGGCGGAATTGCCCGACGATGCCTGGAATTTCTCCTGTTTCCAGGGCCCTGGGCGTGACGAAGGGCTTGTGGCCGTCGACCGTATAGGCTTCGCCATCGGGTTTGATCGCCGACGGCGCCACCGGCAGGGCACCGTCTTCCTGGAGATCGGGATGGGAAACGCGCCCGACATGCCAAAGCTGTAAAAATATACGCCCACCCTTGTCGGCGACCGCCTTGGTTACCTGCTTCCAGCCCTCGACCTGATCGGGTGTGTGGATACCGGGCGTCATCGGATAGCCGAGGCCCTGCGGCGAGACTTGGCTAGCCTCTGAAATGATCAATCCGGCGGACGCCCGCTGCGCGTAATAATCGGCGTTCATCGCCTGAGGCACATTGCCGGACCCGGCGCGGCGTCGCGTCAAGGGCGCCATGACGACACGGTTGGCGAGCGTATAAGGCCCGAGCCGGACCGGTTTTAATAGATTTTTTGACACCTCAGACATTATAAAATTCCTTATATTTCAAATAATTACTTACTAAGCGGCTTTCCGCCAAGGATCGTCCTCTGGGCCCAGCTTGGCGGCCAATTCTCCGGCCGCATCGAGGCCGGCTAGGTCGTCATAACCACCGATCAATTCGCCATCGATAAATATCTCTGGGACCGTGATGCGCCCCGAGCGCATAACCATTTCTTCTTCGCGGATGGCATCGTCGGTGACATCGATGTCAATGAACGCGACACCCTTTTCCCTCAGCAACTTCAAGGCGGCGCGGCTGAACCCGCACCAGGTCTTGTGATAAATCTCGATTTTAGCCATCTGCTTCTCCTTTCTTTTACTGGACCAATCGGTCCCGGGTTCTCATTTTATTGGACCGATCGGTCCTAAATTAGGCAAAAAAATACATTAATTACAAAGACTTAATCCAAAACCGTGAGTGCCGTCCGGGCGATGTCGAAGAGCGCCTCGCGGTCGGGATTGGCCTTGCCGATGACCATCATACCGTTGAGGCTGCTGGTCAGAAAACGAGCCAACGAGTGCGCGTCCAAGTCCGAACCGATATCCCCATCCGCCTGCCCGCGCTCGACCAAGGACAAAAAAGTTTCCTCCATAATGCGGATACCCTTGTTGATCCGCTTCGCCGCTTCGGGATCCGTTAGGGCCATTTCGACGGCGCAATTGTTCAGGTAACAACCGCGCTTGCCGCCCTCTTCCGTCATACGACAAGCGGCTTTTTCGAACATCGATTCAATCAGCTTGCGGGCCGGGGCGTCGACCCCGGCAACCGCGGAAACCTGGGCCGTAACGGTCTTTCGGTAGTGGTCGATGGTGGCCAGGAAGACATCATGTTTGGATCCAAAGGTGTCGTAGAAACTGCTCTTGGAAATGTCCATGGCGCACAACAGATCGCAAAGCGACGTCGCCTCGTAGCCTTTCGACCAGAAAACATCCATCGCCTGCGTCAGCGCTTCGGTGGTATCGAATTCTCTTGGTCTCGCCATGCGTCCTAGTCCTAGTAATTTCCCGGCCCACATAAAACGGGCCCGAATCTCAACAGCGCTACTTATACACATTATGGACCGATAAGTCCATAATGATTCCGCATGTCTGCCGTGCAGACCATTAGCGAGTTGATATTATTAGCTAAATAAGCCCAGCCAAGGGCGAGGACGGGTCCGCGTATTGCCTCTTGGCCATGCGACCGGCGAGATAAGCGTCGCGCCCGGCCTCGACCGCCGCCTTCATGGCGCGGGCCATGCGCACGGGGTCTTTGGCTTCGGCGATGGCGGTATTCATCAACACCCCGTCGCAACCGAGTTCCATGGCGATGGTGGCGTCCGACGCCGTGCCGACGCCGGCGTCGACGATGACCGGCACGTTGGATTGCTCGACGATGAGCCGGATATTGATAGGATTTTGGATGCCGAGGCCGGAACCGATCGGCGCCCCCAACGGCATGATGGCGGCGGCGCCGACATCTTCCAGGCGCTTGCACATGATCGGGTCGTCGGAACAATAGACCATCACCTGGAAGCCTTCTTTTGTAAGGATTTCAGTAGTTTCCAGGGTTTCCAGCATCATCGGATAGAGCGTCTTTTTCTCGCCCAGGATCTCCAGCTTGACCAAATCCCAGCCCCCGGCCTCGCGCGCCAGACGTAGCGTCCGCACCGCATCGGCGGCGGTAAAGCATCCCGCCGTGTTCGGCAGGTAGGTGTATTTTTTGGGGTCCAAGTAATCGACGAGCAACGGCTGGCTGGTATCGGTCAGGTTAACGCGGCGAACGGCGACGGTGATGATCTCGCTGCCCGCGGCCTCGGCCGCCAGGCGGTTGAGTTCGTAGTCCTTGTACTTACCGGTGCCGATGATCAGCCTCGACGTGAACTGCCGCCCGGCGACTTCCCAGGTGTCGGGCTCATCCAGGGGCTTCGTTTCGTTGGTTTTCACCTCGTCCGGGGCGCCGCCACCGATGAAGTGGACGATTTCCAGTTTGTCGCCGTCGGCCAGCGCCAAACCGCCGTAATTTGACTTGGAAACGATCTCAAGATTACGCTCAACCGCGACTTTCCGGGGATCAAGACCGATTTCGCCCAAAAGCTGCTCAACCGTCAGGGGAGCCTCGAAATTCCGCGGTTCGCCGTTGATCGTCAGGTTCATGAGTTTGTCCCGTTTCCAAGTCGAAGCCGCAAAAGTAATGGCCTAATAAAGTATGGTCTCCCGGAACCGGGCTTTCAACTACCTGGCCTCGGAAAATTTAGGGGAAAAAATTAGGGAAATATTGGGTAATTTTTTGGACAAAAATTGAAAGGAAATTTTTGGAGGAAAACTGGTAGTCTCCGTCTTGAGAGTCTACAAGTTAACGTCTGGTTTGGAAGTAAACACCTTATAGAGAATCCGCCTGAAACAATGACCGCGACCGTATTGGTCCTCAACGGACCCAACCTCAACTTGCTCGGCACCCGCGAGCCGGAGATTTACGGCTCCGACACGCTGGAAACCATCGAAGCGGCCTGCCAGAAGCGCGCCAAGGGCCTAGGCTTGGCCGTCGAGTTCCGCCAGACCAACAACGAAGGCGAATTGGTCGATTGGGTGCAGGAAGCGAGGACAGATTACCAAGCGCTGATCGTCAACGCCGGCGCTTACACCCACACCTCGGTGGCGCTGTTGGATGCGCTGTTGGCCACCAATATTCCCATCATCGAGGTGCATATTTCAAACATCCACCAACGTGATGAATTCCGCCAACAGTCCTATGTTTCCAAGGCCGCCGAGGGTATGATCTGCGGCCTCGGCGGCATCGGCTACGAACTGGCGCTGGAAGCTTTGGCCCATCGGCTGGGCACGATCAAGGAAGCCTGAAAAGGGACACCCATGGCCAATACCCCGACAAGAGAAATCGATGAAGACCTGGTTCGCCAGCTGACCAAGCTGCTGGAGGAAACGGGCCTCAACGAGATCGAGTACGGTCGCGACGGCTGGCACATCCGCGTCGTCAAGGGTGGGGCCACCGTGGTTACGTCTGCTTCCGCCGGTCCGGCGTCCCCTGCCCCGTCAACTGCTGCTGCTTCCCCGCCCCCCGATCACGCCAACGCCGTCACCTCGCCCATGGTCGGGGTCGTGTTCACAAGTTCCGATCCCGATTCGCCGCCTTTCGTCAAAGCCGGCGACGATGTCACCGAGGGCCAGACCCTGTTGCTGATCGAGGCCATGAAAGTCTTTAATCCGATCACCGCGACCCGGGCCGGTAAGGTGACGAAAATTTTGATCACCAACGGGGCGCCGGTGGAATTCGGCGAACCCCTTTTGATCCTTGATTGAACTTAAAGGTCAGGGTTGATCGATGTTTGACAAGGTTCTAATCGCCAACCGAGGCGAAATCGCCCTTCGAATTCTGCGGGCGTGCCGGGAAATAGGCATCAAGACGGTCGCCGTCCATTCCACTGCCGACAACGACGCCATGCATGTGCGGCTCGCCGACGAAGCCGTCTGCATCGGCCCGCCGGCGGCCAAGGACAGCTACCTAAACCAGTCGGCGATCCTGACCGCCGCCACCATCGCCCATGCCGACGCCATTCACCCGGGATACGGTTTTTTGTCAGAGAACGCCGACTTCGCGGAGATGGTCGAAGAACACGAATTTACCTTCATCGGACCCTCGCCCGACCACATTCGCCTGATGGGCGACAAAATCGCCGCCAAGAAAGCCGTCATGGAGGCCGGAATCCCTGTAGTCCCCGGTTCCGACGGGGCGCTGAAAGATGCCGAGGAAGCCCGCGCTGCAGCGGCCGACATTGGTTTTCCGGTGATCATCAAAGCATCCGCAGGCGGCGGCGGACGCGGCATGAAGATTGTCCACGACGACGCCAGCGTCGCAGAATCCTTCGATCTGGCCCGCGCCGAATCGAAAGCGGCGTTTTCCAGCGACGAAGTCTACATGGAAAAATTTCTGGAAGCCCCCCGCCACATTGAGGTTCAGGTTTTGGCCGACCATCACGGCAATATTGTGCATCTGGGCGAACGGGATTGTTCGTTACAGCGTCGCCATCAGAAACTGGTCGAGGAAGCACCGTCGCCGGCGCTCAACCAAATGGAACGTCAATCCATTGGTGACAGGGTGGTCAGCGCGGTCAAGAAACTGGGGTACCGAAGCGTTGGCACGGTGGAATTCCTTTACGAGAATGGCGAATTTTATTTCATCGAAATGAACACCCGCCTACAGGTCGAACACCCAGTCACCGAAATGATCTGCGGCATCGATTTGGTGCGCGAAATGATCCGGGTAGCGTCAGGCGCGCCGCTGGGCTTCAGCCAATCGGACATCAAATTTTCCGGTCATTCCATCGAATGCCGGATCACCGCCGAACACCCCGAAACCTTCGCCCCGTCGCCGGGCCTGGTGACCGATTACCACGCGCCGGGCGGACTTGGCGTGCGTATCGATTCCGGCCTTTATTCCGGATACACGATACCGCCTCATTACGACTCCATGATCGGCAAGTTGATCGTCCATGGCGCCAACCGCAACGAATGCTTGATGCGCCTGCGCCGGGCGCTCAGCGAATACGTCATCGACGGGGTGGACACCGTTATCCCCTTGCACCGGCGCCTGTTGGAGGAACCCAATTTCATCAACGGCGACTATGATATCCATTGGCTGGAGAAATTCGTCGAAGGGAATTAGGCCTTAAAAAACGCGAAGGAGCTTTTTCATGAGCCGCCGCGATCCGGGCGCCCAGGAATTAACGCCGGAGCTTCTGCTCAGGGCCTATGCGGCCGGCATCTTTCCGATGGCCGAAAGCCGAAAAGATGAGACCGTTTTCTGGGTCGACCCGCAAGTTCGGGGCATCATTCCGCTTGATGGATTTCACGTATCGCGGCGCTTGAAAAGAACGGTCCGCAGCGGCGCTTATCAAGTCCGCTACGATAGCGCCTTCACAGACGTTCTGGATCTTTGCGCCCAATCCAAGAAAGGCCGGCAGGAAACCTGGATCAATGCCCCGATCCGAAATGCCGTCATCGGCCTCCACGACATGGGCTACGCCCACAGCATCGAAACCTGGGCCGATGGTAAGCTGGCCGGCGGCCTTTACGGAGTCGCCTTGGGCGGCGCCTTTTTTGGGGAAAGCATGTTTTCCCGCGCCCGCGATGCTTCCAAGGTGGCGTTGGTGCATTTGGTTGCGCAAATGCGGATGGGCGGGTTCAAGCTTTTGGACGTGCAGTTCATCACCGACCATTTACGGCAGTTCGGGGCCCTCGAAATCCCGGCCCGGGTCTATCTGCAGTTCCTTGAGGAAGCGCTAAAGGGCCAAGGAAAATTTTATTTCGACGCTGGCCCGGACGAGGTCACCGGCGCCTTGGAGGAGCTTTTTTTGCAGTCCAAAACCCAGACATCATAGACAGGGTGTTCCATTGCCGATAACGCCGGGCTGGAAGCGAACATCCAGCCGCGGAATTGGCTGACCGCCGCTTCGCCCGGGTGGACCTCCCAGATATCAAGGAAGGCGGCGCTTTCGGGGGTTTCCTCGGGCGGGCGTTTGTCGCAATTGCGGGCGATGATCTCCAGCGCTCCGAATTTCACCACTTCGCCGACCGGCGCTTCGATGGTCGATACCCGGGCCGTGACTTTGTCCATGCCCTGAAGGATGGCGATCTCGGCGGATTCCGCCCGGGCCGTCCCGGGGGCCGCAAAAAGCAGGCCCGCTAAAACAAAGGCCAGGAGAAAAATGAAGGAATTGCGGCTACTTGCCACCTTTTTCCGACCCGCCCGTTGCCAGGAAGATGATTTCCCCGACCTGGTCTTCCAAAGAGCGGAAATCCCTGGTCTTGGTGAGCGCCCCCCCGGCATCGACATAGGTCTTGGCCTTGCCCGGCTCAAGCCGCACATACTTACCGCCCAAAATGCCTTCGCTGGCGATGGTGGCGACGGAATCAGTCGGCAACTTGACGTCGGGGGAAATCGACATGGTGACCCGGGCGTCATAGGTCTTGGCGTCGAGCCAATGATTGAGCACGGTGCCGACCTTGATGCCATTGATGCGGACATCGCTGCCCTTGCTCAGGCCACCGATTTTATAAAAAGCGGCATTCAAATCGTATCCTTTGACGGCCTTCACCTCGGCCGCCGTATAGGCGAAATAGGCGAAGTTTGCCGCGACCGCCAGCACCACGGCCCCTAACACTGTTTCGACTGCATTTCTGCTCATGGACGTTCCCTTTAGGCTATTTGCCTTCTTGTTTGCGCTTTTTCATGGCTTCCCGGCCTTCGGAAATGATCAGGTCCAGCAAGTCGCTGACGACGACGGCGTCCTGGGTATAGGTGATCTCGCTTCCGGGTTTTAAGTATTTCTCCTCGCCGCCGGGTTCAAGAACCATGAACTTCGACCCGAACAGGCCATCGGTATGGATGGCGGCGGACGAATCGGTCGGCAAGGGAATGCCGCCATCGACGGTCATGGTGAGGACGGCCCGGAATTGTTTGTCCAGCCTCATGTCCTTGATGGTGCCGACCTTGATGCCGCCCAGACGAACCTCATCGCCCTCGACCAAGCCGTCCACCCGGTTGAATTTGGCGACGATGTCGATGTCGGTACTGGATGCGGAAGCCGCCAGATCGCGGCCGACATATAAATAAGCCATGACCAGGGCCAAACAGCCGAAAGTGGCGGCGCCGATGGCGATTTCACGGGTTTCACTGGTCATGAGCCAGGCCCCTCTTTGCCCCTATACGTCATTCCGGGGTCCACGGTTCGTAATCGCCGGTGGCCGGTGCGCGCCTGCCGCCCAAATAAGCATGCCCCTTGGGCCGATAGGCGCCGGCGGTGCCGGACTGGTTGGCCAGGTGTTCTTTTTGCCAAGATTTCGACAGGGCGGCTTGTTCGGAAAGCGGCTGATCAGACGTATGATGCAGCCAGGCATGCCATTCCGGGGGAATTTGCGAGGCCTCGGCCTTGCCCCCATAGAGCACCCAACGCTTTTCCTTGCCATGAAGGGTGTCTTTTTTGGCCCGGTAATAACGGTTAGCGAACTCGTCGGTGCCGACTTGAACGCCTTTTAGCCACGTGTAAATCAACGTTCCGAGGTTCATCCGCTTGATTGCCTTAAGTTTGGGCCCCTGTTTGGTATAGGGGGCGGCAAATAATGGCACTTGGCCGCTTGCCCGTCCAGCCCGCCTGAAACCATGGGCATCCCCGGGGCCGGCTTCAGAGTTTGTCCTCTTCATCTATTTTGGAGCCCCAGCACTCTCCCCTGTTATCTCGAGTCGGATCAAGGATTCCAGCGATTCGCAGGCTCCCCAAAACGCCTTTCATTTACACTATATAAAGTAATTTTTATCATAATAAACACGATATCTTGTGTTTTCTTATTGCGGATCACAAAATGTTGGGCTACTAATTGAACCGTTGCACCTGGGCAGACACGACACAATGTGGGGCGTGCGAGAAGCGGGAATTAAGCCGTTATAGGGTCGCAACCGGGGGGCCGAAAGGTCCAAAACGTCAATAACCCGAGGCCTTTTGTTGGGGGAATAATGCGAATCACGCGGCTTTTTACAAAATCAAACGAGTCTCCATACGAATCCCTTGAATTCCGCAAATCATCCAGCGAAATCAAGAATCCTGATGGTTCCATCGTCTTTCGCCTCGACGATATGGATGTGCCGGCAGCCTGGTCACAGGTTGCCTGTGATGTTCTGGCACAGAAATATTTCCGCAAGGCGGGAATCCCCAAACGCTTAAAAAGGTTTGAGGAAAACGACGTGCCCAGCTGGCTATGGCGAAGCGTCCCGGACAAGGCCGGGCTGGCCAGTCTGCCGGTGGACGAACGCATGGGCGGGGAGACCGACGCCCGCCAAGTTTTCGACCGCTTGGCCGGAACCTGGACTTATTGGGGCTGGAAAGGCGGTTATTTCGATGCCGAGGAAGACGCCCGCTCTTATTACGACGAGATGCGCTACATGCTGGCCGCCCAAGTCGGCGCACCTAATTCACCGCAATGGTTCAACACCGGGCTTTATTGGGCCTACGGCATTGACGGTCCGGCTCAGGGCCATTCCTACGTTGATTACAAGACCGGGCATTTGGTCAAATCGCGCTCGGCTTACGAACGTCCGCAGCCACATGCGTGCTTCATCCAAAGCATCGCCGATGATCTGGTCAACGAAGGCGGCATCATGGACTTGTGGGTTCGTGAAGCCAGACTGTTCAAATACGGCTCCGGCACCGGCACTAATTTTTCGGCGCTGCGTGGCGAGAGCGAAGGCCTTTCCGGGGGCGGCAAGTCATCAGGCTTAATGAGCTTCCTCAAGATCGGCGACCGGGCGGCAGGCGCCATCAAATCCGGCGGTACCACTCGGCGCGCCGCCAAGATGGTCGTCATTGATATCGACCATCCCGATGTCGAGCAGTTCATATCCTGGAAAGTCCTTGAAGAACAAAAGGTTGCGGCCCTTGTCGCGGGATCGAAGCAGTTAAGCAAGAACCTCAACGCGGTGATGAATGCCTGCCAAGAAGGTGAAGGCGATGACCGCTTCGATCCGAAAAAGAATGCGATTTTGAAGCAGGCGGTTCTGAAAACCCGGCGGGCGATGATCCCGGAAAACTATGTTCAACGGATCATTCAGTTCGCTCGCCAGGGGTATACGGAAATCGAGTTTCCCGAATACAACACCGATTGGGACTCGGAAGCCTATCTCACCGTTTCCGGGCAGAATTCCAACAACACGGTTCGCGTCACAAACAAGTTCCTGGACAAGGTCTTGGAAGACGGTGATTGGGAATTGATCCGACGCACCGACGGCGAAGTCGCCAGTAAAGTCCGGGCCCGTGACCTGTGGGAAGAAATCGGCTTTGCCGCTTGGGCGTCGGCCGACCCCGGCCTGCAATTCGACACCACCATCAACGATTGGCACACGTGCCCCGAAAGCGGCCGCATCAATGCGTCCAACCCGTGTTCGGAATACATGTTCCTGGACGACACGGCGTGCAATCTGGCGTCTCTGAACCTGATGGCATTCGCGGGCGACGAGGGCCGTTTCGACATCGAAGCTTTCCAACATGCCGTCAAGCAATGGACCATCACCCTCGAAATTTCGGTGATGATGGCGCAGTTCCCGTCCAACAAGATCGCCGAGCTGAGCTACCAATTCCGGACCCTTGGCCTTGGCTTCGCCAATATTGGCGGATACCTCATGGCCGCCGGCATTCCCTATGATTCCGACGCCGGACGGGCCATTTGCGGCTCCATTTCGGCCCTGATGACGGGCCAGGCTTATGCCACGTCGGCGGAAATGGCTGCCGAAATGGGCGCCTTTGTCCATTTCGATGAAAATCGCGAGGCCATGCTTAAGGTCATCCGCAACCACCGCCGCGCCGCCCATGGTGCGGATACCGGATATGAGGACCTCTCGATTTCACCGGTGCCGCTGGTTGCCGAACAAAACCCGGACAAAAGCATTCATCAGGCGGCTTCCGACGTTTGGGACCGGGCGCTTGAACTCGGCGAAGCTCACGGCTTCCGCAACGCCCAGGTTTCGGTCATCGCCCCGACCGGGACCATCGGCTTGGTCATGGATTGCGATACCACCGGCATCGAACCCGATTTCGCGCTGGTTAAATTCAAAAAGCTCGCCGGCGGCGGTTATTTCAAGATCATCAACCAGATGGTTCCGAGGGCGCTTACTCTCCAGGGTTATTCGGCAACCCAAATCGAAGAAATAGTGTTCTACGCGGTCGGCCATGGGACGATGAAAGACTCGCCCGCCATCAACCACGAAGCCCTGCTGGCGAAGAATTTCACACAGGCCGCCATCGACACCGTCGAGAAATCTCTGTCGGAAGCCTTCGACATCCGCTTCGTCTTTAACAAGTGGACCTTGGGCGAGGAATTCTGCACCGAAACCCTGGGCCTTGACGCCGATGAGCTGAATGACGCGTCCTTCGACATTTTGACGGCCTTGGGCTTCTCTAAGGCCGACATCGAAGCCACCAACACCCATGTTTGCGGCGCCATGACCCTGGACGGTGCGCCGCACCTCAAGGACGAACACCTGCCCATTTTCGATTGCGCCAACCCTTGTGGGCGTATCGGCAAGCGGTATCTATCCGTGGATAGCCATATCCGCATGATGGCCGCCAGCCAGCCGTTCATTTCCGGCGCCATTTCAAAAACCATCAACATGCCGAATTCGGCCACCGTCGAGGACTGCAAGGAAGCCTATATGATGTCCTGGCGTTTGGGGCTGAAGGCCAACGCCCTTTACCGGGACGGCTCCAAGCTGTCGCAACCCTTATCGGCGTCGCTGTTGGATGACAGTGACCTTGCCGACGAAGAGCCAAGCCTGGCCGCCGAAATCGCGGCGGCACCGCCCCAGAAAAAAACCGAAATTGTCGCCGAACGTATCGTCGAGCGCATCATCAGGAAGGCAGAACGCGAGCGCCCGCCGCATCGACGCAAGGGCTACACGCAAAAGGCCACCGTCGGCGGCCACAAAGTCTATCTTCGCACCGGCGAGTACGAAAGCGGTCAGCTTAGTGAGATTTTCCTCGATATGCACAAGGAAGGCGCCGCTTTCCGGTCGTTGATGAACAACTTCGCCATCGCTATTTCCATTGCCCTGCAATACGGGGTGCCGTTGGAAGAATTCGTCGATTCCTTCACCTTCACCCGGTTTGAGCCATCGGGCGTCGTCACCGGCAACGACTCCATCAAAATGTCGACATCGATCCTCGATTACATCTTCCGGGAACTCGCCGTTAGCTACCTGGGCCGTCACGACCTGGCCCATGTGCAACCTGACGACCTAAAGCCGGACAGCATCGGCGCTGGCGAGGACGGAGACACCCCTCCCGCCATCGACCCCGCCATGGAAGCGGTCAGGAGCGTCGCCAGCCAAGGTTACGTGCGCGGTAATTTCCTCGTCATCAAAGGCGCCAAGGACCAGGCCACCGAGGCGGTCGCGGTTGCGGCTTCCGGTGGGGTTGCGGTCGCCAGCGACGGCGGTGGTTCGACCGTCGGCGCCCAGCAAGTGTCGGTGGCCGAACAGGCCCAGGTGCTGAGCGTTTCAAGCACCGTCATAGCCACGACCGATGGACGCCTGGATAAGGTGCGAGAAGCAAAAATGAAGGGCTACGAAGGCGATTCTTGTGGCGAGTGCGGCAATTTCACCCTTGTCAGGAACGGCACCTGCATGAAGTGCAATACATGCGGCTCAACGAGCGGATGTTCCTGAATGTTCAATTTCAATTCGAATCCTCCCTGGGAAACTTGGGGCGCGTGCTGGGGGCCCTCCCTGGCGCGCGCCCCGCTCTTTTTTTCAAAAGGGAGCGGATTTCATCAAGTAAGGCCCCCATGGTTTCCCCCAGGGCCGGCTGGACTTTAGCCGTCTTCAAAAAAGCCTCGAAATCGACCGGGTCTATTCCCACCTAATCCCCTATCGACAGCCGGGCGCAGGGCATTTATCCTGCCTAGGTTGATTGGGATTAAAGAATTACACAATAACGGTTTTTTCCGTTTAGAACCGTCTGCGGCCAGGGATGACCATGGTGAAGAAGGCAAAGAAAAAGAAGCCAACCTGCTATCTTGTCGACGATGATTCGGTCGTCCTCGAATTCATGGCATCCTTGCTGAAGGATGCCGGCTTTTCGGTAACCACCAGCACCATCAGCGCCGGCGTCATCAACGACATCGTCAAGAAAAAACCCGACTGCGTGATCAGCGACCTGATGATGCCGGAAGTCGACGGCTATCAATTGTGCCAGCAGGTGATGGGCCACAAGGGCTTAAAAAACACCAAGTTCATCGTCGTTTCAGCCAAGGCTTATGAATTCGATCTTAAACGGTCTTACGTGTTTGGCGCCCACGGATTTGTCCGCAAGCCGGTCAACCCGGAAACCTTCATCGACCGGATCAAACGTATTCTGGACGACCATATCGATATGCGATTCTGGGGTGTTCGTGGCACGTTACCCATCTCAGGGGAGCAATGCCTCAAATACGGCGGCAATACATCCTGCGTGACGCTGGAATTTCCCCGCGAGCAATTTTTCATCTTCGACGGCGGCAGTGGTATCAAGAACTTGGGCGATTGGCTATTGTCGCAACAGCGAAAAGGCATCAACGCCAAGATCTTCATCTCGCACCCTCACTGGGACCACATCAACGCCTTTCCCTTCTTCACGCCGCTCTACATGCAAGGCAACGAGTTCGAGGTGTTGGGCGCCAACCAAGGCGACATCTCCATGCGCGAGATGGTGTCGGCACAGATGGAAGGCGTCTACTTCCCGATCACTTTCTCCCAGTTCGCGGCGCGGGTCTATTTCCATGATCTCGAAGAAGAAAGTCTGGTTGTTTCCGGCATTGATGTCAGCACTAAACTTCTGAGCCATCCCGGCAAGTGCCTGGGCTATCGGGTCAATTATAACGGGCGCTCTATTTGCTATATCACCGACAATGAAATGTACGTCGAGACCAGCAATTTTTACGATCCCCACTACGAAAAACGTCTGGCCGAATTCGTCGAAGGCGCCGACGTGCTGATCACCGATTGCACCTACACGGACGAGGAATACATGACCAAGGAAGGCTGGGGTCATTCGTGCATCAGCAAAGTGGTCAATCTGGCCGATACGGCCAAGGTCAAGAACCTTTACCTGTTCCACCACGACCCGGACCAGACCGACGACGACATCGACAAAAAATTTGAAACCGCGCAGGCGATGCTAAAGGCGCGCAAGTCCAAAACCAAATGCCTAGCACCTCGCGAAGGCGACTTATTCAGGATCTAACCCCATGACGGGAAAAATCGACGCACGGCTCGCCGAACTCGGTATCGAGCTGCCCGAAGCGGCGACGCCGGTGGCCAATTATGTTCCCTTCGTCGTCACCGGCAACCTGGTTTTTGTTTCGGGCCAAGTGACGTTATGGGACGGCGAGCGTAAGTTCATCGGCCAGGTCGGCAAGGATTTCGATATCGATGAAGGCTATCAAGCGGCGCGGCTGTGCGGGCTTAATTTGATTGCCCAGGTGCGTGAAGCCTGCGGCGGTGATTTGGACCGCGTTAAGCGAGTGGTCAAACTCGGCGGCTTCGTCAACGCCACACCCGATTTCAACGACCACCCGAAGGTCATCAACGGGGCATCAGACCTGATGGTCGACGTCTTCGGGGATGCCGGCAAGCACGCGCGCTTCGCCGTCGGCGCACCGTCCCTGCCCTTGGGCATGGCCGTTGAGGTGGATGGGGTGTTTGAGGTGGAGTGAAACTCTTATTCCTCTCTTGTCATTCACATCGATTGCCATCATCTGTAAGCCATGCCCGACGGACGCGAACCGACAACCGTTAACGTGATCGGCGCCCTCGCCGAGGTGGCGGCAGCCGAGTGGGATGCCTGCGCCGGGCCCGACAACCCGTTTTGCGCTCACGGGTTCTTGTCTGCCTTGGAGGATTCGGGCTCCGTCGGCGCGGATTCCGGCTGGCTGCCCCGGCACCTGATCATTCGTGATGAGGCGGGACAATTGGTCGCGTGCGCGGCCCTATACCTGAAAAGCCATTCCTACGGCGAATACGTGTTCGATTGGGGCTGGGCCGATGCCTACGAGCGTGCCGGCGGGCGCTATTACCCGAAACTGCTCTCGGCGGTGCCGTTCACGCCGGTGACGGGGCCGAGGCTGCTGGTCCGGGACGACTTACCCGCGCCTCTTCGCCGCCACCTCGCCGACACCCTGGCCGCCGGCATGATCGGGCTGGCGGAACGCTTAAGCGTTTCGTCGCTGCACATCAACTTTCCTACCGAGACCGAATGGACCCGGTTGGGCGAACAAGGTTTCATGCAACGCACCGGCCAGCAGTTCCATTGGCAGAACCAAGGTTACGGGACGTTCGATGATTTTTTGGGCGACCTCGCGTCGCGCAAGCGCAAAGCCATCCGCAAGGAACGCCAATCCGTCGCTGCCCACGGGCTCGACATCCACACCCTTTCGGGAAGCGACATCACGGAAAGTCACTGGGATGCTTTCTTCCGCTTTTATCTCGATACCTCTGACAAAAAATGGGGAACGAGCTACTTGAACCGCGGGTTCTTTTCGATGCTCGGCGAACGGGCCGGAGACAACGTCGTCCTGGTCATGGTGGAAGATGCCGGACGCCCGGTGGCCGGCGCGCTTAACCTCATCGGCGGCGATACCCTTTACGGGCGCAACTGGGGTTGCGAAGACGATTACAAATTCCTGCATTTCGAGGCCTGTTACTACCGGGCCATCGATTACGCCATCGAGCACGGCCTCAAATGGGTGGAAGCCGGCGCCCAGGGCCCGCACAAAGTGCAGCGGGGCTACCTGCCGCGTCTCACCTATTCCGCCCACTGGATCGCCGATGCGGCGCTGCGCACCGCCGTGGGTCGCTTCCTAAGCGACGAGAGGGCCTCCATCGAAGAAGAAATGCAAATGAATTCAATGCATTCCCCCTTCCGCCGCGACGATAACGAAAGCCCCTAAACGGGTTGATCTTAAGTCACTCTCCGTTAACGAATTCAGGCCTACAATACCTCAGTTCAAATGGGACTTTGGATTGTGGATTGTGGAAAAAAAGCTTTCAATCTTTGCCTTTCAGGCTGAATTTTTTGCCGTCTTAGGGCTTGTGTTATTGATGACTCTGTTATGGGCGTTGCCGGTCGAAGCCGCCGTCAATACCCGCTGTGCCCGGTTGGCGCCCACGGGCGGAGGCGAAGTCATCGTCAACGAATGCGACCGATGCCGGATCGTAAAAATCACCCGCAAGCGCCCTGGTAATTCCGTTCCCGTTTCACGCACCTTCAACGTGCCGGCGAAATCAACCTTTCCGGTGCCCTTTCGCGGCCCCGGACGGTCGCGAGTGACGTCGGTGCAAGCATGCGAAGGCGATCCCGGGGGAGCAATAGAACTGGTCAACCCCAAGGCCAAGAAAAAGGCAGAAACCTGCATCAACCTGAAACGCAACCTACGCGGCGCCATCGTGCTCGCCAATTCGTGCAGCGCCTGCAAGGCGGCCATGATCGAACGCCAAGACCGATCGGGCACAAACGGCAAGCGCCAAGTCTATAAAATCAAGGGCCTAGCGGCCATAGAGGTGCCGCAGTTGGGCGCCGCCAAAGTCGGCCTTGTCGGGACCATCGACTGCCCTAAGTAGCCCATCTTTTCAGCGCCGTCTTAAGATCGACCTCGGCCACCGGCGACCGGGGTTCAGGCGGCTCGCCATCGACATGGGCCGGGAACAAAACTTGGGTAAAATTATCGGCCTTTGAAATCAGCCCCCTGGCCCGGGTGTGAGGGTCAAGGGCTGCCTCCGCATAATCCAGAACCGGGTGGTAGCAGCAATCCACGTCTCCCAGCACGGCATTCCAGTATTCAAGAGGCTGAGCCTTGACCATATCGGCGACGGCGGCGATCAGTCCCGTCTGCGGCAAGGGCTCGAACTGTCGAATGACCCATTCCGGATGGCCGACCGCTTCGCAGAAGTTTTTCCAGAAATGGACTTCCAGGGCACCCAAAGTAATGAAACGGTCGTCTCCGGTTTCGTAAACCTGATAGGCGGCGGCACCGCCGTTCAGAAGGTTTTGTCCGCGCTCGGGATCTCCTTGGGCGTCCCCAACCGCCGTCAGGCCAAAGGACTGCCAAGCCAACATCGATTCGGCCAAGCTGACATCTAAAAAAGTCCCCTGCTCGGTTTTCTGTTTAGCAATCAGGGCGCCCAGAATGGTCAAGGCGGCTTGTTGGGCGCTGGCGTAATCCGCCGGCGGCGGCCAGGTCAGGACGGGTTTTTCCTTGATCCCGGAAGCCGAAAACATGCCGGTGGAGGCTATATAGTTGATATCGTGCCCCGCCTTCAGACGTTTGGGCCCGGTCTGCCCGTAACCGGAAAGCGCGCAATGGATCAGGCCCGGGTTTAGTTCTTCCAAACGTTCGCGCCCGAAACCGAGCCTTTCCAAAACGCCGGGCCGGTACGATTCCAACAGCACGTCGGCAGAGGAAATCAAAATTTCGAACGCCTGTTTGCCGTCTTCGGATTTAAGGTCAATGGAGACGATGGTCTTGCCGGCGTTGACGACATCATAATAAGGCGAGCGCACACCCTCGGGGCCGAGCCCACCGTTGACGGGGTTGAAACGCCGTTGCGGATCGCCCGCGGGCGGCTCGACCTTGAGCACATCGGCGCCCATATCGGCAAGCAATTGGGTGGCGAAAGGACCGGGAAGAAACTGGCTCAGGTCAAGGACGCGGATACCATCCAAGAAATCCTTCAACATCCCGCTATCGTTCCCCGTTATCGTTCAATGAGCTCGGGAACCTTGGGCTTGCGGCGCTTGGGGGGAAGCTTGCTGTCCTTGGTCTTCGGATAATCAAAAACCAGCTTGTTCTTCTTGACCTTGACGACGACAACCCCACCTTTTTCCAACTTGCCGAACAACAGTTCTTCGGCCAGCGGTTTCTTGATGTTTTCCTGAATAACGCGGCCCAAGGGGCGGGCACCGAATTTTGCGTCATAGCCCTTCTTGGCCAGCCATTCACGAGCCGGGTCGCTCAGCTCAATGACCACGTCACGGTCTTCGAGCTGCACTTCCAATTCAATGATGAACTTATCAACGACCTTGGCAACGACCTCGGGCGGCAGCGCGTTGAACGGAATGATGGCGTCCAGACGGTTGCGGAATTCCGGGGTAAACATCTTTTCGATGGCTTCCATGTCGTCACCGACGCGTTCTTCGCGCTCGAAACCGATGGCCGGCTTGGCCAGATCGGCGGCGCCGGCGTTGGTGGTCATGATGATGGCGACATTGCGGAAATCGATGCTCTTGCCGTTGTGGTCGGTCAGCTTGCCGTGGTCCATCACCTGCAACAGGATGTTGAACAAATCCGGGTGGGCTTTTTCAATTTCGTCCAACAACAATACCGAATGGGGCTGATGATCAATGGCGTCGGTCAAAAGCCCGCCCTGGTCGAACCCGACATACCCCGGCGGCGCCCCGATCAGGCGCGATACGGAATGGCGTTCCATATATTCGGACATATCGAACCGCACCAGTTCGACGCCCAAGGTCAGGGCCAACTGGCGGGCGACTTCGGTCTTGCCGACACCGGTGGGGCCGCAGAACAAATACGACCCGATGGGTTTTTCCGGTTCGCGCAAACCCGCGCGCGCCAGTTTGATGGCGCTGGAAAGCGCTTCAATGGCCTTGTCCTGCCCGAAGACCATGGTCGAGAGATCGCGTTTCAGGGTCTTCAAGGCTTTGCGGTCGTCGACGGACACGCTTTTCGGCGGGATGCGGGCGATCATGGCGACGACTTCCTCGACGTCCTTGACGGTAACGGTCTTCTTGCGCCTGTTCTTAGGCACCAGCATCCTTGACGCGCCAACCTCGTCGATCACGTCCAGCGCCTTGTCGGGTAGCTTGCGGTCGTTAATGTAACGCGCCGACAATTCAACGGCCGAGCGAAGCGATTCCGCCGTGTAGCGAACCATGTGGTGCTTTTCGAAATAAGGCTTTAGCCCACGCAGGATCTTGACCGTATCCTCGACGCTGGGCTCATAAATGTCGATTTTTTGGAACCGGCGGGCCAGCGCCCGATCTTTCTCGAAATAGGAGCGGTATTCCTTGTACGTCGTCGACCCCATGCAGCGAAGCTGCCCGTTGGCGAGTGACGGTTTCAGAATGTTCGAGGCATCCATAGATCCCCCGCTGGTCGCCCCGGCGCCGATCACGGTGTGTATTTCGTCGATGAACAGGATGGAATGTTCGGTATTTTCCAATTCCGACATCACGCTTTTCAAGCGTTCTTCAAAATCGCCGCGATAACGGGTACCGGCCAGCAGCGCCCCCATATCGAGCGCGTAAATGACTGCTTCCGACAGCACCTCGGGCACTTCGCCGTCGACAATTCGCTTCGCCAGTCCTTCGGCCAGGGCCGTTTTGCCGACGCCGGAATCGCCGACATAGAGGGGGTTGTTCTTGTTGCGGCGGCACAATATCTGAATGGTTCGGTCGATTTCTGCCTGGCGGCCGATCAACGGATCAATGCGGCCTTCCTGGGCCTTGCGGTTAAGGTTGACGCAGAACGACTCAAGGGCTTCTTCACCTTTCGCCCCCATCTTTTCGTCACCTTCGTCCTCGTCAACGCCGCTCACCCTTTGCGGGCGCGACTCGCCGCCGACCTTGGCGATGCCGTGGGAAATATAATTGACCGCGTCGAGGCGCGTCATGTCGTGAAGCTGCAAGAAGTAAACGGCGTGCGATTCCCGTTCCGAAAATAACGCCACCAAAACGTTGGCACCGGTCACTTCTTCGCGGCCCGAAGATTGAACGTGAATGACGGCGCGTTGCACGACCCGCTGAAAGCCGGCCGTCGGTTTCGGTTCGCTGCCGTGCGAACGGCCGATGTCCGTCAATTCATTATCAATGAAGTCACTCAGGTCCTGATGAAGCTGTTCAAGGTCGACACCACAGGCGCGCAGAACGGCGACCGAATCCTGGTCCTCGGTCAAGGACAACAAAAGATGTTCCAGCGTCGCGTATTCATGAGCGCGCTCGGTGGCCAGGGCCAAGGCCCGGTGAAGCGTTTGCTCAAGGTTGCGTGACAGCATGTTTTGGTTCTCCGTTTATGGTTTCTCGGGCCAGGTTGTTCCGGCCTTTAAGGCCTTATTCGCCGCTATCATCCTTTTCGATCGTGCATTGCAGCGGATGTTGGTGCTGCTTGGCAAGGTCCATGACCTGACTGACTTTGGTTTCGGCAACTTCGAAAGTAAAGACCCCGCAGACGCCGACGCCCTTTTGATGAACGTGAAGCATGATCTGGGTTGCCTCTTCGTTGCGTTTGTTGAAATACCTTTCCAGCACATGGATGACGAATTCCATCGGTGTGTAGTCGTCATTCAACAACAGGACCTTATACATGGCCGGTTTCTTGGTCTTGATCCTGGACTTGACGGCGACGCCCGTCGACGAGTCGTTGCCGTTGTCGCTATCGTCAATGTCAATTGGCGGTTTGCTGGGTTCGTTGGAATTGCTCATCGTGATATTCTCAATGTCTTATGGTCATACCCAATCCCGACTGTATCTGCCGGAACCTTAGAATCGTTATTGTACAATACTATATATGTTAACAAAATTCTCCGATGGAAGCCTCCAGACGGGTTAATTTTGTGAGATTTTGGCTAAAATCCTGTCAAAAATCAGTGATGATCCGCACAGCCCCCCTCAAAAGATTGAATTTTCTAGGCAAAATTGGAAACAAAAAAAAGCGCCCGGCGGCGGGGGGGCCGCCGGGCGCGATTCGATGCTGCCTTTAAGTGTTGGGGAGGATTAGGCAGCAATCGGCTTGGTAAACTTTTCGACGGTGGCGTTAACCTGCTTGGCGATCGGCTTGCTGAATTCCTCGGCCACTTTGACCGACATGTCGGAAATCTTGCGGCTGTCTTCCATAGCCTTTGCATAGCTCGTCTTGGCAAGGTCGGCCTGGACTTCGATCAAATCCTTAGGCGTTTTGCAGCCCATGATGGTTTTGGTGGCGGCGACGCTGTCTTCGAGAGCGGCTTGGGCCAGTCCGAAAATCACCGTGTTGATGTCCTGGACGCCCTGAACGAAGATGGCGTTGGATTTCATCACCGCTTCGATGGTTTCCTTGAAAGCAAATTCCATGTTTTCCTGACCGGCGGTGAAAACGGCTTCGGCGGTCTTATTGGTGGAACCGTTGGTTTTGGTTTTGGCGGTAGACATTTTTATTCTCCAGTTTGGGGGGTCTGAGATTTGGTTCGGTCTTTTGGCGGATCCGCTCGGGGGCCTGCGAATCGCCGTTCATTTCTTTGTTGCACTGCAATATATACAGCCTGAAAAATCCTATGTCAACGGTTTATTGTGCATCGCAACATAAAATTCGCAAATCTATCATACTGAAATGGTTTGATTTTTGTCATACCCATGAATTTTATGATTATTTTTGCAACCGCGTAACAAAAACCTCTACATAGAGCAAGAATCCATTCAATGGGGCAGCTTCATTCGCTTTTGCTGGCTTTCATTAACGGTTTTTTATAAAGATAGTTATAGAACTACTTGATTCGACAACGAAATTTCTAGGGACGCTGGTGGGTTTCGTTGTTATGATGGGGACGGTCGGACAAGCCGATAGGGGATAAAGTTGACGATGCCGCCGCGTAAAATGGAAACTTCGGGGCTAAAACCCTCGTGGCTTCATGTGTTTTCAGGCCTTTCTGTAGGACTCCTGGCCGCTTTCGCCATTCTGGTCATGAGCGCCCAACCGGCAGCTGCTAAATACGCCTCCATTGTCCTCGACGCTAAAACCGGTCGGATCATCCACGAAATAAACGCCGACACCCGGAATTATCCGGCATCGCTGACAAAGATGATGACCCTTTACCTGATTTTCGACGCGCTTGAATCGAAGATTTGGAAATTGAATAACAGGCTCCGCATATCCGCCCGCGCCGCCCGCCAGCCGTCATCGAAGTTGGGCCTCAACCGCGGCGAATACATCACCGTCAAGGAAGCCATCATGGCGCTGGTCACCAAATCAGCCAACGACGTGGCCACCGTCGTCGCCGAAAACCTGAGCGGCTCGGAACGCGGGTTCGCATTGAAAATGACGGCGATGGCCAGAAAGCTGGGCATGAATCGGACAACCTTTAGAAACGCTTCCGGTTTGCCGCACCGCGGCCAAATGAGCACGGCCCGCGACATGGGGGTGCTGGCGCGCGCCTTGATTAGGGATTTTCCCCTGCAATACCGTTACTTTTCGACCGACAGCTTCCTTTTCGACGGCATTACCCACAGCAATCACAACAAGCTGCTTGATACCTATGACGGGGCCGACGGCATCAAGACCGGCTATATCCGTGCTTCCGGTTTTAATCTTGTGGCATCGGCCTATCGCAACGGCCGCCGAGTGATCGGCGTTATCTTCGGCGGCAATTCGCCCCGGTCCCGTAACGCCCTGATGACCCGGCTTTTGGACTTAGGCTTCAAGGCGCTTAATCAAGAGTCCCCGCCCGTCATCGCCTCGTTGGAAGCTGAGCCCCCATACGCAAAAATAACCGCCAAGCCAACTTCAAGAGGGGCAACGCCGAAACCGCCCGCGATCGCCCGTGCTAATTCCAAAAACCCGATTCCGGCAAACCGCCGCTGGGGTGTTCAGGTCGGCGCTTATGCAAGATATTCCCAAGCTTATGAAGCGGCCCGCCGAGCCATTGAGATCGCGCCGAGTTTCCTGATGGAAGGCGACATCAAGATCGTGCCGCTTCGAAAAAACAGGGGCCGGGTTCTGCACCGGGCCCGCATTAAGGGCATCAGCAAGGAACAGGCTTCTCAAGCCTGCGACTTCCTAAGAAAGCGCAACACCAATTGCATGGAAATCAAGATGCGGGACGACTACCGAGTCGCCGCCAACGAGCGCTAATCCTAATCCATCTCCGGAAAATCGACGCCACTGGCTTCAAGCTGCCCCTTTAGGGCGGCCTTAAGGCGTTCCAGACCTTCATGGTTTTCTGATTCGCATCGGGCGACCAAAACGGCCTGCGTGTTCGACGCCCTGAGCAACCACCAGCCGTCGTCGGTTTCGACCCGAACCCCGTCAATGTCGTTAACTTGGCCCCCGTCCTTCTTCAGGCGTTCTTTGACTTCATTGATGACGGCGAATTTTCTGTCCTCGGCGCAATCGAAGCGGATTTCCGGCGTGTTCACCATCACCGGCAGGCGGTCATAGATGTCGGCCAAGCTGCCGCCTGACCGGTTGATCGCCGACAGCAACCGGACCGCAACGTAAAGCGCGTCGTCAAAGCCGTAATAACGGTGTTTGAAAAAAATATGGGCGCTCATCTCGCCCGCCAACGGCGCACCGATTTCCGCCATCTTGTTCTTAATGTGGGAATGGCCGGTTTTCCACATCAGCGGTTTGCCGCCTAAGCGTTTGATTTCATCGAAAAAAACGCGGCTCGACTTGACGTCGGCGATGATGGTGGCGCCCGGCTCATCAGCCAGCACTTCGGCGGCCAAGACGACCAGGATTTGATCCCCCCACAACGCCCTTCCCCGCCCGTCGATGACGCCGATCCTATCGCCGTCGCCGTCAAAAGCGATGCCGACGTCACAACTTTCATCGGCGACCGCACGTTTCAGTTGCTCCAGGTTGCTTTCCACAGTTGGGTCCGGGTGGTGGGCGGGAAATGTGCCATCGATTTCATCGTTCAACAGCACGTGGTCTCCAGGAAGCCCGTCAACCAACATGCGCAGCGCGTCCCCGGTCGCGCCGTTGCCGGCATCCCAGGCAACCTTCAAAGCCCTTTCGCCGGGCTCGAAATCGGTCAGCATTCGGGCCACGTAATCGGCCAGCAGGGGGACTTCCGTGACCGAGCCATCGCCTTCGGCAAAATTGCCTTTGGCCGCCCGTTCACCCAAGGCTTGAATGTCCTCGGCAAAAAAAGGTTTGCCGCCCAAACCCAACTTGATGCCGTTGTATTCCGGCGGGTTGTGCGAGCCCGTAATCATTAGCCCGGCATCCGTCGGCAAAGTCTCGGCGGCGAAATAGAGCATCGGCGACGGTCCCCGGCCGATGCGAATAACAGATACCCCGGTGGCGGCCAGGCCTTCGACCAGGGCCGCTTCCAGTTCCGGTGACGACAACCGCCCGTCATAACCGACGGCGACGCTTTTGCCGCCGCGTTCCAGTAAGATTGTACCGAACGCCCGGCCGATAGCACCCGCGTCAACGGGGCTCAGCGTATCCGGCACGATGCCGCGGATATCGTATTCACGAAGGATGGTCGGATCGAGGCGATGGCCTTCGGACATCAGGCCCCCGCCTGAGGGCGGCCGATACAGGTATAGTCAAAGCCCGCTTCCGCCATTTCTCTCGGGTTATAAATATTGCGCAGATCGACCATCACCGGCGCCTTCATCAGCGATTTCAAACGGTCCAGGTCGAGCGCCCGGAATTCGTTCCATTCGGTAACGATGCTCAGCGCATCGGCGCCGGTGACGGCGTCATAGCCGTCCTTGCACCATTCGACGTTTTCCAGAAGCTTCTTGGCCTCGCCCATCGCTTCGGGATCGAAGACGCGGACGTCGGCGCCGGCGGCCTGTAGCCCGGCGATAATATTAAGGCTAGGCGCTTCGCGCATGTCATCGGTGTTGGGCTTGAAGGCCAGCCCCAATACGGCGATGGTCTTGCCTTTCACCGAACCGCCACAGGCTTCGATAATCTTGCCGGCCATCTTTTCCTTGCGCGCATCGTTGACGGCATTGACGGCTTCGACGATGAGCATCGGGCGCCCTGATTCCTCGGCGGTCTTGGCCAAGGCTATCGTATCCTTGGGGAAGCACGATCCCCCGTACCCCGGGCCGGCGTGCAGGAACTTCGACCCGATCCGTCCATCCAGACCGATCCCCTTGGCTACGTCCTGGACATCGGCATTGACGGCTTCGCAAAGGTCGGCGATTTCGTTGATGAAGGATATCTTGGTCGCCAGAAAGCCATTGGCGGCGTACTTGATCAATTCGGCGGTCGGGCGGGTGGTGAACAGTATCGGCGTTTCGATCAAAAAAAGCGGCCGGTACATCTGTTTCATGACATTGCGGGCGCGTTCGCTCTGAGTGCCGATGACGACCCGGTCGGGGCGAACGAAATCGTTGATCGCCGATCCTTCGCGCAGGAATTCGGGGTTTGAGACAACGTCAAAATCGGCCTCAGGGTTGGTTTCCCGGATAATTTCCTCGAGCGCGCGACCGGTGCCGACGGGCACCGTCGATTTGGTTATCACCACCGTATAGCCATCGAGGGCTGCGGCGATATCCCGAGCCGCCGCCTTCACATATGTCAGGTCGGCTTCGCCGTTGCCTTCTTTGCTCGGCGTGCCGACGGCGATAAAGACGGCATCTGCGGGCCCCACTGCGTCCTTAAGGTTGGTGGAAAAAGAAAGCCGCCCGTCCTTAACATTGCCGGCCACCATTTCCTTAAGCCCCGGCTCGAAGATGGGAATCTTGCCTGCCTGCAGGGTTTTGATCTTGTCTTCGTTAAGGTCGACGCAGACGACGTCGTGGCCGAATTCGGAAAAACACGTCCCCGAAACCAATCCTACATAGCCGGTGCCGATCATTGCGATGTGCATGGTTTCTCCTTTTAGAGATCGCTGCGCTCAGCCGCGAAGGCCGAATTGGCTTCGACGAAGCCTCGTTTACTGCCGCAATCGAATCGCCGGCCGTCGATACGAAGCCCGTGGAAAGGTATACCGCCCAGCATCGCCGCCAAGGCGTCGGTGAGCTGAATCTCACCGCCGGCGCCTGTCATTTTCTTATCCAGGTGGTGGAAGACCTCCGGCTGCAGAATATAACGCCCGATGATGGCGAGTCGTGACGGCGCCTCTCCCGCCGCCGGTTTCTCCACCAGTCCCCTGGCCCGGGCCAGACGACCGTCATCTTCATCGACATCCAAAATACCGTAGCGCCCGGTCAGTTCCTCAGCGACTTCTTCGATGGCGACGATGTTGCCGCCGGTGTTATTGTACACATCCATCATTTGTTTCAGGCACCCCGGCTTAGCCTGCATCAGATCATCGGGCAACAACACGGCGAAGGGCTCGTCGCCGACCAGATCCTTGGCGCACCAGACGGCATGGCCCAGACCTAAAGGTTCATCCTGATGGGTGAAGGAGATTTTTTGTGGGTTCGGGAAATCGTCACGCAAAAAATTCAGTTCCGCCGTCTTGCCCCGCTGCAAAAGGGTCGCTTCTAATTCTTCCGCCGTCTGAAAATGGCTCTCGATCAGGTTCTTCCCCGATGATTGGTTGAGCGACGTTATCATAATCATTTCATTGATTCCGGCGTCCAAAGCCTCTTCCACGGCATATTGGATCAACGGCTTATCAACCACCGGCAGCATTTCCTTCGGCAGGACTTTTGTCGCCGGCAGGAACCGGGTGCCCAGACCGGCAACCGGAAACACGGCTTTGGTAACGGCTTTAACCATGAAAAGTCCCGAAAAAGTCTTTAATGGCGGCCTTTTTGCCATAGCCGTGGCCCGCCCGCAAGGATACAGGGTCTTTACCCCAACAGCACATCCTTGGCCTGGTTGATCTGCGCCGCCAGATAGTTTGATCCGCCGCGATCGGGATGCAGGCCCGAAATCAGGCGGTGATGGGCGGCCTTGATCTCTTGTTTGCTACAGCCTTCCTTCAGCCCCAGGATTTCCAAGGCCTGAACGCGGGTCATTGTTCCGCTTTGAGGCCCCCCACTTCCTTGGGCGCTTCCTTGGGCGCCGCCCCGGGACCGCCACATGCTTGAAACAAGCAGGTAAATCTGGTGCAGCGCCCTAGCCCGTAGCAGCCACGGCACCAGCGCCGGCAGCGAGGCAAACGCCCAGCCGATACGCCCGGTGAGGGCAAAAAATACGATGACCACTCCAATGATGCTGAACAACAGCCACTTCAGGGCCTTGATGAGCGTCTTGGGGTCGGCGGACGTAAACCACTGTCCGGCCAGCAAAAGTCCGGCCAGGATAGCGATGCCGAGAATGAAAAAGGAAAGCATAGGCCCAGCTTACCCGGCATCAGGGCCGGGCGACAGCCCCCGGTAAGCTGATGGCCGCCAACAGGTTTTCCACCTCCTCGCGGGCAGCTAGGTGGGATTTGCTTAAAGCCTGCGGGCCGACCGCGTCCTTGAGGTCCAGGATCGTCAACCCGGCCAAGAACAATTCGCGGAAGATCACCCGTTCGCCGAAGCCCGGCACAATGCGAAGTCCGATGCGCTTGGATAAATCCTTCAACACGTCATCCATCTTACGCTTGTTGTGGGCATCCAGGCTCGACAACCGGTTACGCATGACTAGCCAGTCGACGGAACCGCCGTCCCGTTCGGCGCGCACTTTTTTCTGCTTCCAAACCATTTCGGCGTACTGGCTAGGCCCCATCACCGCCATGCGGACGCCGTCGATATGGGCCAGCACGTCAAGATCGACGAAGCTGTCATTGATCGGCGTCAGCAGGGTATCGGCATAGGAATGCGCCAGATCCGACAGTTTACCGGCGCTGCCCGGCGTATCGACAACGACGATGTCGTGGTTGACGAAGCCGCCTTCCAACAACAGGCGCAGGCGCTGTTCCTTAGCGCTGTCAGGTTCGGCATCCGCCCCTTGCTCATATCCTTTTGGGGGCTCGACGGTGTAATGGTCGGGGCATTTGATGTCGCTGCCGGCGGCCTTGACGAAAGCGTTCCGGTTGGCGAGATAACGGGTCAAGGTACCTTGGCGCGAATCGACGTCGACGCTGGCGACGGAAAAGCCCTGCCGCAATAAGCCGATAATCACATGCATGGCGACCGTCGATTTGCCGCTTCCGCCCTTTTCGTTACCGACGACGATGATGTGGGCACCTTGTCGGCTCATGCGCCTTGCTCCTCGGGCTTAAGCCACACGGCGGTGTCATGGAAAACGGCGCCGCCGGCGGGCGGGGCCGCATCGGCGCTGGTCAGCGCATTGATGCCGATGCCTTCGACGAAAGCCTTGTTCGGCCAAATGCCCTCGATGACGATGACGCCTTGCTGTAAACCATCAAAGGCTTTCGCGTGAACGACAACGCTAGCCTTCGCGTTGCCGACGCGCACCTTGTCGCCGTCTTCTATATCCAAGTCTTTGCAATCATCGGGATGGATCAAGGCGGTCGGTCGGATTTCTTTCTTTAGCGACGTCGGGGTTTCGGTAAACGTCGAGTTGAGAAAACGGCGGGCCGGCGCCGTGACCATTCTATATGGCCGTTCCGAACAAGCCTTGTCGATGTTATCCAGGTGATCCGGCAATTCGGGCATGACGGCGTGATCGGGGCCGAGCGCCGCCCAGTCGGGCGCAAAATGAAACCGCCCGTCGGCGTGGGCGAAACCATGTCGGTAGCGCATGTCTTCGGACGATTTCGAACAATCGACCCAGCGCGTCTTGTGAGCCTCATCGGCCCCGGGCAGGCCCGAATCCTTCAACGTCCGGTCGATCAGCTCCCAAGCGGTCATGGAAAAGCCCGGATGCTCTGCGCCCAGCCGGCGGGCCAGGCCGCAGATGACTTCGTGGTTGGTCCGGCATTCGCCATAGGGTTCGATCACTTTCTTGGCGACCTGAAGATAGACATGTCCGCCGCCTTTATACATGTCGTCGTGTTCCAAAAACATCGTCGCCGGCAAAACGATGTCGGCCAGCGCCGCCGTCTCGGTCATGATTTGCTCGTGCACGCAAAGAAACAGGTCCTCGCGTTTCAGGCCTTCCAGAACCTTCACCGTTTCCGGCGCGACCATCGCCGGGTTCTGATTTTGGATCAGCATCGCCTTGACCGGCGGGCCGCCCAAAAGCGCGTCCTCATCGCCCGTCAACACGGCGCCGATGCGCGACATGTCCAACGCCCTGATGGCTGGGTTCTTGATGTCGAGGCCCTTGATCACCGTCTGGTCGATATCATAAAGGGCGTTGTTGATGTACATGCCGCCGCCACCGGGATGCCGCCAAGCCCCGGTAATGGCCGGCAGGCAGGAAACGGCGTGCATGTTGGCGGCGCCGTTGCGGCTGCGGGAAAAACCGTAGCCGGCGCGGATGTAGCTGCGTTTCGTTTCGCCATAGAGCCGGGCGAAGGCGACGATGTCGTGCTCCGCCAAACCTGTGATTTCAGCCGCCCAGGCCGGAGACCGTTCCTTGACGTGGGCTTCCAGCCGCCCCGGATCGTCGGTGTAGCGCTCCATGTAGTCGCGGTCGGCATACCCTTCGGCGAAAAGAACATGCATGACGCCGACGGCCAGCGCGCCGTCGGTGCCGGGGCGAAGGCTGAGATGAATATCCGACGATTTGGCCGTTTGGGTTCGGTACGGATCGACCGTCACCACCTTGGCGCCGCGTTCCTTGCGGGCCCGGCTAACATGGGTCATGACGTTGACCTGGGTGGAGACCGGATTGGCGCCCCAAATGACGATCAGGTCCGAGGCCGCCATCTCCCGGGGATCGGTGCCCCGGAGCGCGCCGGTGCCGGCGATCCAGCCTTTCTGGGCCAGGGTGACACAGATGGTTTCAACCATATCTGAATAGCCCATGGCATGGCGCAGCCGGTGAATGCCGTCGCGCTGCACCAGCCCCATGGTGCCGGCGTAATGATAGGGCCAAACCGCTGCCGGGCCGAATTCGTCCGCCGCCCGCTTGAAGGCATCCGCGACTTCGTCCAATGCGTCGTCCCAGGAAACGGGCTCGAAATTGCCGCTGCCCTTTGGCCCCGTCCGGCGAAGCGGGTGGCTCAAACGGTCGGGGTTATGCACCCGTTCCCGGTAACGCGACACCTTTTCGCAGATCACGCCAAGGGTATAGTCATTATCGGCAGCGCCCCGGACCTTGCCGATGGTGTTGTCGTCAAGACGCTCGACCTCCAGCGCGCAGGTGCTGGGGCAATCGTGAGGACAGGCAGAAGGCAGAAATTCCGGGGCCATGACACGCGCAATAATAATGAAAAGGACGAAACAAACACTGCTGTTTGTATAGCCCCGAGGCCCCGGCCCGGCAACCGCCAGAAGTTTCAGTTAACGTGGATTTCCCGGCCTGGGAAGAAGGCGTTGTAGACGAAGGCAAAGGTGACGTCATAGCCGACGTCTTCGAGCTTTTCGCCTTGTCGGCGCTGAACGATCACGTTGCCGACATCGCGGCCCTGGCGAATATCGCGGGTATCGAGCGCCGAGTTCTGCCCCGACGACCAGCTCAGCACCAACCCATTCTTTGTGATTTTACCCTTGTCGCGCAGAAGCGGCATGCTCCAGGCCTCGCCGTCGACGACGATCACCCGGATCATCGGATTGATACCCTTGGGCATTTCGCCCTGGTACAAAAACGGATACGGCGAACTGTCATACCCGACATAGGGATTGGCGCCGTAGTTGCGCTTGTTTGGATCGTTGGGGACCAGCACCTCACCCGAAGGCGCGCGCTTTTTGAAGTTGGCGAAAGATTCAAGCCGTGTCGGGATGATCTTCAACCGCTTGCCGGTCATTTCGCCGACGATGCCCTCGCCCAGGAACTGTTGCCACCAGCTTTCGGTCTGGCGGTCGTACATCACCATGTCCGATTTTCTAAGCTTTCCCGTCGTTCCGAAATCGAGAACTTTTCCGTCGAGCCGCCGGTCGAAGGCTATGGCCGAATTACAAAGCGGGCAAAAGGTCACGGTCACCGGAACGCCGGCCAGTTCATCATTGACAATTTCGTGCCAGGTCAGGACGCGCAGCGGATAGGCGCGTGCCTTGCCATTGATGACAAGACCGACCACCGGTTCCGTCGCGGCCAAATTCCGGACTTTGGCAACCGGGATGAAGCTGGGATTATCAATGGACGGAATGCCGTCCTTGGGGGGCCCGCCGGAAATAATCTCGGCAAAATCAATAGAGGTCTTTGAAAAATCCGTTTTCCGCCACTCCGTTTTCCAAGACAGGCGGGTCAAGGGATTGGCCTTGGCGGCGGAAAGATAAGACAACCCCAGAATCAAAGCCACGGCGGCGCCGGTCAGAACGCCCACGATAAAAAATTTAGAATTGGACCTCATGATTTAAAGAGTGACGGCGTCGGCAAATTCGGACAAGCCAATCCTGATCACATGATGGTGAGGCGGAAAAAGCCTCCCAGCCGCTTTTTATCTGAAAAAACCTGAATAAATAACTAGTTAACCCATTTCGGTTAGAGTTCTAGAATAGAACGGATACTGCTTGAACGGAGCACACCCCATGGCGCCCTTTTTCCATCTGATGGCCATAGCGACATTTTGGACCATAGCCTTGGCCCCGATGGCATCGCATGCCCAGCAACAGGGTCAGGTCCGCGGTCAGGGACTGCCCTTTTTGCAACAACAAGCCCAGGCCCCCGGCGGCGCGGCTCCTGGCGACTTGCGCCAGCAGATGCGAAAATTCATCCAATCGATTTCCGGTTTCGCCCGGCGTTACCGGCCCGGGTTTACGATCCTCACCCGCGGCGGGCTGGAGCTTATGATTAAGCGCGATCCCGCCAACGAAGAGCGCATTTCGCCTTCCCGCGCCTATATGCGCTCCCTGGACGGAGTGCTGGTAGACGGCTTGTTCTTCGGCAGGAAAGTATTCGGTGAGCCGCCCAGAGACGAGGTCTTGGCCTTTAACCTGAAGTTGACGGACATCGCGAAAAAAAACGGCCTTCGCGTCTTCGTCGTCGATTACGGGACAGACCCTAAAACAGTCGACGAATCGCACCGTCGCAACAAGAAGCGCGGTTATATCTCGACCACCGTACCGGCGCCGTTATCCGAGCTGAGCTCCCTGCCCGCTTATCCACGCATCCCGTTCGGGGAAAATTCGAAAAGCCTGAATTCGGTTAGCAGCGTCCAAAACTTCGCCTACCTCGCCAATTCACAGGCCTTCGGGCGGGTCGACGAATTCGCCATGAAGATGCACGAAAATAATTTCGACCTGATCATCGTTGACGTTTACCACGGCCGCAAACCGCTAAGCAGACAAGCCGTGGAAACCCTTAAATTCAAGAAAATCGGGGCGCGGCGCCTGGTTTTCGCCCGGGTCGATATTGGGACGGCCACCAGCTATAGCTATTTCTGGAAGCCGAAATGGCGCGAAGGGTCGCCGACATGGATCAACGCGCCGGTCCGCGACGACCCGGATCGCTATTTCGTGCAATTCTGGCGGCCCGAATGGCAACGCATTATCACCGGTGACACCAAATCCTACATCTACGGAGCCATCGCCCAGGGTTTCGACGGCATCGTCCTGGAAGGCGTAGAAGAAGCCTATCGCTTCTTTGAAAGCGGCAGCCAAGGGGAAGATGAAGAAACGGCAGCTCCTGCCCCGGCTGCCCCGGCTGCCCCGGCTGCCCCGGTGGCAGCGGCTCCTGCGCCTGCGGCGCTACCGGCGACCAAATAAAGTCTTTTCATTTCCAACCACCCCGCCCTGATATAGCTTAAATACCGCAAGAATTACTCTTAGGCCCCCAGGGACCGGCAGCACCATGCTGAAAGAGGCTGAAAGCTACGACGACGTCTATGGCTCCTTCACCTGGGAGGTGCCCGAGTTCGTCAACATGGGGACCCTGGTGTGCGACAGGCACGCCATCGCCGATCCTTCTCGCACCGCGCTGATCTGCCAAAACGAAAACGGCGACATCACCCAATACAGTTTCCAGGCGCTGATGGGGCTTTCCAATAAACTGGCCAACTTGCTGGTCGCCAAGGGCCTGAAACGCGGCGACCGATTAGGCATTTTGTTATCGCAATCCGTTGAAACAGGCATCGCCCACATCGCCGCCTGGAAGGCGGGCCTGATTTCGATTCCGATGTTTACGTTGTTCGGCGAAGACGCGCTTCGGTTTCGGTTCGCCGACAGTGGCGCCCGCGCCGTCATCACGGATACGGAAAACTTAGGCAAGATCGAAACCATCAAGCCCGACCTTCCAGACCTTGGGGTGGTGCTGGTATCCGACTCAAGGAAAGACGGGGGGAAAGAAGGTGGTGGCATTTTCGACCTTTGGCGCGGCTTGGACGACGCCAAGGACGCATTCACCCCGGTCAAAACGACCGCCGATGATCCATCCTTTATCAGCTATACGTCGGGGACGACCGGCAATCCGAAGGGCGCGCTGCATGCGCATCGTACCCTGTTCGGACATATGCCCGGCGTCGAATTCCCGCACGAATTCTTCCCCCAGCCCGGTGATTTGATGTGGACACCCGCCGACTGGGCGTGGATCGGCGGGTTGATGAACGCGCTGATGGGGGCTTGGTATCACGGGGTGCCCGTGCTTGCTCACCGGGCCCGCAAATTCGACCCGGAAGAAGCCGTCAAACTGATGGGCCGCCACCAGGTCCGCAATACCTTCATGCCGCCGACGGTGTTGAAGCTTATGCGCGACGTGGAAAAACCGGTGGAACGATACGGGGTCAACCTACGCACGGTGGCCAGCGCCGGCGAACCGATGGGGGCGGAACTCCTCGACTGGGGCCGCGAAACGCTTGGCGTCAGCTTCAACGAATTTTACGGGCAAACCGAATGCAATCTGGTGACGTCCAGTTGCTCCAAGATCATGGAATCCAAGCCCGGCTCCATGGGACGGGCCGTGCCCGGCCATGTCGTCGAAATCATCGACCCGGACGGCAACGTCTTAGGCCCGGAAGAAGAAGGGCAAATCGCCGTCAAAAGTCCGGACCCGGTGATGTTCCTGGAATATTGGAACAACCCCCAAGCAACCACCGAAAAATTTTTGGGCAATTGGCTGTTGACCGGGGACCGGGGCGCCAAAGACGCAGACGGTTATTTCTGGTTTTTGGGGCGCGAAGACGACGTGATTACGTCGGCCGGCTACCGGATCGGCCCCGGCGAGATAGAGGATTGCCTAGCCAAGCACCCGGCGGTGTCCCTGGCCGCCGCCATCGGTATTCCAGACCCGCTTAGAACCGAACGCATCAAGGCCTTCATTCAATTAAGGCCCGGCCATACCGGTAATGCGGAACTGGAAAGCGATATCCGTGAATTTTTCAACCGCCGCCTGTCGCCGCACGAAAAACCGCGCCTTATCGAATTCGTCGATCAACTGCCGATGACGGCGACAGGTAAAATCAAGCGCAAGGAATTACGCGAGGCCGAAATCGCCAAAATCAATCCGGAGGAATGACCCCTCTGAGGGCGGATATATATTTAAAGTTAAATCATGGCGACGCTAATGGCTTCAATGACAAAGCCATCATCGGGAGGGTACCGTTCGGCCATTAATTGACGGGCATGGCTTTCATCACGGGCGACCACGTCATGAACGTGAATGTCCGCCCAATGATCGTCGAAAAAAAGATGGCTCTGGTTTTCCTTAACCAGGGACCGGACGTCTTTATTATAGACAGAAACTTCGAAGGCCTGTTGGCCTGCGCTCGGCAATTGAAGCATGTTTTGGCTCCCAATCGGTTGACCGAATTTACCTTCCCCCGGAGCTTTCCCTCTTTTTTGATGCCCCAAACTTCGGGCACCGTACATAAGAGGTTGTACAATTATTACCGGTTAATTGTTAACAGAGGATTGATAAATGTCTATTAAGAAAATTTCCCCTGATGATTTTACAATCCAACCCTCGCCCTTATAATCTCCGAACTTCTAAAGCCCCTCATTCCATTAAACTGGCCATTAAACGGGCCATTAAGCAGGACATTCATGACCAAAACCATTGATTACTATTTTGCCTTAATTTCCCCTTTCGCTTATGTGGGCGATGCGGAACTTACAAAAATGGCAGAACGCCACGGCGCCACCATCCGGCGGAGGCCTGTTGAATTGGGCAAAATTTTTCCGGAAACCGGCGGCATTCCCCTACCTAAACGTTCACCGGCCCGCCAAGCCTACCGATTGGTCGAACTGGACCGGGTCAGCAAATTCCGGGGTGTGGAAATAAACCTGCAGCCGAAATTTTTTCCAGCCGCCGAATGGCCGGCGGCGGGAATGGTGGTCGCCGCGGAAAAACAGGGCCTCGATTCGGGAGCCCTGGTCAACGGTATTCTGAAGGCTTGCTGGACCGAAGAACGCGACATCGCCGATGTCGATACCTTGAAGGCAATTGCCGAAGAGCGGGGTCTTGACGGCCAAGCGCTTCTTGACGCCGCCAAGGACGAGGTCATAAAAGCGGCCTATAGCGCCAATACCGAAGAGGCGCTGGCCGCCGGTGTATTCGGCTCCCCGAGCTATGTCTACAATGATGAAGTGTTTTGGGGTCAGGATCGCCTTGAATATCTTGATCGAGCCCTCGGGGATAAATAACCGGTAGGCGACGGTATAGGGTTTATTCGAAGCCCTGATCGCTTTGCTGAATATTATCAATCACGAAACCCTGGTCACTGGGATACCGGGATTTGGCCTTTTCACGTGCTTCTTGCTCGCTGAGGGCGGTAATTTCGATATAATGAAAATCGGCCCAATCGTCCTTGAATTGACGATGGCGTTCACCGGCTTCCACCTTCTCGCGAACCTCTTGATTAAAAACCGTGACTTCGTACTTCGCCATCGATGTGGCTTTCCTATTCTCCAAAGAAATCGCTTGTTCGTAATACATGGGTTTTTGACCGCTCTCAATACTTGATTTTCAATATGGGTTGGGCTCGGTGAAGTGCCTAAACCTATTAGATTAAGGCTTTTTTTGCTGTGACCATGGTCACAATCGAAAATAAAGCACGGACCCTTAAGCGAGCCCGGATTCTGTGTTATTATTAACGCCCCGTTAACGCTTGGCATGGATGATAAAAGCGGTTGAGGTTGAGGACGGATAAATGGCGGAAGAAAAAACCGAAGAAGCTCCAGAATCCAATAGGCCGACCACGGAAGTGGAGGCCCTCATGGACGTCGAGGTCGAAATTACGGCGGTCCTGGGGATTTCGAATATGCCGATTTCTCAAATTCTCAAACTTGGCCGCGGCGCCGTGGTTGAATTAAACCGCTCCGTCGGTGAAGACATCGAGGTCCACGCCAATAACCGGCTAGTCGCCAAAGGCGAAGTGATCGTCGTCGACGACCGGCTGGGCGTGACCATGACCGAAATCATCAAAACATCTTGAGAGTTTCCCATGGGTACAGAATCAGATATTTTCCGCACGGCCAACCTGTTGATCGAGGAATATGGCGAAATGGCGCCGCCGGCGGCATTCATCCGCGCCGATCAACTGTTTGAAAAGGGCGATTTGACGGGCCGCCGTATTTGGCTCCGCATCGGCAAGACCGCAGAAGACCTGCTGTCTGAAAAACGCCCGGGGGGCGTTTCCGTCCACTAAGAATTCCGGTTACTCGTGCCCCCCGCCGTCGCCAGGCGGGTGCATCCGGTTGTAAAAAGCCAGCCAAATCTTGGCCGCGCCCCAAACCCCAACCATGATCGCCACGGCCACCAAAACGATCTGCAAATAAGCAACCGCTAGCCCGCCCGCAAATTCCATTAGTTATCCTTTGGTCCAGAAGTGGCGGACTTTCCGTCCGGGTTGCTGAAACACTCAAAAACACTGACTTTTTTCCGGAATCCCAGAACGTTCGTCTTTTCAATCCCCGACTGGACAAGCCGGGCCGACTTGCCAAAATTTTCGCAATGCCGTTCGGCCAGTGCCGTTGCAGCGCCGACATAAGGCGATGAATATTCGATCACAACTTCGTTTTCATCGGCGCTAAGGGTGCAACCCAAGGTGCCGCCGGTAATGAGCATCATAAGCAAAAGTCTCTGCAAGCCCCTCGACGATTTATTGTCACGGGGGATGGTAAGGAAAATAGATTTTTTGCCGAAGATCATTTTTGACAACCAATTTAGGCCTAAGTCGAGACATTACCGCCGAAGCTAACGGTTGCCCCCTTTGAAGGAATCATAAACGATTTTACCGCCCGTATAAAAAGCGTCTTCAAGTTCATCCGCCGTACAGGCGTTCAATGACAAAACGACAAGCATCCCGGCCAACAGCAAAGCGAAGGATCGGGCTAAATTATTCAAGATTCCTTGCCGTAAAGGAGAACAAACTGGTCTTTGTCATGCTCCAACTCGAACATGACCTTGACGTTTTTTTTGGCGAGGTCCTCGGCAACTTCCATTTCCAGGATAATCAGTTTCCAAGTTCCCTGACAATGATCATCGAGCCAATCTTCAATGGTCGTTAGCGAGCCGCTGGTTTTGCAATCGACGCCAAAGGCCATTTCCCGGCGGTCTGTTTCCGCCCTGCGGTCCTGCTCATTTCGCTGCTCCTCGCCTTTGAAGGGGTCTTCCGTTTCGCGACGGGATTCAAGGGCCCGGCGTTCGCCGCCGTCATCCAGACGTTGCTCGGTCGGATAGGACTTGTCCTGAGCCCCTTCATCATCGTCTTGATAATCGCCCATAATTCAACACCCAGAATGCTATAGTATGCTGAATTATAACAAAACTCGGGCATGAAGCAAATTTAACCCCCATTTTTAAAGGCCCCCCTGGGGAAGGGGGAAAATAAAAAACTAGGCAACCTCGCCGATGGCTTCGATCAAAACCGCCAGCCGGAGCGGTTTGGTAAACGTCCTGGCCGCCCCCAATACCCCCATCGCCTTGAGGTAACTGTCGTGGCCGGACATGGCGATAATGGGAAGGTCCGGTTTGATTTCCAACAATGCCTTCATAGTTTCCACGCCTTCCCCCTTATCCATGACGACATCGGTGACAACCACGTCAAAGGGGGTTTCCTTGAACGCCAATACTCCGGCTTCCCCGCTTTCTTTCGATGTAACCCGGAAACCAGCGCGCTCTAGACCTAATCGGATCTCTTCCCGAAGGTCGTCGTCATCGTCAATCAAAAGGACAGAAACCATAAATAAAATATGCCCTTGATACCCAGGCAAATCCAATCACTTGACATTGGAGTTACATCAAAAAGTCGTGTTCAAAAGGAATGAGAACCTCCCAAATTCCCCCCAAAACCTTTATGGCCGGTTGAATCCCTATTTTTTGGAACACGCCGGGTGCTATGCTGATGAGCAAGATGCCGCCAGCAAGGAGGAAACGCCATGCCCCAAGACCAGGAACAAAGAAGCCAACATTTCCTGAAGGAAATAGAACAGGCCATTCAGGTCGCAAACCGCGAAATTATGTCTCAACGGATTCCGGCGATTAATAAGGAAAATATTTTACCTTTGGCTATTTCGGTTGCCAGGCTGCGTGCCAGCTATCTTGCCGAAGCCTTCGAAATCGCCCAAAACGACAAGGGCGAAGCGCCTGAGGATGAAGAAATAAAGATATTGAAACATCGCCGGGAAATGTATGAGGAAGCCCGGCTTGCCTTTGAGGCCCTGATCCAGGTTATTGACCGCGGTTACGTGGAATTAGGCGAGTAACATTTATTTAACCCGGCAACCGCTCGCACAGGGCCGCATGGCAATACCCATCAAACCACAAACGGACATCCAGACCAGATGGTTGCGCATCGTCGCCATCGGATTGGCGGCGTTGCTGGTGGCGGCCATGGTCGGCGGCACCGTCATCGGCTTCAAAACCATTAATCGCCTTAACGCCATTCAATCGGAATGGTTGGATTTCAGGAATGTTACGGCCAACAAAGGTATGGCATTGAGCCAAGTCCGTAAATATTTCGGTTTCGGCGGATTTATCCATAACTTCCAAAATTATATTTCCAGGGGAGAGCCCGGTTTGGCCGGCGTCGTCAACCGCGATCTTGACGAATTGGCGGCCGCATTATCCACGTACGAAGTGGTCGGCACATCCCCAGACGAACGCAATGCCATCGCCGATATTCGAAAGGCCATCGCCGTTTACCGGGCGAATTTGAACAAAGCCAAAAGCCTGATTAAGGGCGGCGGAAACAAGGAAGAAGTTTCCAACTTGGCGGCGGTCGATAATCGCCCCTCCTTCGCCGCCTTGGCTTCCCTAGAAGTCAATTGGCTTGAAGACTTGGACAGGCAGACAAAAAAACTAACCGCGGGAGTCGCCGAAGGCGAGCGCCTGATCAAAATGACGGTGATTTTCGTGCCGATCCTGGCCCTGACGGTCATTGCGCTTTTGTGGTTCATGCAGCGCCTGGTTCAGGTCACGGTGAAAACGGTTGAGGTCGACAAGGAACTCCGGAAAAGCGAGGAAAAAAACCGCCTTTTTGCCGCCGATGTCGCGCACGAGTTGCGCATGCCGCTGGCAGTGATGCGGCTCCACCTGGAAAAGCTTGAAGACCGGCAAACAGCGGATGCGATGCTCCTGGACGTGGAAAAAATGGCGCGCATGCTGGAACAACTGTTGACCGCAGCGAAAATCGAAGGCTGGGCCGAAGATCTGAGTGATGGGGTCGATATTCACAGCATTTGCGTCGATATCGGCGCCGATATGGCGCCTTTGGCAATCAAGGAAGGTAGGTACATAGAGGTCCTGGGCCCTGAAGCCCCGGTGTTGGTCAAGGCCAACCGGTTCGCCCTGGAACAGGCCGTCCGCAATCTGGTTGAAAATGCCATCAAATACGCCGCCCGCGAGACCAAAATCATCATCGAGGTCACCGACGAGCCGGCCATCAAGGTGACGGACAAGGGCCCCGGCATACCGGCGGAAATGCGCGAAACCATATTCAATCCGTTTTTGCGGTCCGACCGCCGGGGCGAGGGTTCGGGCCTGGGCCTGTCCATTGTCCGCCGGGCGGCAGAAGTTCACAACGCCAGTATCAATATTGATGACGCCCCCGGCGGCGGATCGATCTTCACTATTTCTTTTCCCAGTTCCTAGGTGTGATAAACTGCGGTGATGTTCAATAAAGATCATTTTGAACGGCTGAAACGCGAAGAAACGGGTGCAAGCGCCATCGAATATGGGCTGATCGCCGCTTTGGTCTTCCTTGTCATCGTGGCCGCCGTCAACCTCCTTTCAGGCAAAACGAGCAATATGTTCAACAACGTCTCAAACGCCGTCATCGAAAACACCTAACCGCTTTGTTGACTGTTTCATTAGGTTTTTAGATTCTACCTATTATTTGTGTTAAATGGTATGGCAATCACATTCACATTCCGCTATATTTGATTCGTATGAGGGAATTTGAGAATGATTAACTTACCAGATATCCATGATAGCGCCCAGCGAGCCAGCAGTTTCCTTAAATCGCTGGCCAATGAAAACCGCTTGGTCATTCTTTGCGCCCTCGCCGAGGGTGAGAAGAACGTCGGCCAACTCGAAGAAATCCTGGGCATTCGCCAACCCACCCTTTCGCAGCAATTAGCGCGCCTTAGGGCCGATGAGATGGTTTCAACCCGACGCGATTCCAAGCAGATCTATTACAGCCTGTGCAGCGACGAAGCCGAGTTGGTCATGGGTATGGTGTTTGAATTGTTCTGCCAAGGCGGCGACGCCGACTTTGACCCCGACAGCGACGACGAAGGCTCATCGAAAACCGAATCAGGTGTCGCGGCCGCCTGATGATCCGGAACCCCCGGTTGCTGGATATATCCGTTTCCTTGATAAGCTAACCTTAATGGTCGGGTTTAAACCGCTTTGCGGTTGAACCAGGACAGCTTTTCGCGGAGTTTCACCACACTGCCGACGATGATGACCGCCGGCCCGCTTAAGACTGCTTTTGCCGCCTTTTCGGCAATATCCCCCAAGGTTCCGTCAACGACGCGCTGTCCCTCGCGGGTGCCGTTATCGACGATGGCGGCCGGGGTCTTGGGGTCGGCGCCGTGCTCGATGAGCTTACCCGTCAATTTCGGCAGCGACGAAAGCCCCATATAGACGACCAGGGTTTGCCTGGGCTGGATAAGCTGGCCCCAGTTGAGGTCGATGGCGCCGTCCTTCATGTGCCCGGTCACGAACACGCAACTGTGGGCGTGGTCCCGGTGGGTCAAGGGGATGCCGGCATAGGACGCGCACCCGTTGGCCGCGGAAACGCCGGGCACCACCTGGAACGCAATGCCTTCTTCGGCCAAAGCCTCAATTTCCTCGCCGCCGCGACCGAAAACGAACGGATCGCCGCTTTTCAAACGCAACACCCGTTTTCCTTGCCTAGCCAGGGTGACCATCAATTGGCTGATTTCTTCCTGGCGCATGGTGTGGTCGCCGGGTTTCTTGCCGACGAACACCCGCTCGGCATCGCGCCGCACCAGGTCCAGAATACCGTCGGGAACCAGCCGGTCGTGGAGGACCACATCCGCCTGCTGCATCAATCGAAGCGCCCGAAAAGTCAGCAAATCGGGGTCGCCGGGACCGCTGCCGACCAAATAGACTTCGCCGTCCGGCTCGCCCTCACCGGGTCCGGCTTTTTCCAAGGCTTTTTCGACAAGTTCCTGGGCGGCCTCTTCTTTGCCGGAAAGAACATATTCGGCAATCGGCCCGTCGATGAAGTCCTCCCAGAACCGGCGGCGCTTGACGGCGTTGGGGATGGCGGCCTGAACTTTGTCGCGCAAACCACGGGCGAATCGGGCCAGGCGCCCCAACCCGGCGGGAACGAAAGTTTCAAGCCGGGCCTTGAGAACGCGCGACAGGATCGGCGCCTCGCCGCCACTGGACACCGCCACCAACAACGGCGAGCGATCGATAATGGCGGGCATGATGAAGGTGCAAAGGGATAACCGATCGGCGACGTTGACGGGAATTCCGGCATCTTGCGCTAATGACGAGACGCGCTTGTTCAAATCCTCGTCATCGGTGGCCACCAAGACGATGACGCAGCCTTGCAAATCAGAGGGATCGAATTCCCGGGCTTGGCGTTCGACCCCATCCTTCAGAGCAATCTCTTCCAGCGCCGGACAAGCCTCGGACGCGATGACCGTGACCCGGGCGCCGGCGCGAACGGCCATTTCCACACGCCGAGCCGCGATCTCGCCGCCGCCGACGACAACAACCGGGCGGCCTTTGATATCCAGGAAGATGGGAAAATGGTTCATGGGCGTGAGTTATATAGGCCTTGGCGGAAAAAGGGAAACCCCCGGCAACGCAATGTCACCGGGGGGGTTTTGGTAGGCGCTGCGGGGAGCGAACCCACGACAACCTGATTAAAAGTCAGGTGCTCTACCAACTGAGC
>JABMOY010000188.1 GCA_013203955.1 Rhodospirillales bacterium | reverse complement strand
CATCGGTGACGTCAAAGCGGCCTATGACAAATACGGGCGCTGCGTCATCGCCGTTTCCGAAGGCATCCATGATGACAGCGGCGAAGCCATCGTCACCAAGCTCGCCCAGGAAGTCGAAAAAGACGCCCACGGCAACGTCCAGCTTTCGGGTACCGGGGCGCTGGCCGATCTGCTGTGCGCGTCAATCCGCGAAGGCACCGGCCTGAAACGGGTGCGCGGCGATACCTTCGGTTATTTGCAGCGCTCGTTCCTGGGCTGTGTTTCCGATGTCGATCAAGCCGAAGCCCGCGCCGTCGGCGAAAAGGCCGCCGCTTATGCCCACGACGGCGACAGCGATGGCACGGTGACGATCCACCGGACCGGATCAGGCGACAATTACAGCGCCGAATACAAACTGAGCAACCTCGAAGACGTCGCCGGCAAGACCAAGGTCATGGCCGACGACATGATCAATGCCAACGGCCACGACGTCACCGACACCTTCGTCGATTACCTAAGGCCGCTGCTCGGTTCCGGCATGGGCGAAGCCTTCCGCCTTGAAGCCGCCCGCGTCGAAAAAATTCTGAAGAAATAGATTAAGCCCCCGTTAAGCCCCCGTTAAGCCCCCGTTAAGCCTGGGGCCGATCGCCTGCCGCAGTGGTCCGGTGCAAGCGGCGGGATTCGTTTTCATCGTAGTCGTAAACCGCGTAATGCATGGTGCAGCGGTTGTCCCAGATAAGCACGTCGCCCGGCTGCCATTGGTGGCGATAGACGTTTTCAGGCACCGTTGCGCGCTCTTCAAGTTCGACCAGCAACGGCGCGCTTTCTTCCGCTGACATATCGCTGAATTTTGTCGTGAAAAAGCGATTGGTGAAAAGCGCTTGGCGGCCTGTCTCGGGATGGCGGCGGGCGACCGGGTGGATTTCCGGCGGCGGCACGTCGATATCCTTGTTGCCGTCCGTGGTGTCGGCATTATTGCGCTGGCGGATGGCTTCACCCGAATGTTCCGCGGTCTGGCCCTCGAGCCGGTTTTTCAGATCATCCGGCAAGCCGTCCCAGGCTTCGTACATGTTGCAAAACATGGTGTCGCCCTTGCCGTCAGGAACGGTAAGGGCATGGAGTACCGAGATCGATGGCGGCGATGACGCGCAGGTGATGTCTGAATGCCAGAAATCGTTACGCGCGCCGCGTCTTTCGGGCGCGTTTTCGAGGACCAGCAGGCCCTCGTACTCGGGATGGCCGGCGCGGGATTTCAACGGGTGCGGCTCGACGGCGCCGAAACGCTCGGTAAAAGCGACCTGGGCCGACGGCGGAATATCCTGACCCGGAAAATACAGGACCAAGTGATCCAAAACCGCCTGGTGAACGACCGCAAATGTGTCGTCATCCATTTCCCCGGCCAGATCGACACCGGTGACTTTGGCGCCGATGGCCGGCGTCATGGGTGTGATAGCGATGGTTTTTTCGGCGCTCTTGGTCATGGTGCGTAAATCCTACCAGCGGAAACTTAAATGTCCACCGAAGCGCCGGACCAAAGTCAGGGCCCGCTCCATGAACGAATCGGAAGACCGAAATGTCGCGGAATCCATCGTCGGGCACCTAAAAAACCCGCCCGCTTCCGGCATGGCGCCGGCCTTCCGGCCCGAAGCCGAGCGGGCCGAAAAAATCCTGAAAAAATAACCGGCTAGGCTCCATCGCCGGGCCGCCGGATGGCACCCTTGAATCCCCCTAAAAAACCCACCGGTTGCGCCGACGGCGACGTTCCGGTTAGGCTTTTTCCACCCCGGGCCCTGGAATGCTTATGTCACAGGGGGAAATATGACCAGATACGCAGCGCTCGTCGCCCTCTTCCTGGTTGCATGGACACCAACGGTCCACGCGGATTTCACGCAGGAAGTTCGAATGTGTGATTTCGGTGGCGACCATCCCGACATCCGAATCGTTGCTTGCACCCGGAACATTCAGTCAGGCCGATTCACCGGCAGCAATCTCGCCCGAGCCTTCGCCAACAGAGGACTTGGCTATAAAAGGAAGGGCCTCTGGGAAAAGGCCATCGCCGACTACAGCGAGGCCATCCGCCTGAAGCCCGATCTTTCCGATGCCTTCAACAACCGGGGCAATGCCTATTATGGCAAAGGCCAATTCGACCGGGCCATCGAAGACTTCGACGAGGCCATCCGCCTGGACCCCGGTTTTGCCGAAGCCATCGGCAACCGGGGGAATGTCTACAGAAAGAAAGGCCATTTCGACCGGGCCATCCAGGATTACAACAAGGCCATCGGCCTAAACCCCGACGATGCCCGGGTCTTCGCCGACCGGGGGCTCGCCTACGAGATGAAAGGCGAGAAGACCCAAGCCCTCAAGGATTTCAAAAAGGCCCATGCCCTGGGCTTTCGTCATTCGCTGCTTTTGAAGAAGCTGCGGGAAGGCGGCGAGCTTCTGTAAGGGCGGCGGGGGTCAATCCGCCTATTCGTCCACCGGCGGCTTTTCGCCCGGTTGCAAATATTCCACCTGAAGCCCGGCTTCCCGGAACATGGTGTCGGCGATCTTCGCTTGTTCGCCCCAGCGTTCGTGCTCGAAATCCGGCTGCTCGCAGACGACGCGCACGATCCCGGCCTGGATGATCATCACAGCACATCTAGCGCACGGCGGCAGCGGGTGAACGTAAAGGGTTGCGCCCTCGGCCCGGTCGCCGGCGAACATCAAGGCGTTTTGCTCGGCATGGACGACCATTTCGTACTTGGTGTTGCGGTCGGTAAGGCGCTCCTGGGTGTCCTCGACGCCGGCGGGGAAGCCGTTGAAGCCCATGGACAGCACGCGCTTCGAACGCGTATGGGTGATGACGGCGCCGACCTTGGTCGACGGGTCCTTCGACCACCCGGAAACGTGCTCGGCGAGCGTCAGGAAACGATGATCCCACTTATCCAACATTAACCTACCCTACCATGTCCTATCTACCATGCCGGGGCCGCGTCATCGACCAGCAGTTGCGGCGACGAGCGCCCCTGCCAGGTGTTGATGCGAAGCCGCCCGGCGATATGCAGGGGCGCGCTTTCGCTCTTTAGCAGTGCTTGGCCCAAGGGCGTATCGAGGGAGTTGAACGAGATGCAGGCCAGCCGACCGCCGCCTTCGCCCTGGATAATGCCGCGCACGTGTTTTTCGCCGACGACGGCGGCATAAGACAGCCGGGCGTCGGGGATGACGAATTTCGGTTCCGGGTTGCCGGACCCAAACGGCCCGACATGTTCCAGCTCGGCCAGCAGCTTCATGTTGGCCGCTGCGGGTTTCAAGGCGCCGTCCAGGTACAGGCGGGGCTGGATGCCGCCAACGCCGACCAGCGCCCGCACCCGGTCGTTCAGATACGCTTGAAATTCCGCCAATTTGTCCCGCTCCACGGTGAACCCGGCAGCCATCTTGTGGCCACCGCCCTTGACCAGGATTCCGGATTGGCAGGCGCTTATGATGGCCGACCCCAAATCGACGCCGGAAACCGAGCGCCCCGACCCGGTGCCCCGGTCGCCGTCGAGGGCTATAACGCAAGCCGGACGATTGAAACGTTCCTTCAGGCGGCTGGCGACGATGCCGATAACGCCGGGGTGCCAGCCGTCGCCCGCAGCCACAATCACCGGGCCTAAACCGTCACCGGCCTTTTCCACTTCTTCCAAGGCGGCGTCGAGGACCGCACTTTCGATGTCCTTGCGTTCCCGGTTGAGGTCGTCCAGGCGGTGGGCGATGGTCATCGCTTCGTCCATGTCATCGGTACCGAGCAGTCGCGTGCCTAAATCAGGCGCGCCGATCCTGCCGCCGGCATTGATACGCGGCCCGAAGACAAACCCGGCGTGATAGGTGCCGGGCGGTTCGTTCAACCCGGCGACATCGGCCAGTGCCCGAAGCCCGGTGTTGCCCCGCGCCGTCATCACCTTCAGGCCCTGCGTCACCAAGGCCCGGTTGACGCCGGTCAACGGCACGACATCGCAAACGGTACCCAAGGCGACCAAGTCCAGCCATCGGGTCAGGTCGGGCTCGGCGTTTTTATCAAACCAACCGGCACTCCTGAGCGCCCGGTTGACACCGACCACCAACATAAACGCAACGCCGACGGCGGCCAGTTGGCCCAAGCCGCTGTCGTCGTCCAACCGGTTGGGGTTGATAACGGCGAAGGCTTTGGGCAAACCGGCTTCGGCGACGTGGTGATCGACGACGATGACATCCAACCCGGCGTCTGCGGCGGCTTGCAGCGGCTCAAAGGCAGCGGTGCCGCAATCGACGGTGACGACGACCGAGGCGCCGTCGTCTTTGAGCTTCAACAACGCCGGCGCATTGGGGCCGTAGCCTTCCTTGATGCGGTCGGGAATGTAAAAGCTCGACTTGCCGCCGACGGCGGCAAAAAAGCGCGTCAACAACGCCGCCGAGGTCGCCCCGTCGACATCGTAATCACCGAAAATGCCGACGGTTTCACCCTCCATGACGGCGCCGGCTAAGCGCGCACAGGCCTCGTCCATGGCTTTCAGGCAACTGGGGTCGGGCAAATGATCCTTGAGGGTGGGTTTAAGAAAAGCCGCCGCTTCATCCAGGCCGACGCCCCGGGCCGCCAGCACGCGCCCGGCGATTTCCGGCAGGCCGAGACGTTGGGAAATGGCCAGCGCTTGGCGGTCGTCGGCTTCACGGCCGATCCAGCGTTTGCCGGTCAACGATTTTTCGACGCCTAGAAAACTCTCTGAGTCTTTAAGTTCAGGACTTGTCAGGCCAGCGGGTGAAGTCATGTCGGCCCTCGATAAAGCGGAGCGTTCCGGTCTTGGAGCGCAAGACCATGGAATGGGTGATGGCGCCGCCGGGAATATGGTGGACGCCTTTCAGCATGGCGCTGTGGGTGATGCCGGTGGCGGCGAAGGTGACGTCGCCCGACGCCATTTCGTCGGCCGAATATTTGCGTTCCAGGTCTTCGATGCCGGCGTTTTGGGCTTCCAGCCTATGGTCGTTGTTTCGATACACCAATCGCCCCTGCATCTGGCCGCCGGCGCCGCGCAGCGCCGCCGCCCCCAAAACACCCTGTTGGGCGCCGCCGATGCCGCAGAAAATATCGACTTCGGCTTCCGGTTGGGTGGTGGCGATAACGCCGCTGACGTCGCCGTCCAGGATCAGCCGGATGCGCGCCCCGGCGGCGCGGATTTTGCCGATGATCTCGGCGTGACGGGGGCGGTCCAACATACAGACAACCAAATCGGAAACCGCCACGCCCTTGGCGTCGGCAACGTCCTTTAGGTTATCCGCCGGTTCCTTGTCGAGGTCGATGATGCCGTCGGGCAAGCCGGGACCGATGGCGATTTTATCCATGTAGATATTGGGCACCGTCAGGAAGCCGCCGTCTTCGGCGACGGCGATTACCGACAGCGCGTTGGCCCCGCCGCGGGCGACGATGCTTTTGCCTTCCAGCGCGACCAGCGCGATATCCAGTTTCGGGCCATTGCCGGTGCCAACTTTTTCGCCGACGAAAAGCTTATCGGCTTGGCCTTCGATGCCTTCGCCGATGCGCACGGTGGCGTCCATGTCCATCCCGCTGAGCGCTTTATGCATGGCGCAGACGGCGGCCTGATCGGCGGATTTTTCATCACCGCCGCCCATGAACTGGGACGCAGCAATGGCCGCCGCTTCGGTAATGCGGACGGTTTCGAGGGCCAGGGTTCTGTCGGCGCTGGGGGTCGTCATAGGGTATTGTTGCCCCGTTAAGAGCCCTTGACCAGCCCTAAAGAGCCTCAATGCGGATCATGCGGGGCGGCTCGATAATGGATTTTACGGCGGCGATATCCGCCAGCGCGCCTGTCAGGGCGGATTCCTCGGTTTCGTGCATGGTCAACACCACCGGCACCGGCTCACCGGGGTCGCGGGTCCGTTGCAGAACGGATTCTATGGACACTGCGTGCTTCTTGAAGGCGGCGGCGACATCGGCCAACACGCCCGGCTCGTCGACCACCATCAGGCGGATGTAATAGGCGCCGACGTGTTTGTGCATGGGCACCGGGGTCATGGCTTTCAGTTGGTCGGCGGGAACCCCGAAGGTCGGAATATTGGCGCCACGCGCGATGTCGATCAAATCCCCGACGACGGCGGATGCCGTCGGCCCGGCACCGGCGCCGGGGCCTTCCTGGACAATGGTATTGACGAAATCGCCTTCGGCGACGACGGCGTTAAGAGACCCCGACACATGGGCGATGGGCGCGTTTTTCGGGACCATGCAGGGATGGACGCGTTGCTCCAGGCTTGTTTCGCCCCCGGCACCCTGGACAGCGGCGACACCCAGCAATTTGATGACGTACCCCAATTCGTCGGCGAATTGCATATCGGTCAGGGAAATCTGGCGGATGCCTTCGACATGAACGGCGTCGAAATTGACCTCGCACCCGAAGGCAACGCTGGATAGGATCGCCAGCTTATGGGCGGCGTCGATGCCATCGATATCGAAACTGGGGTCGGCCTCGGCGTAACCGAGCTTCTGGCATTCCGCCAACACGTCATCAAAATCGCGGGCCTGATCGGCCATGGCGCTGAGAATGAAATTACACGTGCCGTTGAGAATCCCGTAAACGCGCTGGATGCGGTTTCCGGCCAGGCCTTCGCGCAGCGACTTGATGATCGGAATACCGCCCGCCACCGCCGCCTCGTAAGCCAGGCTGACACCCGCCTTTTCCGCCGCCCCGGCCAGCGCCGTGCCGTGATGGGCGATGAGCGCCTTGTTGGCGGTGACGACATGCCTGCCGCCGGAAATCGCCGCTTCGACAAGGTCTTTGGCAATGCCGTCCGCCCCCCCGATCAACTCGACCACGACATCGACGTTCGAATGCGTCGCCATCGCCAAAGGATCGTCCAGCCATTCATAACCACTGAGATCAACGCCGCGGTCGGCTTTTTTGTCACGCGCCGACACCGCCGTGATCTCGAACGCCCGGCCGGTCGCCGCCTTCAGTTTTTCGGCCCGTTCCGTAACCATACGCACCGTTCCGGCGCCGACGGTGCCCAGGCCGGCAATGCCTATTTTTAGAGGATTGCTCATTGCGAAGCGGCCCGTTTTCCACCTTGATCATAGCCGCGAAGAAACGCCTTGATGTTGCGGACGGCTTGTCTGATTCGCTGACGATTTTCGACCAAGGCGATGCGGACGAAACCCTCGCCGTTTTCTCCGAACCCGATACCCGGCGACACCGCGACCTCGGCTTCCGATAGCAGCAGTTTTGAGAATTCCAGCGAGCCTAAGGCGGCAAAATCCGGCGGGATCGGCGCCCAAGCGAACATCGTCGCCACCGGCGACGGAACATCCCACCCGGCAGCGGCAAGGCCGTCGATCAGAACATCGCGGCGGGCTTTGTAAAGCTGGCGCATTTCATCGACACAGTCCTGCGGCCCGTTCAACGCGGCCACGGCGGCAACCTGAATGGGGGTGAAGGCGCCGTAGTCTAAATACGATTTGATTCGGGCCAGCGCCGAAATCAATTTCTTGTTGCCGGTGGCGAAACCAATCCGCCAGCCGGGCATGGAATAGGTCTTGCTCATGGACGAGAATTCGACGGCGATATCCCAGGCGCGCTTGATTTGTAAGATGGACGGCGGCGGCGGGATGTCGAAATAAACCTCCGAATAAGCGATGTCCGACAGGATATAGATTTTGTGATGAAGGCAGAAATCGACGACCTGTTCATAGAAATCAAGGTCCACCACCTTGGCCGTCGGATTGTTGGGATAGTTCAAGACCACCGCTTTCGGCTTCGGCGACGATTGCTCGACGGCGACTTTCAACGCCGCCATGACGTCTTCTTCGGGACCGATCGGAATAGAGCGAACGCCGGCGCCGGCGATGATGAACCCGAAGGGATGGATCGGGTAGGAGGGATTGGGGGATAAGATAATGTCGTCGGGGTTGGTAATGGCCGACGACAGGTTAGCCAGCCCTTCTTTCGATCCCAAGGTGACGATGGTTTCCGTTTCCGGATCGACATAAACGCCGAAACGGCGTGCGTAATAGGCGCTAACGGCTTTTCTCAAGCCCGGGATTCCCCGCGACTGGGAATAGCGGTGAGTCTTCGAATCCTGCACCGCCTCGACCAATTTTTCGACGATATGCGGCGGCGTCGGCTGATCGGGGTTGCCCATGCCGAAATCAATAATATCGGCGCCTTCGGCGCGGGCGCGCGCCTTCATCGCGTTCACTTCGGCGAACACGTAAGGCGGCAAAAGCCCGATCTTATGGAATTCCTGTTCCATGCCTCATCACATGCCAGAAGGCCGCTTTTTGCACAAGGTTAAAGCTTTGGGCCGCCGAAAGCCGCCAAAATCAATTGACGAGATAGACCTCTGTCCGGCGGTTTCCGGCTTCTCCCGTCGGCATGAATTCGTAATAAAGCGGCTCGGTATCGGCCACGGCGGCGATTTCGATATTCTCGTTTTTAATGCCGAGCCGCACCAGTTCACCGACGACCCTGTCGGCGCGATCGATCGAAATCTTGAAATTCACCATCTTATGCTTGATCGCCGACAAGCTGCGGGTTCGGGAACTGGCGTGGCCGACAATTCTGATGATGCCGCCGCTTTTTTTCTGCAAGCGCGTCACGGCGCTTAAAATCCGCTTGTCATGCGCTTTTAAGCTGGAAGATCCGTTGTCGAACAGGATGGTCGCGACCTTTTGGCCGGAGCCGGTTGCACGACTGGCGACTTGTCTTTCGATCAACTGGCTTGCGCCCCTCGATGTCGGAGGCGAAACCGGCGCGACCGCCACCGGGTCTTGAGTTTCCAAGGAGCCCGCGGCCTGAATACCGTCAGACGAAATGACGATTGTCTCGAACTCACCCGAAGGCGCCGCAAACGGCTGTTTAGACAAAGTGTCGGGGGCTTGCGCCCTGGCGCGTAAATCCGCCAGCTGCCGGGCTAGGCGCTGTTCGGTTTCTTGCTGATCGACCGTCAGATTCGGCGTTACCAACGTCGGCGATGCTTGGGCCGTCATTGCCGGAGGCTGTGCAGAAGGCGCCTTCATCGGCACTTGGCTTACCGGCGCCGTCGGCACCGCAGATGGTGGCGGCATGGTCGCCGCTACCGACGGAGCCTTAGGCGGAGATTTTTGTGCCAAGGTTTCCGATGAAGCGCCTTGGCGGGCAATGGCCGGCGCATATTTCGGGCGGTCGGAGTCTGCGACCAACCCGCCGCCCTTTTTGTCGCGGCTTTGCGCCTGGCGGTCGACGGAGGCTAGATTGGGAAATGATTTGTCCGACCCAGGAGGCGCTTTGCCCCGGTCGGCTGAAAGCCCGCTTTCCTTACCGGCGCTTTTCTTCGGGTCTGCTTTGTCACCCGTAAAAAAATCGGTCGTGCTTTTGTACCATTCCACCGGGTTGACGGCGTCGGGCACCTGCGAGCAAGCGCCGAGCACGGATGTGCCCGCAAACACGCCGGCCAACAGGGCCGTCTTCAATGAAATACTGGGACGTGAAAAATAAAAAACGTTTTTAGCCATTCTGCTGACCCCTTTAAATCTTCTCAATCTCCGGGTATTGGGATTCTTCCTCTTTTAGCAACATGCCCTAAAAAGGTTAACCGTTTGCAAACGCCGCCGGTATGTTATATTGCAGTGCAACATAAAGTGTTTTTGTGGGCCCCCGCCCCAGCTACTAAAATCGGCTACGAATATCCAGCGATCATAAAGGATAAAGATGAACGATCAACCGGCTACCAACGGCAAAATGCCTGACGGCGAAGAGCTTTCGCGGTCGATGGCTGAAATCGCCGAGACCAGCCAAAAACTGGTTTCAGAATTCCTATCCCAACAGGCCCAGAACGGCGCCGGTTCCGGGCCCGCTTCGCCCGACCCGATGAATATATCCAACGCCTTCATGGAAATGACGTCGCGGATGATGGCCGACCCGGCGAAAATGATGGAAGCCAACATGGCGCTTTGGCAGGATTACGCCAAATTGTGGCAATCGACGGCGACCCGCATGATGGGCGGCGAGGCCGAGCCTGTGGCCGAACCCGAGCCCGGCGACCGCCGTTTCAAGGACCAGTCCTGGAACGAAAACAACGTCTTCGATTACATCAAGCAATCCTACCTTTTGACGTCCCGGTGGATGCAATCGACCGTCGGCGATGTCGAAGGCTTGGACGACAAGGACGCGCAAAAGGTCGATTTTTATACCCGCCAATTCGTCGAGGCCTTGTCACCGACCAATTTCGTCATGACCAATCCACAAGTTTTAAAGGCAACCGCCGAAAGCGGCGGCGAGAATCTTCTCAATGGCTTGAAGAATCTTCTTCAGGATATGGATGAAGGAAAAGGCCGGCTGAAAATCCGCATGACCGACGAAGACGCCTTCGAAATCGGTGTCAACGTCGCGACCACGCCGGGCAAGGTGGTTTTCCAGAACGACCTGATGCAATTGATCCAGTTCGAGCCGACGACGAAGAAAGTCCGCCAACGGCCATTGTTGATCATGCCGCCGTGGATCAACAAGTATTACATCCTCGATCTACGCAAAGAGAACTCGTTCATCAAGTGGGCCGTCGACCAAGGCAACACGGTGTTCGTCATCTCGTGGGCCAATCCGGACGAGAAACTGGCCGATAAGACCTTCGACGACTATATGCTCGAAGGCCCGCTGGCCGCCTTCGACGCCATCGAGCAGGCGACCGGGGAAAAAGATATAAACGCCGTCGGCTATTGCATCGGCGGCACGCTGTTGGCCTGCACCTTGGCCTATATGGCGGCGAAAAAGGACGACCGGGTTAAATCGGCGACGTATTTCACCACCATGGTCGATTTTGCCGACGCCGGTGAACTCGGCGTATTCATCGACGAGGAGCAGATCGCCAGTCTCGAGGCGAAAATGGCCGAAAAGGGCTACCTCGAAGGCACCCACATGGCCAACACCTTCAACATGATGCGCGGCAACGACCTGATCTGGTCGTTCGTCGTCAACAACTACTTGTTGGGCAAGGAGCCCTTTCCGTTCGATCTGCTGTATTGGAATTCCGACGCCACCCGCATGGCCGCCGCCATGCACTCGTTCTATCTGCGCAAAATGTATCTGGAAAACAAGCTGATCGAACCGGGCGGCATTACGCTCGACGGCGTGCCGCTGGATTTAGGCCTCATCAAGGTGCCGTCTTATGTGATTTCGACCCAGGAAGATCACATCGCGCCGTGGAAGTCGACCTATGCGGCGACCGGCCTTTACAGCGGCCCGGTGCGGTTCGTTCTGTCGGGGTCCGGCCATATTGCCGGCGTCGTCAACCCACCGGCAGCGAAAAAATACGGCTATTGGACCAATGCCAAGCACCCGAAAAATCCGGAAACCTGGCTGGACGACGCCCAACAACACGAAGGATCGTGGTGGCCGGATTGGGACAAATGGATCGAGGGCCAAGACGATGGCAAGAAGGCCAAAAAAGGAGCCAAAAAGGCAGCCGGCAACTCAGACGTGCCCGCCCGCAAGCCCGGCGACGGCAAATTAAAGGTCCTGGAAGACGCGCCCGGCAGCTACGTCAAGGTCCGCTCGGACGACTAAAAAAGAAGGTGGCGATGGCGCAATCTCCCGAAGAACAAGCCCTCATTGCCCGCTTTTCCAAGACCTACGGCAAGCTGACCGGTTCCGAAGCCATGCTCGATATCGAGCGCCAGGTGTGCGGCTGCGATTACGGCTGCACCAGTTGGACGACCAGGGACGAAACCACAGACATCATCAAAATGCTGGGTTTAGGCGCCGGGACGGCGTTCCTGGAAATCGGTTCGGGCGCCGGCTGGCCGGGGTTGTATCTGGCAAAGATTTCCGGCGCCGACACGACGCTGATCGATCTTCCGTTTGAGGGGTTATTGGCCGCGAAAAGACGCGCCGAGACCGACGGCCAAACGGAAACCTGCCACATAGCCCAGGCCGACGCAGCCGCCCTGCCCTTCAAGGACGGCGGCTTCGATGCCATCTATCATTCCGACGTTTTGTGTTGTTTGATCGAGAAACAGGCGGTGTTGGGGGAGTGCCGCCGGGTTATCGGGGATGGCGGAAAAATGGTTTTCTCGGTGATCCTGATCACGCCCGGCCTATCGGACGCGGACTATAAACTAGCCGCCCCCGGCGGGCCGGTGTTTATTGAAACAACCGTCCCCTACCCGACCATGCTGGACCGCGCCGGTTGGAACATCATCGAACACGCCGACCAGACGGCGGCCTATCACGACACCTTCGCCAAGATGTTCGATCTGGAAAAAGCCAATGCCGAGGAGCTTGAAAAAGTTCACGGGCGCGACGAGACCGCCCAGTTATTTACGCGCCGCCAAGCGACCCTGGACGCCCTCGAAAAAAGCTTTTTAAGGCGCGAGTTTTATTCCGTCGTTCCTGCGGGGTGAGGGCTATCCTTCAGTTGCTGGGCTTATCACTTTGACTGATAGTTCCTGTAAATATTCCCGTAGATCTTCAGGAAAATTCAGGTTAACAGTCGGTATCGCAGTGAGAATAATATTCGCGGCAGCAGACCAGCCCTGTTTTTTCAACTCGCAGGCCTCACGAATTGCATCGACATGAAGATCGGGGTTACGGAGTAAGAACCTTTTTTCACTGAAGCGCTGCCAATCCTTCCGTGCCAGCGCGCTGAAATTCTTCCCGGCAACGCCCCACAAGAATTCATAATTCTTGGCATTGCCGATAATGAAACCCTCTGCGTACAGAGTGCCCGGAGGACCGTTGTCGTCCCGCCCAATCATAAGCACGCTAGCCAGAAATCGTCTTTCGAATGCTTCCTGATTATTTTTGAGTATCATTTCCAGTTCACCGACGGCCATACAACTGAATGTATGGCAGAGGGCGAGTTCACTAGCGAGATAAGGCTGGGTGGCGTCGATCTCGCTTTGCCAGTTTTTGACTAGCTTTGTTATATTCCGTCCAAGCACCCGCGCCCGCAAAATACCCGCCCATAATGCAGGGCGGATGAAAGCATTTAACGTTTTCTCATTGAGTTGAACAGTTAGTTCTGGCGGGTCCGGTTCATGGGGCGGCGCATCCTTCCGCTGAATGGCTTTTTCCATTTCGAGTGACATCGTTGTTGCCAGCTTTACAACACCCTTCAGACTTCTCGATTTTAAGCGGTTCTCCAGAGCGTCCCGCACAAACATCATCCGAAGGAGAGCAAATGGCGCATTCTTGAACTTCTCGACACAAAGGGCTGCTAGCTTTTTATCACCAACTTCCTTGGCAAGGATGGAAAGCTGGAGCCACGTATAAACAGTCGGTGTCGGCGGTAGCTTCTTTATCCTTTCGTCGGGGGCAAGGTTGCTGCACATCCCTGGAATTGGCGTAGCAAAGGAACCGTCCTGTGATGCAAGAGACACCAAGGTGTGCCCCACCAACTTCTGCACTGCATATTCTGAAAAGCTTTCGGGCTTGTTGGGTAGTTTCTCCAGGGCTTCGACAGCTTCGCTAAATACAACTAGGGCTCTCTTGCGGTTTCCATTCTTCCATAAGGCATAACCTTGGTCACCCAGCAGCCCAATTTTCCAGGGGCGCATACTGAAATTAGCGGCACGTTTAATTGTCTGGCCGAAAAGCTCGGCCGCAGTATCCCACTTTTCCAGGTTCGCTGCAGCAATGGCAGCGCATCGCATCCCGAAAAGGGGCTGCGTGTCATGAACAGTTTTATCCGACTTCCAGTTCGGGAGAACACGCTGCCAGATGCCGAGAGCCTTGTCGTATTCCTTGTGGTTAAACGCTATTACTGCAAGCTGCTCATCCAGATTGAGCGATGAGCCGATTGCCTTTGCTGTTTCCGTAACAATTTTTTCCGCGTCCTCCCGGCGATCAAGCATTTCGTCGAGAATGGCCGATAGTGCCCGGGCCGCCGCCCGCGTCCACGGATGGTGCTTCCATCGTTGTCCAGCCGAAAGCGATTCTTCGAGAGCCTCGGCATAGTCTTCGTAACCTAGCGTGACATCCCTCTTGATGGAGAGCCACGGGCCGCTGAAAAGAATTCGGAGTTCGCCGTCATCCACCTTGAAACCATCCAGAAGCCGTTGCCGATCTTCTTCATCTAAGGCATCGAGAGATGAGACGAGCGAGCGAAGGTCTCCGACCGTGCGCACGCGCGGGACGAGGACAGCTGTAAACATATCAGCAAACTTTGATCGCTTCTGACCAGGGTACATTGGCGGAGCTTCGTCCCCGAAGCCGATTCCGACATCCTGGCTGTTGGCCCATTCAACGAGCCGCCAAAGCTCCAGCATATGGGCTACAACCTTATCTATTGAAATCTGGAAATCTACCTCAAAAAGGAGTTTGGAAAGGTAGAGAATTCTCGGCAGGGCTTCGACTAACTCGTCGCTATCGCCCGTAAAGTCACCTTCCATGACCTTTGCCAACTGATCAAGACGGTCGGGGGTAGCAATGCCTGCAACCTCCCACTGGAAGAGCTGGAAAAACTGGCGCGCAGCCTTGTTAGATATTGGCAAGCGGGTGGATGGATCAACGCCTAGGGCGGTAACCCATGACAACTCCTTCGCAAGCACCTCCTTGATTTCCTTGGGTGCCGTCAGGAATACCTTGGCGGCGATTGCCAATTGAAATTCCGCTTCACCGGAGAGTGCATGGAGGACGATGCCAGCAAACTCATCTACCTCAATGGTTCCCTCCGCCAGCAGGGCGGTCGTAATGTCTGCGTGAACTCTTTTAATTTCTTCCGGCGTCAATAACTTTTGGCCTGCCCTTGATACCAGCGCGGACACGCGAAACCGATCTTGCCGGGGCTGTTCTAGCCATGGACCAACAAGATGTTCGAACATCTCGCCGACTTGCGGTATGGCCGGATTTGCCCCTCCTATCCTCAGGGCATGAGATCGTTTGAGCGACGGTATAGAAAGACTGAGGCGGTAAAGCAAATTGCGAGCGCCCTCGGGCAAAACAGACCGCACTACGTTAAGTGCCTCGGCCTGCGCGTCCCGAATTTCTTTCGGCTGGTCTATAATGTCGTCAAACGCCGGTTTCGGAAATGCTGCGATTCTCAATCCGTTGATCCTCGCGGCGACAAGCTGGGGATGACCTGACGTATGCAGCCAGACAATACGCCCAAGCTCTTTCGCGCGCTGTTTTGGACAACCTTCAGCAATCAGAAAGCCCCGTACCTCCTCTTCCTCAAACGGTGAAACATTGATTCTGGAATCCTTCGACAAACCGAGAACCGACGCGAGCCGAGGCCCGGCTGGCTTGTATGAAATGATTATGAGACTGCCTTCATGATCCCTAATTGCTTCCGCCAGCCGCCCAAGACCGTTTTCCAGGTTTCGGGGATCATCCTCGGGGTTCAAGTCATCCAGGACGACCACGGGATTGGTGTGTTTGTTTATAATTTCCTGAACAAGGGCGCGACAAACATCCACGATTTCCCGCGCGTGTCGGTCACGAAAGTTAGTCCAGAAAAGTTGTTTTTCTCCGTCCAGCGCCTGTCGTACCAGCGTAGTTTTGCCCATTCCAGCACTGCCATCTACATATGCCACGCCAGAATCGAGAGCCGACCGGAACCGGTCTATTAAATTCCGTCTAGCCCATATATTAGTTCCCAGAACCGGGGTGGTGAAGGCGTCTACCGCCCCTGTGACCGTAGGCAATTCGGCATCGCCTGTCTCGATGCCTGCCTTAATTATTTTGCCTAATACGCCTTCATATACTTCCTGTTGCCGAAGGATTTCTCTCGGCACCTCGACGTTCACAGCACTGTCAAGTTGTTCCCTGAAACTAATGTAAGTCAGTGGCGAGGATGATTTTGTGCAGGCTGCCTTTACGACTATCATGCAAAGGTTTTTGGCAAGGCGGTCTGCATCCGTCGCTGTTAGCCCTTGTCGTTCGCCAATCTTCAGAAGCCACCCGACGACAATTTCATTCACGTCGTCGAGCGTGGGCTGATTGCTGAGCCATTCGACTGGCCCAATCAGTTTCTGCCATATGTCTTCGACGGAAGCACTCTTCAGGAATTTGGCAAGATCGCGATCGAGTGACGTCTTCTTCAGGAGAAAGTCACGGATTCTCTCCACGTCCTCGGCGCATGTGGACAGGGGAGACTGTCTGCAGAGGTTCCAGACCTCTATTCCTTTCTCTCTTTTAAATCCGTCCTTTTCGGAACCGGCTTCGGCAGTCGTAATGAATTTGAACTGAACCTTTCTGCCCGTGTTGTCTTTCCGAGCTGTCCAGAAGTTACCCAAGGCAGTCAGCGCATTGGCGCTGCCCAGCGTCAAAGAGCCGGATGCCTTGTTGTCTTTGACCTGGACGGCAGTCGCTTCATCCGAACCGATGAGATCGAAGTCCTCGGCCCCTTCAACAAAAAGCAATTCCTCAGGGTCAAGGTCGATCCAGGCTTCCACGGTTTGCCAGAACTGGTAAAAAAAAACCCTTACCGTAGCGCTGGCGCTCCGCCGGGGATCACCCTTTAAACCTTCGTCCTTGTTATCTTCGTCCCCGGACATATATCCAATCGCCCTTTTTAAGTAAAAAGAAAGCCAAACAAGATTAGTTTTTTATGCTTGTTTTTACCTAAATGCACGTGTGCGTTACCTTTAACATGGTCAATACTGTCTCCTGTTTTCCACCACCTTCCCGGTGTTTTCTATAGCACCAGTAATACCTAGAAAGCGGTGCTACCATGTGAATATCCCCTGGACGCCCTCAATCAGGGCTTTCTAAGGCGCGAGTTTTATTCCGTCCTTCCGGCTTGAGTAAAAACCGGAAAGTAGAGGACGCTAAACAGGCCATAGGCCGCCGTCCAAGCGATTGCGGAAATCCAAATCGCGGCAAGGCTTTGCTCAAAAAAGAAAGGCGCCCCAACCCGCAAAATCGCCGCAAGGGTGATCAAAATAAAAATAGCCGTCGTGCCGGGCGTTGCCGTCAACGCCCGGCCGGTATGGCCCAGGGAAGCGCGGGTCATGACCGCCAAAATCATGGTGCCAAAGGCCCCCACCGTTAGCGCATGCATCGCCGCCGTTGCCGGCACGGCATCCGTTAATCCGCCCAATCCAATCAATACCAGGGCCACCGCCAACCACGCATAACCCAAATGCAGCACCCACATCAGCGGTTCGGCCAGTGTCGCCCAGCCTTTCCAGCGCGCCAATCTAATGCCATGCAGCCCCCCCGCCAGTAGGGCCAGGTAGGACGTCGATGGACGGTCCGGTGCGAATACCTGGGCGACGACAAAGATGACCAAGGCGAGAAGGGCAATTTTATCAAAACGGCCCATGGGTTCCGGCCCAACGTCCGCGCCCTGGCTGGCCAAGAAATTGCGGGTAAAGCTTGGAACGATCCGTCCGCCGATCACCGCCACCAGGACAGCCAACACAAAAGAAGAAAGCCTAATCCCCAACGCCGCCGATTCGGCGACGCCAAGGCTTTCGAAATGCACCAGCCAATTTCCCAAGGCAAAAAGTGAAATCAAGACAAGCACCGGCAGGTTGCGCCAGTTTTTCCCGGCGATTAATTCGCGGGCGATGACGCCTGAGAGTGTCGTTAGGAAGGACAAATCCAAAACGGCCGCTGCTATGGGGCCGATCGAGGCGGCGCCCAGGAACCCCAAACGTCCGGCCAACCAGAACGACACCAACAAGCCTAACGGCCAGCCACTTAAAGCTTTGCGGCCCGTCCAGTTCGGCATGGCCGTCAGGATAAACCCGGCGATGGCGGCGCCGGCGAAACCAAAGAGCATTTCATGCTGATGCCACAAAAGGCCGTCAAAGCCGGCGGGCAGAATCAAAACACCGGCATAAATCATCAGCCAAAGCGGCACGGCCAGCATCGCCCATAGGCCCGCCGCCATAAAAAACGACCGGAAGCTTTGTTGCAGGATCATCGGGGTAGCCTCGGACATGACAATTCAGGGGACAGCTTACGCTAAAAAATAGGCGGCCTATCCAATTTACGTGAAACAAATAATGTTCTATTTTTGTTCTTGACAGCTTTGCTTAAATATGATCTTATTCCCTATTAACTTTTTAATAGGAACTTAGATCATGCCGTCCATCTCCTTCCGACCCTTCTCCTCCCGCCACCATGCCACAAAAATGATGACATTTTCGGCTTTTTACCGGAAACGAACCGTGAGAAATCAATAGGTTAGGGTTGGTGTAGCCACCAAAAATGATGACATTATGATGACGGAATGACGACACAATGATGACGGTATGATGACACTATGATGACGGGGGGACGACACAATGATGACGGGCCGCCGGCCTTGCCAGGGGGCCTAAATCACCGGCGTTTCCCGATACGTCCCCCAGATTTCGCGGAGCGCCTCGACGATGTCGCCCATCGAGGCACCGGCCTTCACCAGGTCGATGGTGATCGGCATGATGTTCTCATCCTCATCCTGGGCGATGACCTTCAATTGGTCCAACAGCCCAGCCAGTTTGTCGTCGTCGCGCTCAGTGCGTACCTTATTCAACGCCGCGATCTGGCGTTTCTCGGTTTCCGGATCATAGGGGTGAACTTCGACTTTCGGGTCCGCGCCTTCCTCAACGTATTTGTTGACGCCGATCACCGGGCGTTCGCCGGATGCTTTGCGGAGCGCGTAATCATAGGCCGAGTCGCCGATTTCCTTCTGAAACCAGCCGTCCTCGATGGCCTGAATGGTGCCGCCCATCTCGTCGACCTGATCGATGATGGCGAAGATTTCCTTCTCGAACTTATCCGTCAGCGCCTCGACGTAATAAGAACCGCCCAAGGGATCGATGACGGAGGTCACGTTGGTTTCATCGGCGATTACCTGTTGCGTGCGCAGCGCCAGTTTCATGGCTTCCTCGGTGGGGATGGAGAAGGCTTCGTCGAGGCCGTTGGTGTGCAGACTCTGGGCGCCGCCCAAAACGGCGGCCAGCGCTTGGTAAGAGGTGCGCATCAAATTAACCCGGTGTTGCGGCTTGGTCAGCGTCGCCGCCGCCGTCTGGCAGTGGAATCGCAGCCGCATGGATTCCGGTTTTTTGGCGCCGAAGCGTTCCTTCATGATCTTGGCGTAGACCCGGCGCACGGAACGGAACTTGGCGATTTCCTCGAAGAAATCGGCCTGGGAAACGAAGTAATACGACAAACGCGGCGCGAAATCGTCGACCGGCACGCCGGCCTTAACCACTTCTTCGACATAAGCGATGGCGTTGCACATGGTGAACGCGGCTTCTTGCAGCGACGTCGAGCCGGCTTCGGAGATGTGATAACCGGAAATGTTGACGGCGTTGTAACGCGCCATGTTGCGGGCGCCGTAAACAATGGTGTCCCGGACAATCCGCATGGACGGCTTCGGCGGGTAGATCCATTCCTTCTGGGCGATGTATTCCTTGAGAATATCGTTCTGGATGGTGCCCGACAGATGGTTCAAATCGTAACCACGGTTTTGCGCCACGGCCACATACATCGCCATCAAAATCCATGCCGACGGGTTGATCGTCATCGACACAGAAATTTTGGTCAGGTCGATGCCGTCGAACAGCGCCTCCATGTCGGCCAAGGTATCGACGGCCGCACCCTCGCGCCCGACCTCGCCCCTGGACATCGGATGATCGGAATCGTAGCCCATCAACGTCGGCATATCGAAATCGGTGGAAAGGCCGGTGGTGCCTTGTTCCAACAGATACTTAAACCGCTTGTTGGTATCAGCCCCGGTGCCGAAACCGGCGATTTGGCGCATCGTCCACAGACGCCCCCGGTACATGGTCGGATAAGGACCGCGGGTAAACGGGTACTGGCCCGGCAGGCCGATATCGTCGGAGGCTTGCGTATCCAGGGCCGTGTAAATTCTCTCAAGCGGCAGGCCCGACGCAGTCTTGTATTCGGATTTGGACTCCGGCTGGCGGGCCATGAAATCGGCAAGCTCGCCGGACTCCCAATCCTTCAACCTCTGCTCAAGCGCCTCGCGGGTCATGCCGGCCAAACCGGCCAGCGCGTCTTTTTCTTTAGCCAATGTTTAGTCCTTGTTGAAGTTTCCCAGCAGCTTCGCCGCCGCGCCATGGGGGTCGAGCTTGCGCGTCACGACCTTGTCGATAAGCCCCGAAAGTTTATCACGCTTGCCCTTGAAGTCCTTGCGGATGATGTCTTCGGCGGTTTTCAGCACCCGCATTTCCATAATCTGGCGCGACCGGCTTTCCATGGTCCCGGTCGAAATCAGATGTGTGCCGTGATCGTCAATGACCGACAGCAAGTCTTCGATGCCGTCGCCTTTTTCGGCGCTGGTCGGCACCACCGAAACCTCCCAACCCTTCCCCCCATCTCCTTGGGCGCCACCGGCACGGATGCCGAGCGTCAACATGCCCTTCAAATCGGAAATGGTGGCGTTGGCATCCGGGCGGTCACACTTGGAAACGACATGGATATCGGCGATTTCCAATATCCCCGCCTTGATCGCCTGGATGTCGTCACCCAGACCCGGCGCCGATACCACGACAACGGTGTGCGCCGCCTGCACAATGTCGACCTCGTCCTGGCCGACGCCGACGGTCTCAATCAAAAT
>JABMOY010000187.1 GCA_013203955.1 Rhodospirillales bacterium | reverse complement strand
CGTCGGCCGCCGAAACAACCAAAATCGCACCGTCCATCTGCGCCGCACCGGTGATCTTGTTCTTCACGTAATCAGCATGGCCGGGGCAATCGACGTGCGCGTAATGACGCGCCGCCGTCGAATATTCAACGTGCGCCGTGGAAATCGTAATACCGCGCTCGCGCTCTTCAGGCGCTTTGTCGATATCCGCAAACGCTACGAACTCGGCACCGCCCTGCTCCGCCATAATCTTCGTGATCGCAGCCGTCAGCGTCGTCTTGCCATGGTCAACGTGACCAATCGTGCCGATGTTGCAGTGGGGCTTCGTGCGTTCAAATTTTTCCTTGGCCATATCTCTTAACTCCCAACCGTGCGGTTCTCTAGCGGATGCCTTATCCGGCCAACCGAGTTTGAATTTCCTCGGAGACCTGATTTGGCACGACCGCGTAATGATCAAAATGCATTGTGAACTGGGCCCGTCCCTGGCTCATGGAACGTAGCGTATTAACGTAACCAAACATCGTAGACAGGGGCACCATTGCGTTAACGACACGAGCATTGCCGCGCTGTTCCATGCCACTCACGTTGCCCCGGCGACTATTCAAATCACCAATAATGTCGCCCAAGTGTTCGTCGGGGGTAACGACTTCGACTTTCATCATCGGCTCCAGAAGTTGCGGCTTGGCTTTTTTAGCAACTTCGCGAAAGGCGGCTCGCGAGGCGATTTCAAATGCCATGACGCTGGAGTCAACGTCATGGTAGGCGCCGTCAAAAAGCGTTGCCTTTAAATCCGTCACCGGAAAGCCGGTCATGATGCCGGCAGACATTGCGGCTTCGATTCCCTTTTTAACGCCGGGGATGTATTCCTTGGGAACATTGCCGCCAACGACCTTATTTTCAAACTCAAAACCGGACCCGGCAGGAAGCGGCTCGACCCGGATTTTGACCCTGGCGAACTGACCGGCCCCACCCGTTTGCTTCTTGTGGGTGTAATCGACCTCGGCTTCCTTGCTGATGGTTTCGCGATAAGCGACTTGGGGCTGTCCGATATTGGCGTCCACTTTAAATTCACGGAGCATGCGATCGACGATGATTTCCAGGTGAAGTTCGCCCATGCCCTTGATGATGGTCTGGCCGCTTTCCACATCGGTTGATACCCGAAAGGACGGATCTTCGGCCGCCAAGCGATGCAGGGCGGTGCCCATTTTTTCCTGATCACTTTTGGTTTTCGGTTCGACTGCAATTTCAATGACAGGATCCGGGAATTCCATGCGTTCCAGAACCACTAGATTTTCTGGATCACATATGGTGTCACCGGTGGTGGTGTCCTTGAGTCCGGCCAGGGCAATAATGTCACCGGAACGTGCCTCTTTAAGTTCTTCGCGGGTGTTGGAGTGCATCAACAGCATTCGTCCCACGCGTTCGCGCTTGCCCTTAACAGTATTCATGATGCTTTGGCCGGTTTCGACAACACCGGAATAAACACGAATAAAGGTCAGCGACCCGACGAAAGAATCGTTCATGATCTTGAAAGCAAGGGCCGAGAACGGTTCGTCATCCGAATTGTGCCTCTCGATTTCCTCGTCGCTATCAACCTTGGTTCCTTTAATGGATTCGACGTCGATCGGCGAAGGGAGATAATCGATAACAGCATCCAAAAGCGGTTGAACGCCTTTGTTTTTGAAAGCCGAACCAAGGAAAATGGGAATGAATTCGTTGGCAAGGGTCCCTAGACGAATACATTTTTTTAAGGTTTCCTCATCGGGTTCCGTTCCCTCGAGATAGGCTTCCAGCGCCGTATCGTCCTTATCAAGGGCCGTTTCAATCATTTTTATCCGGTATTCAGCAGCCTGATCAGCTAGGTCGTCGGGAATATCAACTTCCTCGAATTCCGCACCCAGGCTTTCATCTTTCCAGATGATCGCCTTCATCTTGATCAGGTCGATAACGCCGGCAAAATTTTCCTCGACACCGACCGGCAGCTGCATGACAACAGGATTGGCGCCCAAACGGTCAACGATCATGTCAACACAACGGAAAAAATCGGCGCCCGTACGGTCCATCTTGTTAACAAAGCAAATCCGAGGAACCCCGTATTTATCGGCTTGCCGCCAAACGGTTTCGGATTGGGGCTCAACCCCGGCAACCGAATCAAAAACAGTCACGGCACCGTCGAGGACACGAAGGCTGCGTTCAACTTCGATGGTGAAATCAACGTGACCAGGGGTATCGATAATATTAACCCGGTGGTCTTCCCAGAAACAGGTTGTCGCCGCCGAAGTAATGGTGATGCCGCGTTCTTGTTCCTGCTCCATCCAATCCATGGTGGCATTGCCATCGTGGACTTCGCCGATTTTGTAGGATTTTCCCGTGTAATAAAGGATCCGCTCAGTCGTCGTCGTCTTACCGGCATCAATGTGAGCCATGATGCCGATGTTGCGGTATTTATCGATGGGGGTTACGCGAGCCATAATGAAATTCCTTGGAGGTTACCAACGATAATGGGAGAAAGCCTTATTGGCCTCTGCCATTTTGTGGGTGTCCTCTCTCTTTTTGACTGCCGCACCGCGGTTATTGGATGCGTCCAGCAATTCCCCTGACAAGCGTTCGGTCATGGTGTCTTCCGAGCGTTTCCGGGCCAAATCCACGATCCAGCGGATAGCCAGCGCTTGGCGCCTAAAATTACGGACCTCGACAGGCACCTGATAGGTGGCGCCGCCGACTCGTCTTGAACGCACTTCGACGGAGGGTTTTACGTTTTCAATGGCTTCATGAAAGGTTTTCAGCGGATCTTGACCCGCCTTTGTTTCAATTAGGTCAAAAGCCCCATAAATGATTTTTTCAGCAGCGGACTTCTTGCCGTCGTACATCAAGCTGTTGGTAAATTTAGCAACCACCAGGTCCTTATATTTGGGATCTGGCAATATCTTTCTTTTTTCGGCGGCGCGGCGGCGTGACATTTCCAGAAATCCTTATTTGGGCCGTTTGGCGCCGTATTTGGAGCGGCGCTGGCGGCGGTCGGAAACGCCTTGGGTGTCAAGAATCCCGCGAATGATATGGTAACGAACGCCGGGAAGATCTTTGACGCGACCACCCCTTAACATGACAACCGAATGCTCCTGCAAATTATGGCCTTCGCCGGGAATGTAGGAAGTGACCTCGAAACCGTTGGTAAGGCGGACACGGGCAACCTTTCGAAGGGCCGAATTCGGCTTTTTCGGGGTCGTTGTATACACCCGCGTGCAAACCCCGCGCTTTTGAGGGCATCGATTAAGGGCCGGAACCTTATTTCGCGTTTCCGGGGCTTTGCGCGGTTTGCGAATCAGTTGATTAATCGTCGGCATTCGTTTCGTCCAATCTTTTTGGGCGGATTTGGTGTTGCAAAAAAACCCAAAACCTTCACACACATAACGGCATCACGGGCTTCAATCCCTGATGCCAAGCCCTTGAATTAAAACGAAAATCAAGGGATAAATAAACTGGCCTCCCGGCCGCAATCTACATGCCCGGAGGCCCAGATTTCATTTTTATCAAATCGCATCGAAGGCAGCGTCTAGACCGGACGGCCTACCACCAGCCCCTGCTGAGTGGGCGGAATATAGTAACGCACCCCAACCCCGTCAAGCACTAAAAGTCCTGATTTTAAAAGGTTTTCCGGCAACCCGAGGGAGGCCGAACAATCAGGAAATTTTGCTGTCTTTTTAACCCTTATTCGGCTCCTTCAGTGGGTGCGGCTTCGGTGGACGAATCGGAGATTTCGGCTGTTTCCTCCTGGATTTCCTCATCTTCATCCTCATCTTCATCGGCATGAAGGAAGGAAAGTTCCTTATCCCGTCCGGCGGCGATTTCACGGAAATTGTTCATGATGGCCCCTGTCCCAGCAGGAATAGGACGACCGACAATAACGTTTTCCTTCAGACCGACGAGGTTATCGATTCGCCCGGAAACCGAGGCTTCCGTAAGAACCCGCGTTGTTTCCTGGAACGAAGCGGCCGAAATGAATGATCTCGTCTGCAGGCTGGCCTTGGTGATTCCTTGAAGAACCGGTATGCCCTCGGCAATTTTTCCCTTCTTGCTTTTCGTCTCGGTATTTATTTCATCGAATTCGGTGCGGTCAATCAATTCGCCGACAAGAAGCGTGGTATCGCCCCCGTTAACAATTTCCACCTTCTGGAGCATCTGGCGAACGATAACTTCAATGTGCTTGTCATTGATCTTGACCCCTTGAAGCCGATAAACGTCCTGGATTTCATTAATCAAGTACTCGGCTAGGGCCTCAACTCCCAGAATCCGGAGGATATCATGGGGTACGGGGCTGCCATCCATAAGGCTATCCCCGATTTCCACGTAATCACCTTCCTGAACAGAGATATGCCTACCCTTCGGCACCAAATATTCCATGGGTTCCAAATTAGTATCGCTGGGAACAACCACAATCCGGCGCTTATTCTTATAGTCCTTGCCGAATTCGACCCGGCCTTCGGATTCCGAAATGATGGAGAAGTCTTTGGGCTTGCGGGCCTCGAACAATTCCGCAACCCGGGGCAACCCACCGGTGATGTCCCTTGTCTTGGCGGATTCACGAGGAATTCGAGCCAAAACATCACCGGCATTAACCGATTGTCCATTCTCAACGGAAAGAATGGCGTCGACAGACATGAAGTACCTTGCTTCCAAGCCGTTATCGAGGGTGAGGATTTGTTCCTTCTTATCCCGCAAAGTAATTCTGGGCTTAAGGTCGGCGCCCCTAGGTTGCTGTTTCCAGTCAACCACCACTTTCGAAGCGATACCGGTGGCTTCGTCCATCTTTTCAATGACGGACAAGCCTTCGACCAAATCAACATAATTAACGATGCCTTCTTTTTCAGTAATGATCGGCAGCGTGTATGGATCCCACTCAGCAATCTTGTCACCACGATTGACCTTGGCTTTATCCTTAACCAAAAGCTTGGCCCCGTAAGGAAGGCGATGGCGGGCCCGATCGCGGCCTTGGGTATCGACAAGCGACATTTCCGCGTTACGGGACATGATAATCTGAACGCCTAGGCTGTTTTTAACGGTCGCGCAGTTTTTCAACTGTATTTTGGAATCTAAATTAGCCTCGACCCGAGACTGCACCGCACCCCGTTGTACGGCCCCGCCAATGTGGAAAGTCCGCATCGTCAATTGAGTGCCGGGTTCGCCGATGGATTGAGCAGCGATAACCCCAACGGCTTCTCCAAGGTTAACAGGCGTGCCGCGGGCCAAATCCCGGCCATAACATTTTCCACAGACCCCATCCTTCAAATCACAGGTGAGGACACTTCTGACATAAACTTTTTCGACATCGGCTTTTTCGACTATTAGAGATGTCTCTTCATCAAGAAGCGTACCTGACTTCACCAGTATCTTGCCGGTAGGCGGGTCTTTGATATCCTCGGCAGTAGTACGGCCCAATATTTGGTCGGAAAGTGGCGCCACGACTTCGCCGCCCTCGACCACCGCAGCGACGGTTACGCCGGATTTTGTTTTGCAATCATCCATGATGATGATGCAGTCCTGAGCCACATCAACGAGGCGCCGAGTAAGATACCCCGAATTAGCCGTTTTTAGAGCCGTATCGGCAAGGCCCTTGCGTGCCCCGTGGGTGGAGTTGAAATATTCCAACACAGAAAGGCCTTCTTTGAAGTTTGAAATAATCGGCGTTTCGATGATTTCCCCGGACGGTTTGGCCATCAGCCCACGCATGCCCGCCAATTGCTTCATCTGCGCCGCCGAACCCCGGGCCCCTGAATGAGCCATCATATAAACCGAATTCACAGGTTTTCCGGGATCTTCGGAGGAAATAATTTTCATCATTTCATCGGCAACCCTGTCCGTACAATGAGACCAAGCGTCAATCACCTTGTTGTATTTTTCGCCCTGCGTGATCAGACCGTCCTGGTATTGCTTTTCGTATTCCTTGACCATGTCTTCGGTTTCGCTCACCAATTTTTCCTTGGCCTTGGGAATCACAAGGTCGTCTTTCCCAAACGAAATGCCGGCTTTGCAGGCATATTTAAAACCTAAGCCCATCAAATGGTCGGTGAAAATAACCGTCTCTTTTTGACCGCCATGGCGGTACACCTCGTCAATGACGTTTGTGACTTCCTTCTTGGTCAGCAACCGATTGATAAGATCAAAGGAATAGTTTTTGTTTCTGGGAAGAATTTCACCCAAAAGCATACGGCCCGGGGTGGTTTGAACACGAGTCACTATGTCTTTCTCGTTTTCATCAATATCTCGAAAACGGGCCTGAATTTTTGAATGCAAGGTAACCGCGCCGGCATCAAGGGCTTGTTGTATTTCACCGACATCGACAAAGGCCATTCCTTCGCCGGGCTCTCCATCGCGTTCTATGGTCAGGTAGTAAAGCCCGAGAACGATATCCTGGCTGGGAACGATGATCGGTTTTCCGTTGGCGGGGCTGAGAATGTTGTTGGTGGACATCATCAAAACCCGGGATTCCAACTGGGCCTCCAAGGATAACGGAACATGAACAGCCATCTGGTCGCCGTCGAAGT
>JABMOY010000186.1 GCA_013203955.1 Rhodospirillales bacterium | reverse complement strand
TCGTTCGTCGGTTTAACGGTGCTGTTGGTCGGCGGCCTCGGCGTCACCAGCGCCGTACGCAGCTATCTCGACGGCAAGGCGGCGACCATTGCGACCCTTAAATGCTTGGGCGCGCCGGGCCGCCTGATCTTCATCGTCTATATGATGCAAGTGCTCATTCTCGGCGGCCTCGGGATACTGATCGGCCTTGTGGTTGGCGCCGCCGCACCGTTTGCAATGATTGAAACCGTTGGCAAGCAACTTCCGGTGACACCAATTGCGGCGGTCTACGTAAATGCCGTCACCATCGCCGGTATGTTCGGGCTTCTGACGACGGCAACGTTCGCAATTCTACCGGTGGCCCGCGCACGTGGGGTTCGGGCGGCGGAGTTGTTCCGGGCCCGCGTCTCCCCCATCAGCGGACAAGCCGGCGGGGTATTTGTTCTAGCTTCGGCCATCGGCGTCAGTTTGCTGGCAATACTGACGCTGCTTACCGCCAACGATCACTATTTCGCATATTGGTTTGTCGGCGGCACGCTGGTTACTTTGTTACTTCTGCGCGGCGGGGGCAGCGTGGTGATCGCGTTGGCGTCTCGAACCAAATTGATTACCGGTGGCCCGTGGCGGCTCGTGCAGGCAAATCTACACAGGCCCGGCGCCTCAACGCCGAACATTATCGTTTCTTTGGGGCTCGGGTTGTCGGTGCTGATCGCCATCGCCCTGATCGAGGGCAATATGCGGCGTCAAATTGAGGAACGCCTGCCCGATCAGGCGCCTGCCTTCTTCTTCATTGATATTCAGACACATCAGGCGACTGCCTTCGACGGGGCCGTTACCGGGGTGCCGGAGACTATGGGCTACAAACGCGTTCCGACGCTGCGTGGCCGCATCGTCCGGATCGCCGGCGTTCCAGTCGAGGAGGTCGCTATCGACCACAACAGCAAGTGGGCCGTTCACGGCGACCGTGCCCTAACCTACGCGGCCGAGCGCGGCGAAGCGTCGAAACTCGTGGCCGGTGAATGGTGGCCGTCCGATTATGCAGGGCCGCCTATCATCTCCCTTGACGCCGGTCTGGCCCGCGGTTTTAGCATCGGTATCGGCGATACCCTGACCCTCAACGTCCTCGGTCGCGAAATCACGGCAACTGTCGCCAGCTTGCGCGAGATCGACTGGCGCAGCCTGCGTTTCGACTTCGCCATCATTTTTGCGCCGGGAACCCTGGAAGAGGCGCCGCACAGCTACATCGCCGCCATCGAGGCGCCACGTCACCGCGAGGATGCGGTCGAGCGCGCCGCCACCGACGCTTTCCCCAATGTCTCTGCGATCCGGGTCCGTGACGCCCTGCAGGCGGCAGCGCGAATTCTCTCGGGCATCAGTGCGGCGGTGACCGGAACAGCGGCATTGACGCTGGTTGCTGGCGCCATCGTGCTGTCCGGCGTGATCGCTTCGGAACACCATCGACGTGTCTACGACGCCGTCGTCTACAAGGTGCTGGGCGCTACTCGCAGGCGTGTCCTCACTATCTATCTGTTCGAATATGGCATCCTCGGCCTAATGACGGCCCTAATCTCGGCGGCCATTGGCACGCTGACGGCCTGGGCGGTGATCCGCTTCCTGATGGACGCCGAATGGGTTTTCCTGCCCGGAGTGGTCGCGGTCACTGCCGCAATCTGTCTTTCCGTCACGCTCGCTATGGGGTTGATCGGAACTTGGCGGGCCCTCGGCCACAAAGCGGCCCCACACCTCCGAAACGAGTAATATTCCGTCCTGCAACCAATGTCCGCTTCGGGTCAGAAGCAGACCTAAGCGCCAGTCCTTAAATTAGTCTGCTTTGCGGGGTAAAGCGGACATCAAATTTTCCCGCTTCTTGGTTTCCGAGATTTCGCCTTAATCACCCAAGGCCTGTCGCCACGCACGCCGTTGACGGTTTCGATGCGAATCCCGGACGGGTCGAGCCAAATGGCGTGAGCGCCGTGGCGCCAAAGATCGAAGCGATCGACCAGAGTCGCCGCCGGACAGTTTCGCCGCACCGGCACCGTGGCGATGACGATATCGGCGGCCCAGCAATCTTCAGCCAAGGCCCCTTCCCCGTAAGCCAGCGCCACCACCTGGCCCGACGCCCTAAACAGGCAGCCTTCGAGGTCGCATGAAAGTTGCCGCGCCAGTCCTGCCTTGGGCCCGAGCCCGGTTTTCGGCCATATGGCGCCCGGCGTTTCCCGGCCGAGCCGGCGAAGCCAGATTTCCCGATCAAACCGCGCCCGGCGCAACGTCGAAAAGGCGACGGCGCCCCCGGCTTCCTCAGCCGTCTGGACGGCCAGGAGGCGGCCCTTGGCGTCAATGAGAATATCCGGGGGCGTAACGAACGCCATCGCCACCATGCCACAGGCAATCCCGGCCAAGCCCCAGGCCCGCCAGCGCCCGCGCCATAGGCACAGCCAAAGCCCCCCTAAAGCAATCGCCGCCAAGGCCCAGGGCGGCATGGCCGGCACCAGGGTCACCGCCCCCGGCCACGCGGCCACCGTTTCGGCGACGCGGATAACAATCTCGACGCCTTGGCCCATGGGTGTCAGCGCCAGGCCTTCGAGCCCGAACGGCATCAATAGAAACGCCGCCACCGCGCAAGGCATAACCCACAGCGCCGTCACCGGCACCGCCACGAGGTTGGCGGCGAGGCCGTAATCGGCAAATCGGTTGAAGTGATAAACGGCAAAAGGCCCGGTGGCTGAGCCAGCGACCAATGTCGTCAGGGCGACGCCGCCTAAATAAAACCCGGCCTTGCGCAGCCAGGGCGGCAGCGTGCCACCATCGTGGTCCTTCAAACGTCGGCGCTCAGCGATGACTTCGTAAGTCGCGATCAAGGCGGTGACGGCGGCGAACGACATCTGGAAGCTGGCGCCCAACAGGCTTTCCGGCTGCAGGATCAAGATAACCAGCGCCGCCCAGGCGACGAGCCGCACCGATATACCGCGCCGGTCGACCATCACCGCGATCAACACCAAGCCGACCATCAAAAAGGCGCGTTGCGTCGGCACCGTGGCGCCGGCGATCAGGGCATAGGCCAAGGCCCCGGCAATGGCGATGGCGGCCGCCCATTTTTTGATCGGGTAACGCAGCGCCAAGGGTGAAGACAACGCCATCAGGCCGCGAAAGCCGATAAACAATATGGTCGCCACCAAGCCGATATGCAGCCCGGATATGGCCAGTAGATGGGCGAGCCCGGAATCGCGCATGGATTTCAACACGTCTTCGGGAATGGCGCTTCGCTCACCGGTCATCAAGGCAGCGGCAACGGCGCCCGCCCTGCCGCCGAGTTTTCCGCGGACCCGGGCGCCGATGTCCTGGCGGATTTTCGCCAAGCCTAAGTGGAAGGAGGCGAACGCATTTTCGTCCGCTTCGGCTTTTGCGATAATTTCCGCTTGTCCTAAGCTGAAGCCGAAGCCGCCCAGTCCCCGGAAATAGGATTGGCGTTGAAAGTCAAAGGCGCCGGGAGCAGCCGGCGGCGACGGCGGTGACAGGATCGCCCGCACGCGGATCCAATCCCCGGCCTGCATGACCGGCTGGGCGCCCTTCAGTTTGACGCGAATTTTTTCCGGCACCAAATCGGGCCGCAAGCCGGCGATCCGGGGCTTTTCAAGCGTCACCCGGCTGGCTTTGGGGAAGCTTTCGACGGCGGCGATGCGCCCGCTGACCGCCGTCGGCCCGATGCGCGCGGTTAGCACGGGCGCCTGAACACTGATGGTCCGAATTTGCGCCGCCGAAAAACCCGCGGCAACGATTGCCAAGACCATGGCCAGAACCAGGCCTGAGATTTTTTGCAGTCTCATGGATACGAAGACCCCGGATAGGGCCGCGCCCAAACCCAAAGGCCCGGCCCACAAGGGCGGCTCGACGGCTAAGCTGAAATAAGCGGCAATCCCCAGCCCGAACAATACAGGCACCCACAAGGCCCAGCGGGTCCTCTCCCGGCGGATTAACACCAGAGGTGAAAAACTGAATTTCGCCCTGTATTTAGATGGGGCGGCCATATTTTAAGAGTTATCTGACAATGATTTTCCCGCCTTTGTTATCGTCGCTGAACGGAATGATCGATTCTTCTCCGCCGAATAAAAAATCCCCTTGGCGCAGGGGTACGAGCTTGATCTCCGCCCACTTCTTGGGCCCGATCCTGATGGCGTCGATACAGGTTTGGGAAACGGCCTGGCCGAAGTAATTGATCTGAGCGATGGCGGCGTTGCGAAAAAATTCTTTGGCAAAAAAGGTCCTAAGCCCCTCTTCGCCGTTGAATATGCGGATAATGGTGCCGGTGTTCCTCTCCATCACCATGGTTTTCGGGGTAAACCGATTGTCATGAAGGCGAAGGTTGATGACCTTGGCCAGGGTCCAGTCCAGGTCTTTTAGGTTCAGGCGCTTGGTGTCTTCACAATCGACGTCCGCGCGTTTCTCCGGACCTTCGTTTTCCAGCCCGAATGATGGCAAGGAAGGTAACGACGGCATTTTCGGAAGCGAACACGCCGCCACCCCGAAAATAGCCAGAATTGCGATGATGGTTTTGATATTCATTCAATGGCCCGATGCGTCAGGTTTTGCTGCAACTATGGGGGAGATGTGCTAATCCTCTCCTCCTTAAAGCCTTTTATTCCTTCACAAGCACGCTGATCGAACACCATGACCGTTGTAACTCGCTTCGCGCCGTCCCCCACTGGTTTCCTTCATATCGGCGGGGCCCGTACGGCATTGTATAACTGGCTGTTTGCCAAGCACCATGCCGAATACGGCGCGGGCGGCAAGTTCCTGCTCAGAATCGAGGATACGGACAGGAAAAGGTCCACCGATGAAGCCGTCGAGGTCATCCATGACGGCTTGAAATGGCTGGGTCTGGATTGGGACGGCGAGGCGATCTCGCAATTTTCCAGGATGGATCGCCACGCCGACGTCGCCCGCCAACTGCTGGCGGAAGGCAAGGCTTACAAATGCTTCTGCACGCCCGAGGAATTGCAGGAAATGCGGGAAACCGCCCGCCAGGAAGGCAAAACGATGCTTTATGACGGCCGCTGGCGGGACCGCGACCCGGCGGACGCGCCCGCTGGCGCTGGGGCCGTCATCCGGTTGAAGACCGCCATGGAGGGCGAAACGGCCATCGAGGATCTTGTCCAGGGCTCCGTCACGGTCGGTAACGATCAAATGGACGATATGATCCTGCTGCGCGCCGACGGCACGCCGACCTATATGCTGGCCGTGGTCGTCGAC
>JABMOY010000185.1 GCA_013203955.1 Rhodospirillales bacterium | reverse complement strand
CTATGCAGAAGGAACCAAGGTGACTGTTTAGAATAACAGTGCGATCTAGGATTTCAAAGATTTGACGGAAAATGGGGTGGCTGACGGGATTTGAACCCGCGACCACCGGCACCACAAGCCGGCGCTCTACCAACTGAGCTACAGCCACCATCGCTGGTCGCGGCCATTGTGTAGACGTATGCCCCCTGAGCGTCAAGCGCCAGCGGCGTTGCCTTGCCTGCGGCTGATGCCTAGAGTTCAATTGGCCTGCAAGGCCCGGTTAGGGAACTTCTTTCCAAGGGAACAAAGCGATGATCGATTTGGCGGCGCGGATGGCGCGGCTGGGAACTGAATCGGCCTTCGAGGTGCTGGCCCGCGCCAAGGCGCTTGAGGAACAAGGCCGCGATATCATCAATCTCGGCATCGGCCAGCCCGATTTCCCGACCGCCGACCATATCGTCGAAGCGGCCGTTAAGGCGCTTCGCGACGGCCACCACGGCTATACCCCGACCGTCGGTATTCCCGAACTGCGCCGGGCGGTCGCCGCCGATATCGCCAAAAACCGGGGCGTCGATATCGACCCCGATCAGATCATCATCGTTCCGGGGGGCAAGGTGACCATGTTCTTCGCCATCGTCATGGTCGGCGAAGCCGGGGCCGAGATCATCTATCCCAATCCCGGATTCCCGATTTACGAATCGGCGATCAACTTCACCGGCGCCAAGGCCGTGCCGATGCCGCTGCACGAAGAAACCGGTTTTTCCTTCAGCGCCGAAGAAGTTTTGGGCCTGATCACGCCCCGCACCCGGATGATTATCCTCAACAGCCCGGCCAACCCGACGGGCGGGGTCGTGCCGCGCCAGGAAATCGAGACGCTGGTCCATGGCCTGGAAGCCCACCCCCAGGTCTGCATCCTGTCGGACGAGATCTACAGCCGCATGCTTTACGGCGGGCGCGAACACGTCAGCTTGCTTGAGTTCGAGTCCATCCGCAACCGCCTGATCCTGTTGGACGGCTGGTCGAAAACCTATGCCATGACCGGTTGGCGCCTGGGCTACGGGGTGTGGCCCAAGGCCATAGTCGAAGGGGCGACACGCCTCGCCATCAATTGCCATTCCTGTGTCGCTGCGGCGACCCAATACGCCGGCATCGCCGCCTTGGAAGGCCCCCAAGACGCTATCGGCAAAATGGTGAATGCCTTCGATGAGCGCCGCAAAGTCATTACCGCCGAGCTCAACCAGACGCCCGGCATAACCTGTTCTGAGCCGGGCGGCGCCTTTTACGCATTCGCCAACATTTCCGGGACCGGAATGGGATCGGCGGCGTTCCAGGATAAAATGCTGCTTGAGGCCGGGGTCGCCACCCTGTCGGGGACGAGCTTCGGCGCATTCGGCGAAGGCTATGTCCGGTTTTCCTGCGCCAATTCCATCGACAACATCAAAACCGCGATTGGACGGGTTCGGGAATGTGTTTGAATTCCGGTCGTTCGTGGTATTATCCCGGCCAATAAAGTGCCAGCACGATTGCTGGGCAAGTGCCTAAAACTTAGGCAATTGGGAGGAAAGAGGAGTTCATTCAGACACTGAAGACTTTGTGTCATACTATTGAAATCACTTAATATCTACACACAAGAACGAAGCCTTTCTGGTTGGCACGGTTTGTGCGTTTTCTCGTATACGAGTCCGTACACCATCTTCCATGGGGGCCTCCTTGTTGATAATGGGGCCGCGTCTAGGCCTGCGTGTTTGGAAAATCGGCAGCTTTGAAAGAAAGCAAATGAAAAAAATTGAAGCCATCATCAAGCCCTTCAAACTCGACGAAGTGAAAGAAGCCCTACACGAAGTCGGCCTGCAAGGGATAACCGTCATCGAAGCCAAGGGCTTCGGCCGCCAGAAAGGACATACCGAGCTTTACCGTGGCGCCGAATACGTTGTCGATTTCCTGCCCAAGGTCAAAATCGAACTGGTCATCGACGATGACATGCTGGAACGCGCCGTCGAGGCCATCCAACAGTCCGCCCACACGGGGCGCATCGGCGACGGCAAGATTTTCATAACCTCGGTGGAAGAAGCTATACGGGTTCGCACCGGGGAAAGAGGAAAAGACGCCATCTAACCATCTAACAAGGGACCATTCGAACGTCCCTTCATTTTAATTTTGGAAGACAGAATTTTTGGCAAGAGGAGCCCATACACTATGTCACTAAATTGCAAGAAACCCGAGGATGTCCTCAAAATTCTGAAGGACGACGACATCAACTTCGTTGACCTTCGTTTCACCGATCCGCGCGGCAAATGGCAGCATTTGACGATGACGTCGGACTTTATCGACGATGACTCGTTCACCGACGGAATCATGTTCGACGGCTCGTCCATCGCCGGCTGGAAGGCGATCAACGAATCCGACATGTCCTTGATT
>JABMOY010000014.1 GCA_013203955.1 Rhodospirillales bacterium | reverse complement strand
TGTTTGCCGGCCTCGACCCGCTGGGTTCGGCCCATAAGTTTTCCCGTTTCGCCGAAATAGCCCGGCACAAGACGGACGAAAAACCAACCAAGCACAACAGCGCCGATGTTTTTGCCTATCTTGAAGACTGGCTCAATGACGGTGTACCGTTAACCGGCCCGGTGGCGCGGGAATGTCTGGCCGGCTGGTACGGGCGCAACGAACCCGGGCTCGGCAACTGGCGCATCGCCGGCAAGACCATCCGTCCACAAGATGTTTCTCTTCCCGCCCTCGTCATGGTGCCCGAACAAGACCGCATCGTCCCCCCGGCCTCGGCCCTTGCCTTGGGCGAAGCTCTGCCGCGGGGTGAAATCCTCCGCCCGCCCCTGGGCCATATCGGGATGGCGGTCTCCAGTCGGGCGACGAAAACCTGCTGGGCGCCTTTGACCAACTGGATTCGGGCACAAAACCCCCCTAAATCGCAATAAAGAGCATTTTTTTTATAAAAGTTGCGTTTGAACCTTGCTCTTTGGGGGGATGAATCAGTAGTTTCCCCTCCGGGACAGACTTCGATGGAAGGGATCCCCCTTCGCCAAGGGCACAGGAAAGGACTTAAATTTATGAGCGATATTGTGATTGCAGCTGCCGCGCGCACCCCGATCGGCGCATTTCTCGGCGGGTTGAGCAGTGTTTCGGCCGCCTATCTCGGCCAGGTGGCTATTGAAGAGGCCCTCAAACGAGCCGGCGTAGAACCAGGTGACGTAGACGAGGCCATCATGGGCCAGGTTCTCACCGCAACCTGCGGCCAGAACCCCGCCCGTCAGGCCGCCCTTGGCGCCGGTATTCCGGCCGACAAGACAGCCGTCACCATCAATCAGGTCTGCGGATCAGGTCTGCGCGCAGTGGCGATGGGCTATCAGGCGATCAAGGCCGGAGACAGCGCCATCGTCGTCGCCGGCGGCCAGGAGAGCATGAGCCAGTCGCCCCACGCGGCGAACCTTCGTCTCGGCCAGAAAATGGGCGATCTGAAATATATCGATACCATGATCAAAGACGGCCTGTGGTGCGCCTCGAACGGCTATCACATGGGCAACACCGCCGAAAACGTCGCCAAACAGTGGCAAATCACCCGCGAACAGCAGGACGAATTCGCCGTTGCCTCCCAGAACAAGGCCGAAGAAGCCCAAAAGGCTGGCAAGTTCAAGGATGAGATCGTGCCCGTCACCATCAAGGGCCGCAAGGGCGACACCATCGTCGATACGGATGAGTATCCCCGTCACGGTGCCACCATCGAAAGCATGACCAAGCTGCGCCCTGCCTTCGATAAGGAAGGCTCTGTCACTGCCGCCAACGCCTCGGGCATCAATGACGGCGGCGCTGCCACCGTTCTGATGACATCGGAAGAAGCCGCCAAGCGTGGCATTACGCCGCTTGCACGGATTGCCTCTTGGGCGACCGCAGGCGTCGATCCCGCAATTATGGGCTCCGGCCCGATCCCGGCCAGCAAGGCTGCCCTTAAAAAGGCTGGCTGGACCATCGACGACCTCGACCTGATTGAGGCCAACGAAGCCTTTGCCGCACAGGCCTGTGCAGTGAACAAGGAAATGGGCTGGGATACGTCCAAGGTCAACGTCAATGGCGGGGCAATTGCGCTCGGCCATCCCATCGGTGCCTCGGGGACACGGGCTCTGATCACCCTGCTTCACGAAATGCAGAAACGGGACGCTAAAAAAGGCCTGGTCACCCTGTGTATCGGTGGTGGCATGGGTATCGCCATGTGTGTCGAGCGCGCTTAGACCCGCGCCCGACCGCAACGTTTTTTTAAACCAGGATTTAACGCGAAAGGATTTCATATGTCGCGTGTGGCATTAGTAACGGGTGGAACGCGGGGCATCGGCGCCGCTGTTTCCAAGGCCCTCAAAGAAGCCGGCTATAAAGTGGCCGCCAATTACGCTGGCAACGACGACGCCGCCAACGCCTTCAAGGGCGAGACCGGTATTGCCGTCTATAAATGGGACGTCAGCGATTTCGACGCCTGTCAGAAAGGCATCGAGCAGGTTACGGCCGATCTCGGCCCGATTGAGGTTCTCATCAACAACGCCGGGATTACCCGGGATGCGACCCTCCACAAGATGACGGCGGAGAAATGGCAACAGGTCATTTCCACCGATCTCGATTCGATTTTCAACATGAGCCGCGGCGTCATCGAATCGATGCGCGAAAAGGGCTTTGGCCGGATCGTTAACGTCTCGTCCATCAACGGCCAAAAGGGTCAGTTCGGACAAAGCAATTACGCCGCCGCCAAGGCCGGCATGATCGGCTTTACCAAATCCGTCGCTCTGGAGAACGCGTCCAAGGGCGTTACCGCCAATGTAGTGGCCCCGGGTTATATCGGCACCGAAATGGTTCGCGCCGTGCCGGAAGAGATTCTGGCCAAGATCGTCGGCCAGATTCCCGTCGGTCGTCTCGGCGAGACGGAAGAAATTGCCAAGGCGGTTCTTTTCCTCGCCTCCGACGAAGGCGGCTTCATGACCGGTTCGACCCTGTCGATCAACGGTGGTCAATATATGGCCTAAGC
>JABMOY010000184.1 GCA_013203955.1 Rhodospirillales bacterium | reverse complement strand
GGAGGGGTGGCCGAGTGGCTGAAGGCGCACGCTTGGAAAGCGTGTATGCGGGAAACCGTATCGAGGGTTCGAATCCCTCTCCCTCCGCCATTTTTAAGTTATTGTTTTAATTGTATTTTTACTCGTTTTGAGGGCCCGGAATAGCCCCCACATTTCCGGGGCTTAGCACCCCCCGTGGCCGTGTGTCCGGTTCGGCGGAGACAAAATGGTCCCACCTATGGGCCGACATAGCTTGGTTTATCTCTTTGCGGGTATTTTTTGGTACCTGTCGGGAGGCGAAACAGCAGCGTTTTCGCCAGCATTTTCTTGCCAATTTCTGGGCTTCTCTTGGTCGTTTTACCCTCAGGAAAACCGGGAAACCCCACCCAGTATCTTGGACAGCAACTGGATCTGGTTGTTGCATCCCGTCTTTTGATGGATGGAACGGATTTGCGTACGCACGGTATCGAGGCTGACGGTGCGTTCATCCGCAATTTCAAGGGGCGACAGGCCCCGCGCCAAAAGGCCGGTCACGGCGGCCTCGCTTGCGGTCAGATTGTAAAGCGCCTTGAGAGTCTCTTCATTCAGCGCCGGTTTTTTCTCGCTGTCGTTGACAATAAGAAGGGTCGCTGATCTTCCCAGATGCCCCGCTTCGCCATCGCGGCGAAAATGAAACGGAAACGCGGTAATTTCCAAAAAATGGTTGTCGTCTTCTATCTGGAAAGCATTGCCACCGGCGAGCGCTTTGCCCGCCGCCGCATCGCAGGCCCCTTTGGCTAGTTTATGCAGTCGGTTCGTTGGGTCCGGCCCGGCAAGGGTGAGGTGCCGGTTGGCAAGCTTGATTAAACCCGATCTCGAAAGCAAGGCATCGGCGGCGGCGTTGCGATAGAGCACTTGGCAATCCGCCGACAGAATGAAAACCGCCTCGGGCATGCTGTCCACGATGCGTTCGCGTGAGCGCAGGTCAGTCTCCAGCTGTTGGATTTTTTGGCCCAGCAACAGGGTCTGGCGGAAGTGCGGGGTCAGCAGGTTAAGCTGCGCCAATATATCGTCGTTGAATTCCTCTCCACCATGGCCGCGAATGGTGGAAAGTTGGCCAAACAACCCCGTTCCCGGAATGTCGGTAACGCAGCCGGTCAGGTATCGAATGTCGTTGGGTGCGGCAAAATCGGCATAAATTTCGGAATTCAGAAAATCCCGATCATGGATGAACTGGTGCTGGGCGTGGAATTGGTTGACGGCCTGACTCGCCAAGCCTGAGGTATAAAGGTCCACCTTGAAATAATACTCTTCATAAACTTCAAAGGCGGGCAGCTCAAAACCGTATTGATAAGCGTTGAGAATTTCCCGGTCGGCCCATTTGCGTACAGCGAAAACGGTTTTATCCCCGTCCGTAAAATGCCGAAGTTCATCGGAAACCGTCGCCCAGGCATCATTGTCCTGCGCGGTCGCATACAGCGTGCTGATCAGGCTGTTTAGCCCCCTCGACATCTTCACTCCCTCCATACCCAAGGTTGAGTATGAATGCCTGTATTCTGCCCGATAGACTCCCGTGAGTCGATGCCTAGGGGGGGGGGGAGGTTTCCGCCATTTCATGGGCTTGGGCCGCGAAAAAACAACCACATTTAAGGGGGCGCGCCATGAAACAGTTTTTTCCATTATTCCGGTCTCTTGAGGTATGTCTGCCAAGGGTATGCGGGATGTTTCAACATGGGGGTCTGCACATGAAAAGGTTTCGTCATTTTGCTTCAATAAGCTGTTTCGTTTTGTTTGCCGTGGGCATCATGATTGCCGCCACGCCAGCGAAGGCAGCCAAATATGTGGCGCCAACCGGCAAAGCGGTGGAAGTAGCCCTCAAAGGATTGCAGGCGCTGAACAAGAAGACAAAGGGCTTGAATAAATGGATCGGCAAGCTGGAGATTAAGGATTTTGCGGAAAAGGATGGCTACCTGATCTACCCCGAGGCAGGCTCTTCGGCCGCCAAGGACAAAAGGGTCACAGTGGTTATCTATCAACGTGCCGACGGGGAATCCATTCATGCCGCCGTCTTTTCAGAAAAATGGGTGTTCGGTGAGATGTTTTCATCGTTGGGAAGTAACGACCTTTCCAAGGCATCGGTTCTTAACCCGACACTTATTCTGGTAACGAGCCTAGATGGGTTTGGGGCAAAGGCAGATTCCCTGGATGTAAGTAACTTGCCAAAACCGGTCAGGGAATCGCTGCTCAAAGCGGAATCTGAAATAGGAGAAATTAACGTACCGCCGGGCATCTACATGCTTGGTCGGTTCGGGGAAAGCAAGGATGCGACCGTCAAGAAAGTATTCAAGGAAGCGGGGCTGGGCAAAAACCCCACTTTCTCCATGACTGTCGATGGCAGCGACTTTTCTGCCTTGAAGGGCGGAAAGATAGGCCTGACCCTGAATGTTCATTTAGATAGAAAAAATGGCATTGCCCGCTTGATTGACCTGACCCAAGTCATGAAATCGCCCAAGGATGCCGCGCCGGTCATTTCCATTTCAACAGAAGGCACCAAGAAAATCGGTGTCGCTTACAAGGCGCCCTATATCATCTTGGGCCAAGCACCGATCGATACCGAATTAAGTTTTGCAGTTAAGCGTTCGGGTGCCGGAGCCAAGCTTTCAGGGTCTCTGAGTGTTACCCTGAAGGCCAAGGTGTCCGACCCGGTCATTATCCCCGACCTGATTGAGTTTAAAAAATTATCCATCGAGGATCCGACGGTCGAAGTTGGTTTTGAGCAGGGAGAAGATGGGCTGGAACTCAGCGCGGGCATGGAGTTTGCAAAATTTAAGGTCGGCCAGATGAGATATAATCCCGCCAAGCTGGTTATCACCTTTCAAAATGGCGCGCCGTCAGGGGGGCTATTCCATATGAAAGGCAAAGGCCTGATCGATCTTAAGGCCATGGCTAGGCATGCTGAACTTGTCCTATGGGCCAACCCATCCACGGCCATAATGACGGGAGACGGACACAGATTGAATAAGGGTGCCCCGCGCCTCGATCTCTGGAAAGAAATGAAGTTGGACAAATTGCCGCCTATGGGCATCAAGAATCCGGAAATCTACCTGGCAACGCCGGGTAACGCGGATGACAGCCACCTGCAGGGCTATGTGGATGAAGATTCCGTGGCGGGAAAATTGCTAAGTTCCGGATTTAAGGTATCTGGGACCCTTCAAGTGATGGGGAGAAGTCTGGGTAGCACAACGATCGGTTTCAGCGCCGTTGATGGCATAACAAATGAGATGAAAATAAAAGGTTTCACGGCTGGAAAGGTCCAGTTTGGCGATATGGAAACCTCGTTCAGCGCCTCGGTTGGCGCGTTGCCTCATTATCGTGGCCGGTCTGATTTAAAAATTGATGGCGTGCAAGTCACCAAGGCGGACATTGAATTTGGAAAGAACGGCTTTACCTTCAAACGTAGTGACGGCTGCTTTCCACCAATGTTGAAGTACGAGATGTCTTCCACATCCCGCAGCAGCTGGGACACGACATTTGCTATTGATTCTTCCGATTGCGCGAAGAGCGCGGGCAAGGCCGCTGAGGCGGCCGCAAAAGCTGCAGGAAAAGCCGTTGAGGACACAGCCAAGAAATCTGGGGAAAGTGCCAGGAAAACATATAAAAAAGCCGTGGATCTGACGTCCACCTCTATGAAGGAGGGGCGGAAGATTTATAAGAAGGTGGAGTGCTGGGTGGATCCCGGTTCCTGTAAAAAGAAGGGGAAATCGGCAAAAGATAAGCGGAAGAAGGCCCTGGATAGGGCCGCTAAGTATCGCATGATCTGGAGCCCGGCGCATTGCCGCCCGGATCAGTATTGGAACCCCCAGACCCAAAACTGCTTTAACCCAGGCTATGACCTGCTCTATTACGCGGCCGATGGGAACAACGGGCGGTGTTTGACCGAATGGAAGAATAAGGTTGTGCTTTGGCAATGTCAGAGCAGCCCGAACCAACATTTCAAGGTCACTTCATTAGGGGGGGGTACGTCAAATCCAGGGCAGGTTAGCATCGAAACCCTGATCAGGGGTGGCAAAGGCAATGTTGGCCCGACGCGATGCCTGTCCGGGTCCAAGGCGGGTGTGTCTCTAAAGAACTGTAATGGAAAAGAGCGCGCGCAGAAATGGCGTTTTCTTGGCGGGCGACTGATGAGCCTAGATAATCTGTGCCTTTACCGAAGCGAGGGCAATAAGAACGGTGCCCCTCTCAAGCTCATGGATTGTGGTGAAACCAAAAAAGAAAAAGTGGAGTGGGTGAAGGTCGCAGCAGCACCTGATTCCGTGAAACAATTCTACACAAAAAACCAATTCCCATTTTATTCGCTGATGATGTTCAAGGACAAGGTTGCGGGCAGAGATATGTGCTTTCTTTCCGGAATCCTGTTGCCGGGTGCGACGGCGAAGTGGGCGGAGTGCAATCCCAAGCGTTTCGATATGGGCTATTCCATCGCCTACAGCGGGGAAGGGCCCTATGTGTTCGTGCAAAATGCCAACAGCCGGATGTGTATGGATATTGAGGATGGAAAAACGAATACGGGCACACCAATTAGGTTCAATCCGTGCCGGTACGATTCATGGGCGCCCATGTGGGAAATTGTGGGCGACAGCAAAAAAACCTTCAAGCTCAAGAACCGCAAATCCGGTCTATGCCTGACGTCCATTCATCCGAAGCATCCCAACGATAGAAAATACGCCAAGCCCGAATGGGGCGGGGTGCCAATTCTGTTGGAGTGTTCTGGCCAATATGATGCCGCACAGTTGCAGAAACTGAAACCGGCAAACCTGAAATGGTGGTAATGGCACGAATATCGGTGAGGGTTTTTGCCGCGCTTGTTATTGTTCTGTTCCCTCTTTTGGTGCTGGGCGGGTGTGCGCCTCAGGCAAGCCTGAGTTCGAACGGTGGATTGTCGCTGGCTTCGGCCCCTTATGAAAGCGAACCTGTGCGTTTGGCGGAAAAGGGGATGGATGCGCTGAAGGCAGGCAATGCCAAGGGGGCGCTTCGCCATCTCAACCAGGCGCTGGCGCTGGATACCACCAATTCGGGTCTCAACTTGTTGGTGGGCATGGCCTATCACCTGCAGGCGGTGCGTGGGGATGAATCCCGGTTTGATCTGGCGCGGGAAGGCTACAAGCTTGCCATCAAGTTTGATCCCTCCAACTGGATTGCCCAATACCAATTGGGTCTCCTGCATATGGATCAGCGCAATTACGCCCTCGCGCAGGGCCGCTTTGCCGAGGCTTTGTTGTTCCGCAGTACGGATATGGACCTGCTCTACGACATGACGGCGGCATCTTATTACGCACGCGATCCGCAAACGGCGGTTGCCACTTTGTCCCGCCTGCAGGCGTTGGAACCCGAAAGTGCGCGTGTTCTGCGCGCGACGCCAATCGTTCATGCGGCGGTAGGCAATCCGGGCGCATCCGTCTCCGGTCTCAAGCGGCTTGCTGTTCTTGAAAAAAATACGGATCGCGTACGCCTGATCAGGGCGCGCGTGTCTGACTGGCAGCAATTCCATGCCGAACTGGCCGAGGCCCCGTCAAATGTGGAGCTTGCCCAAGCGGATGAACCGCCCACAGAAGAAGAGATCGATCCGGCAAACAAAATGGTCATGGTGGATGTGACCATCATCCGCACCGAGGAAGATTACACCACGTCAAGCGGCGTCAATCTGCTGAACGGCCTGCAACTTCGGTTTGGCGACGACAGTACGTCCGCCCTTTCTTATAAGCGCGTACAGGAAACCGGGGCGTCGCCATCAAACAAAAAGACATTAACCAGCCTAATCGGCATTCCGGCGATTACCTTTTCGCTGAACATTGCCAATGCCAACGACAACCGGGCCGAGGTTTTGGCCCGCCCGACCCTGACGGCCAAGAATGGAGAGGAATCGAGCTTCTTTTCCGGCGTCACCCTCAGCGCTGCGGAAATACCGACGGGTGGATCGGATGGTTCAGGATTCAAGGTCGAAGATAAGGAAATTGGGGTTTCGTTGAAACTGACACCCTCATTTCTTGAGAAGGGTCAGGTGCAAATGGCGGTCGAGGCCGAGCGCACGTTCTTGAAGACACCAAACGAGGCCTACACGGGTTTCACTTCGAAGCTCGAAATTTCAAAAACGATGGTTCAGGCCAATGTGGTGATGAAGTTTGGGGAGACCCTGATCCTGAGCGGGTTGAGCGAACGCGAGGTCGAAAATAATCGCGATGGGGTTCCGTTCCTTCAGGATATTCCCCTCGTGCAGTATTTTTTCTCTAACAAGACAACGCAGGATTACACCAAGTCCGCCCTGATCCTGATCACGCCGCGCGAACCGGGCGAGATTTATGAAGGTGATAGCGCTGACGCAGGAGGGGGTGGGGCCGCGATGGCGTCTTTTAAGAAAAGGTTTTCCGACTGGTTCAAGCCAAGGCCGAACATCGCCTCGGCCCTGTTTCATCTGCGGGGCAACAGCCTTTACCGCGAATTCCGCACCGGCGACCTCACCATGGAACATTGGTCCACCCGCCAGGGGCTGGAAGGGCGGCTCAAAGGCGCGCTTGATTTCCTTTATTATTGATGGGACCGCACCACAGAAAAACCCGGCTTTTAGGGCCGGGTTTTTAATGGTGGGCCAACCGCGAAGCGGCGAAGTCGCGTGCGGAATTAGTGGTCGCATCAAGCGACGGGATTGAGATGCCCCTAGATTTGTAGACGCCTTGCTTGGTAATTTTGGAAGCAAGGCGTCTACAAATCTAGGGGCATCTCAAGGGAATTCAGCATTTAAGCCGCGCAATACGTGCGTTTCCAAGGGTGGCTTCGCCAAAATAAGGGCGGGAATCGAAAAAATTCCCTGTAAATTCCCTGCTTAACGGGGAATTTCACCGGAGACGGGTTCGCCCCGGACTGCGTCCACCGCCAGCCTTCGCCAAGGCTTCGGCTGGCGGGCCACCTGGAGCCGAAGGCGTAAGGCCTACCACCCGAAGCCGATTAGGCGAAGGAGTGTCTCCCGAAGCCTTGGCGTAGGGAGACCGTTGCAATTCCCCTCAGCTCTCCTTCGTGACGGCCAGATAAATCTGATCGCCCCAACTGCCGGTGCCGCCGTGGAAGCGCGACGCCCGTTTGATTTCGACGGTCAGCCCGGCGGCGACCGCTTGCACGATGGAATCGTTCAGGCGGTGCAGGTTGTTGGTGATGATGCGAAGTTTGCTGTCTTGATCTTCATCGAAGGCCTCTGTCTCGCCTTCTTCCGGCAAGACGGGAGAAGGATTCGGCTCAAGTTCCCTGATAATCGTCTGCTCCATCGGATTACTCCTGTTGCTACTCGTTTAAGGCCTATTCGGCGGCCGCAGATGCATTCCCCGGGGCTTCCGCGCCGTCATGAAACTGTGCGGTTTCGGTCGATTCGCCCATCGCCGTGGTCGACGACGCGCCGCCCGACAGCGCCAAGGCGACGGCGTCGAAATAGCTGGTGCCGACTTCGCGCTGGTGGCGGGTGGCGGTGTAGCCGTGGGCTTCGCTGGCGAATTCCGCTTTTTGCAGCTCCACATAACCCAGCATGCCCCGGTCGACGTAACTGCGGGACAATTCGAACATGCCGTGGTTGAGCTGATGAAAACCGGCCAGGGTGACGAACTGGAACTTGTAGCCCATCTCGCCCAATTCCTCCTGAAACTTTTTAATGATCCAGTCATCCAGATTGGCTTTCCAGTTGAATGACGGCGAACAGTTGTAGGCGAGAATCTTGCCGGGATATTTCGCATGGATGGCTTCGGCGAAAACGCGGGCGGCATCCAAGTCCGGCTTCGACGTTTCCCACCACAGCATGTCGACATAAGGCGCATAAGCCAGACCGCGGGCGATGCAGCTCTCGAGCCCGGGACGAATATTGTAAAAACCTTCGGCCGTGCGTTCCTGGCTTTCGATGAACGGCTTGTCACGATCATCGATGTCGCTGGTGATCAGCTTGGCGCTGTCGGCGTCGGTGCGGGCAATGATAAGGGTCGGCACGCCACTGACATCGGCGGCCAGACGCGCCGCGTTCAGCGTGCGGATGTGCTGCTGCGTCGGGATCAGCACCTTGCCGCCCAAATGGCCGCATTTTTTCTCGGACGCCAACTGGTCTTCGAAGTGGACACCGGCGGCGCCGGCTTGGATGAACGCCTTCATAATCTCGAAGGCATTCAACGGCCCGCCGAAACCGGCTTCGGCGTCGGCGACGATCGGCGCGAACCAATCCAGTTCGGCGCCGCCTTCGGCGTGTTCGATCTGGTCGGCGCGCATCAACGCATTGTTGATGCGCTTGCACAGTTCCGGCCCCGAATTGGCCGGGTAAAGGCTTTGATCGGGATACATGGAGCCGGCGGAATTGGCGTCGGCGGCGACCTGCCAACCGGACAGATAAATCGCCTTGAGGCCGGCGCGCACCATCTGCATCGCCTGATTGCCGGTCATCGCGCCTAGTGAATTCACATAATCTTCGGTCTTCAGCGATTCCCACAAACGGTTGGCGCCCCGTTCGGCCAGGGTATGGGCGACGGTGACCGAGCCGCGAAGGCGCTCGACGTCTTCGGGCGTGTAATCCCTTTTGATTCCATCAAACCGGGCCTTAGGCGCGCCGGGCACCAGGGCGTTAAATTTTTGCACCGTGTTGGTCATTTTCGAGAACTCCCTATCAAGCGTCATTACCGAAGATTAATATGCTACAATAGTTATTGTTTACTTTTGCAATGCAATAAGATATTGTTATTAAAAGGTAATTATGTTTAGTAAAATATGATCAAATCTGTTTTTTTGTAAACTTTGTAAATATTTTAATCGGAGCGACCATGGCGGCAGGCCACAAAAAGCTATTCTCCGGCAAACGCATCCGCCGGCTGCGCCGCGAGTTGGGTTTGACCCAGGCCGCGATGGCGGGTGACCTCGGCATTTCGTCGAGTTATTTGAACCTGATCGAAGGCAACCAACGGCCCTTGAGCGTGCAACTGCTGCTGCGCCTGAACGAGTCCTACGACATCGATTTGAAGGAAATAAGCGGCGAAGACGACGCCCGCATCGCGGCGTCCCTAAAAGAAGTGTTCAGCGATCCCTTATTCCAGGGCTTAAAAATATCCAACACCGAATTAGGCGACATCGTCGCGACCAGCCCCGACGCCGCGCAAGCCATGTTCTCGCTTTACCGGGCTTACCGGGAAACCATCACCCATGCCGCCGGCATTTCCGAACAGGTGGCCGGCGGCGAGGTCGCGCTCGATCTTGACGCCAACCAATTTCCGGTCGACGAGGCCCGGGATTTTTTCCACGAACATTCCAACCATTTTCCCGAACTGGAAACGGCGGCGGAAACGCTTTGGGCCGACGCCCTCGATGGCACGGACGACCTCGACCCGGCGCTGCGGGGGCACCTCAAGGCCGCCCATGGAATCACCGTCAAGGTTATGCCGATCGATACCATGCCCGATATGCTGTGGCGCTACGACCGCCATTCCAGCCGTCTGTTTTTGTCGGAAATGCTGGACCACCCCGGCCGGACGTTTCAGTTAGCGTTCCAGGCGGGGCTGAGGGCCCACCGCGACCTGATTGACGGCATCATCGCCAAGGCCGGCATAACCGGGGACGAGGCGACGCAACTGTGCCGGTTGGGGCTTGCCAATTATTTTGCCGCCGCCGTCATGATGCCTTACGAGAAGTTCCTCAACGCCGCCGAAAAACTGCGCTACGACATTGAAATCTTGTCGCGCCGCTTTGGCGCCAGCTTCGAACAAGTCTGCCACCGGTTTACCTCCCTGCAACGACCGGGGTCCAGGGGGGTGCCTTTTTTCTTCCTGCGCGTTGACCGCGCCGGCAATATTTCGAAGCGGTTCAGCTCCAGCGGATTTCACTTCGCGCGGTTTGGCGGCACCTGCCCGCGCTGGAATGTCCATGAAGCTTTTCGCACGCCCGGGAAAGTCGTCACCCAAGTCGTCCAGATGGAAGACGGCACCACATATTTTTCCATATCGCGCACCGTCACCGGGTCAAGCGGCGGTTTTCACATCCCCGAACAACAGCTTGCCATCGGCATGGGCTGTGAGGTTAAGCACGCCAAGCGGTTGGTTTTTGCCGACGGCCTCGATCTGACCGATACCATGAGCATCGCCCCGATCGGCGTCAATTGCCGCTTATGCGAGCGCGTCGATTGTAACCAGCGCGCCTTCCCGCCCTTGAACCGCCGCATTTCCGTCAACGATACCTATCGCGGCCTGGTGCCGTTTTCGTTTGCCGAGTTGTAGGTCTGAGGCCATGGTGACCGAACCCACTCCTGAAACACTGCCTTCCGAACACCCCTTTCCATTGAAAAGACTGTTCATGCGGCGGTTTGTTCCGGCGTTCCTGGGCTTTATTGGCGTGTTCCTGCTTTTGATTGGGTTTACGGCCAAGAATGTAACCGAGTCCATTTATCTGGAACTGGCGCAGCGCCGCGCCCAGACCATTGCCAGGGCCGTCGCCGCCCAATCGCCCGAATCCTGGAATCAGTTGATGGCGGGACGCACGCTTGCTGATCTACAGTCCTCCGCCGAAGCACTGGTTTCCGCTTTTACCAACGAAGTGCGTGAGCAGAATCTGGCTGAACTCAAGGTTTATGACCTGGGCCGCAAGGTGCTGTTTGCCACCCATGCCGACGAAATCGGGACTCTGGAGAACGGCGCCGCGCTTCGCAGCGTTATCGAGCACTCCAATTCGGAAGTGGTGCCTAAGACCCTTGCCGACGGCACCCGCCAATACGAATTGTACGTACCGGTGTTCGACGATGCCGGGAAACTCCGCACGGTCTTCGAGTTGTATGAGCCGGTGGGCTACCTGAACGCCATCCTGACCAAGGCGGCAATACCAACCATGGCTGTCCCGGGGGTGATGCTGCTGGTTTTTGCTTTCGCATTGAGCCGGCTCGTCAATCGCGCCCAGGACGACATCGATGTGCGCACCCACGCCCTTAACGACCTTCGGCGGCGGATTGAGACATTCGTTTCGACGACCGCCGTGAACGCCGCCAAGAGCGCGGATTCGACCGGCGGCATCGAATCCCGCAAAATCACCACAACGCTCTTATTTTCCGACATCCGCAGCTTTACCAGCTTCGCTGAGAAAAACTCTCCGGAGGCGGTGGTCGGTTTTCTCAATCAACTCATGGCACTGCAGGTAGAGGCGGTAACTCGGTGCGGCGGCGATGTCGACAAGATGATTGGTGACGCCGTCCTTGCCCGCTTTGATGGCGAGGACGGCGGCGATCGGGGGGTCGCCGCGGCACGCGAAATTATTGCTGCCGTGGGTCACGGCAATTTTCCCCGAGGGGTCGGGATAGGGGTGTTTCGCGGCGAGGTCATCTCGGGCGCTATTGGACCGGAAAATCGCCGTGATTTTACGGTGATCGGGGATGCGGTAAACATCTCGGCGCGCCTCTGCTCCGCCGCCATGGCCGGTGAAATTGTCGTCGATGCCGCTTTGGCCGACGACGATTTTGGGCCGACGGAAACAATCCAGGTTAAGGGCCGCGATGAGCCGTTAACCGTTCGGCGGTTGAAAACGTGAATCACTCAGGCCAAAGCCTTCATGGTTGAAATTTACATCGACGCAGACGCCTGTCCGGTCAAAGACGAGGCCGAGCAGGTCGCCACCCGTCACAATTTGAAAATCTATATGGTCTGTGACGGCGGTATCCGCCCCAGCCAAAACCCCATGGTCGAACTGGTCGTTGTCAGCCAAGGCGCCGACGCCGCCGACGATTGGATCGCCACCCACATTCAAAAATTCGACATCTGCATCACCAACGACATCCCGCTGGCGGCCAGGTGTTTGGAGCGCGGTGCATTTGCCATCAAGGCCAACGGCGATGCGTTTACGGAAGACAGCATCGGCATGGCGCTGGCCAACCGCGAGTTGATGCAGGACCTGCGCGAAAGCGGCGAGATTACCGGCGGGCCGAAACCGTTCGCCAAATCCGACCGCTCGGCCTTTCTCAACCGTCTGGAAACCACCGTGCAAATGGCAAAACGCCAAGGCTAAATGTTCTTTAATTGTTCTTGACAGGCCCGGGAATATATGATCTAATACCTATTCATAATTGGATTAGGAATTATAGATCATGAAGCAGTCGACGCCCGCGAAAATGCCCTACGCTTTACGTCGTTTGCCGCCGGTTTTCGGCGACATCATGACAAATGATGACATTTTGGCCCTCTTTTCAGGGCTGAATCGTTTGAAATCAATGGCATATGGTGGTTCAGGGCCCAAAAAATGATGACACGATGATGACTAAATGATGATCCGATGATGATCGGATGATGACAGAATGATGATCGGATGATGACAGAATGATGATCGGATGATGACTGGATGATGACTGAATGATGAACCGATGATGACATCAGAAAATAAGGAAAAATGAACCACAAAGACTCAAAGCAAAGGAAAAGAAATTTTTTAAACGCGTCTTCGTGCCTTAGTGGTTCCAATTCTTTTTCTCTGTGGTCTCTCGGCGCTCTGTGGTGATAATCCCTTTATTCAGATAAACCGAGGATCAAACGCCATGACAAAACTGACCCTGGACCAGGCCGCCGCCATCGTCGACGCGGCCATCGACAAAGGCCGGGAAACCGATTGCAACCCGCTGAGCGTCGCCGTGCTCGATGCCGGCGGCCATTTGGTCGCCTTCAAGCGCCAGGATAACAGCGGCATCCTCAGGCCCGAGATCGCCATCGGCAAAGCTTACGGCGCGCTCGGCTTCGGGCTCGGGTCGCGCGCCTTGAAAGATAAAAACCCGCAGTTCCTGGCCGCCGTCGCCGCCGCATCAGGCGGGCGCGTGGTGCCGGTGCCGGGGGGCGTCTTAATCCTCGACCCCGAAAGCGGCAATATCATCGGCGCTGCCGGCATCAGCGGCGACAATTCGGGCAACGACGAAGCCTGCGCCATCGCCGGAATCGAAGCCGTCGGCTTGAAGCCCGATCCCGGCAATGACACATAATTTCAAACCCTCGCCAAAAGTGAGCGCCCGGTGACACGCCAAAACCTTCTGTTCATTTTGTTGGTTTCGGTGGCGGCGGGGCTGGTGTTGTTTTTGCCGGTGCCGCCGGAAACCGGGGCAAAGGTTCTGCCGGCGCTGGCGCTGACCGTGTTCACGGTCGGGCTATGGGCGACGGGGGGCCTGCCCGAATATTACACGTCCTTGATCTTTTTTGTTCTGGCGTTGGTCTTCGCCATCGCGCCTGCGGATGTCGTGTTTTCCGGCTTTAGGTCCAGCGCCTTTTGGCTGATCGCCGGCGGCGTCGTCATCGGCATGGCCGCCAATCGCACCGGGCTCGGGCGGTTCCTGGCGCACGCCTTCGTCAGTCGGCTGAACAAATCCTATCCGCAATTAATATCGGGCATTGTTTTCGGCGCCGTCATCTTGGCCTTCCTGATCCCGGCGGCCATCGCGCGCATCATCATCTTGATGCCGATCGCCTTTGGGCTGGCCGACCAATTGGGTTTCGAAAAAGGATCGAAGGGCCGGACCGGCATGGTCCTGGCCGTGACCTTCGGAAGCTTCTTCGTGCCGTTGACGATTTTGCCGGCCAACCTGCCTAACGTCGTCCTCGCCGGCGTCGCCGACGGGCTTTACGACATCAAGATCACCTATGGGCTTTATCTGCTCATGAATTTCCCGATTACCGGTGCTCTCAAAGGCATCATTTTGGTCGCCTTGATCTGCTTTTTCTTCGGCGAAAAAATCCCCCATCCCGGCTCCAAAGGCGACGCGGCGCCGCGTTTAAGCACCGAAGGTCTCAGGCTCGCGATCATCGTCGGCCTCACACTTACGGTGTGGGCCACCGACTTTATCCACGGCATCGCGCCCGGGTGGGTGGCCATCGTCACGGCTATTATTTGTCTGGCGCCGGGGCTGGGCGTGATCGGGCCTAGTGATTTTCGTAAAGACACCAGCTTCCAGACGCTGTTTTTCGTCGCCGCCGTCTTGGCCGTCGGCAACGTCGCGGCGACGTCGGGGGCGGGCGCCTTGATCGCCGATGCGCTTTTGACCCTGACCCACTTCGCCCCGGGGAACACGGTTTACGCCTATGGCGTTTTTTCCGGGATCAGCATTGTGATCTGCCTGTTCGCGACGCTGCCCGGCACCATCGCCGTGCTGGCGCCGTTCGCCGGCGAAGTCGCCGAAGCCTCCGGCCTGCCGCTGGTTACGGTTTTGATGATGCTGGTCAACGGTTTTTCGACGGTGTTCTTCCCTTATCAAAGCGCGCCGCTTCTGATCGGCATCCGGATGGGCGGCGTTTCCATCGCCGACGGCATGCGCCTGACCCTGCCGCTGGCTTTAATCGCCGTGGCCGTTTTGTTGCCGATGAATTTCCTGTGGTGGCAATGGCTGGGATTTCTTAATTAGGATTGTCAGATGATGCTCCGTGACATCAAAACGCATTTGCTGAACATTCCGCTTAAACAGCCCTACCACTTGGCTTTCGGCGACGTCACCCATTTCGACACCATCGTCATCGAGATTCGGGATGATGACGGTCGTAGCGGTTTCGGCGAAGCGACCCTGTTGCCGGCTTACGGCGGCGGCAGCGTCGAAGGCGCCTGGAGGTTCGTTAAGGAAATGACGGTGAACCTGTCCGGGCTGACGACCGAGGCGGCAAAAGCGGAACTATTAAAATCGCTCGATGCCCAATCTTTTGCCGTCAGCGCCTACGTTGCGGCCATCGAAATGCTGGAAGGAAACGACATCTTAAATCCCGAAGGCGAAATTCGGGTGGCGTTGTTGGGCGCCGTCAACACCACCGATGACGCCGCCCTCCCCGCCGAGATCGAGAGACTTTTAAACCAGGGCTATGGGACCTTGAAGGTCAAGGTCGGGTTCGACCTGGAAAGCGACCTCGAGCGCGTAGGCCTCATCCAAGGCTGTGTTGGCGGGCGGGCGCGGCTTCGCATCGACGGCAACCAGGGATATTCGGTCGACGAAGCAAAACGCTTCGTCACCGAGATCGAGCCGCAAGGGATCGAGCTTTTCGAGCAGCCCTGTCCGGCCGCTGACTGGGACGCCGCCCGGGATGTCGCCATCGTTTCAAGAGTGCCGATGATGCTGGACGAATCGATTTTCGGGATCGAAGATATCGAGCGCGCCGCCGACCTCGGCATCGCCAAATTTATTAAACTTAAACTTTTTAAAATGGGCGGAGTCGAGCGCTTGTTGCAGGGCTTAGAGCGCATCCGCGCCTTGGGCATGGAACCGGTCCTGGGCAACGGCGTGGCGGCGGATATTTCGTGCTGGATGGAAGCCTGCGTCGCCGGCTTGGCCATCAACAACGCCGGCGAGTTCAACGGGTTTCTCAGGCCCGCAAGCGGTATCTTCAAAGACCCCTTGAGGGTCGAAGGGGGGGCGCTGGTCTTGGCGCCGGGGTTTAGGCCCCGGCTCGATGCGGAAAAGATCGCCGCCTTCGCCGTCGACGGCGGGTAAGGGTAAGGGGTAATGCGGATATTATTTTTCTTAGGCTGGGTTTTGGTGATCCTGGCTTTTGCCGCGGCGGCGGGGGAATCCATTCCCCGCGCGCTCCCCGGCAACGACGGGTTTGTTATTTCGGCCTATGACCTTTGGTACGCGGCCAAACCGGGAAGCCTGATCGTCGCCCAAATCCAGGTCGAGAAAATTTCGCCGGCGCTCTGGGGTTTGTTGACGGGGACCCTGCTGGCGCTGCCGGCTTGGTTGCTTTTCGCTTTTCCGGGCGTGCTTTTGACATGGCGCTGCCGTCCCTACAGAAAGATGACCGCCGCCCAGCAGGAAGATTTGAAAAGACAGGAAGAAACGTTTTTGCTTTATGACCAACTGGTGCGCGAAGCCAAAGAGGCCGGTTACACCGACGGCGAAGACGACCAAGCCCCGGACCATTCAAGCCACGACATGATCGAATCGGAAGGCGGCATTCATCCCTTGGACGAGGAGCTTGGTTTGAGCGATTTCGAGCCTGACGATATCAACGGCCCGGGGGAAGAACCGGGGGAAGAGCCGGGGGGAGAGCCGGGGGAAGAGGAGGAGCGATGATACTTATTCGTCGGATTTGAGCGCCGCCAGGAACGCGCTTTGCGGGATTTCGACGTTGCCGAACTGGCGCATCTTTTTCTTGCCCTTCTTCTGCTTGTCGAGAAGTTTTCGTTTACGCGAAACATCGCCGCCATAACATTTTGCGGTGACGTCCTTGCGCATGGCGCTGACCGTTGTCCGGGCGATGACCTTGCCGCCGATGGCGGCCTGGATGGCGATCTTGAAAAGTTGTTTCGGCACCAAGCCCTTCAGCTTCTCGCAGATGGCGCGGCCGCGACTCACCGAATGGCTGTCATGAACGACAAACGAAAGTGCGTCCACCGGTTCCGAATTGACCAGGATCGATACCCTGACCAGGTTGCCCTCCTGGTATCCCGCCAGTTCGTAATCGAAGCTGGCGTAACCGCGGGACACCGATTTCAACCGGTCGTAGAAATCGAACACCACTTCGTTCAACGGCAGCCGGTAGCGGACCATGGCGCGGGCGCCGACGTAGGTCAGCTCCGTCTGCTCGCCCCGGCGATCGGTACACAGCGTCAGCACGGCCCCTAAATATTCGTCGGGCACGATAATGGTGGTGCTGATCCACGGCTCCTCGATACGCACGATCTGCGTCGGGTCCGGCATGTCGACGGGGTTGTGGAGCTCCATCATGGCGCCCTTGGATGTGTGAATGCGGTAAACGACGCTCGGCGCCGTCGTGATCAGGTCCAGATCAAACTCTCTTTCCAGGCGCTGCTGGATGATCTCGAGATGCAAAAGGCCTAAAAAACCGCAGCGGAACCCGAGGCCAAGGGCGGCGGACGACTCGGCCTCGTAGTGGAAGGACGCATCATTGAGGCGCAGTTTCGCCAAGCTGTCGCGCAAGTCCTCGAACTGGCCGGTATCGACGGGAAATAAGCCGCAGAAGACCACCGGCACCGACGGCTTGAACCCCGGCAATGCCTCAGCCGCGGGATTTTTGTCATCGGTGATGGTATCGCCGATCTTGGTGTCGGCGACGGTCTTGATGGCGGCGGTGATGAAACCGATTTCGCCGGGGCCTAATTCGGAGAGCTGCACCGGCTTCGGCGTAAAGTAGCCGACCTGTTCGACCTGATAGGCCGTGCCGGACGCCATCATCCGGATCTTCATGCCTTTCTTCAACACCCCGTCCTTGATGCGGACCAGGATCATCACGCCAAGATAAGAGTCGTACCAGCTGTCGACCAGAAGCGCCTTCAACCTCGCCGCCGCATCGCCGGTCGGCGCGGGCAAGCATTCGATCAAAGCCTCCAGGACATCTTCGACGCCCTGTCCGGTCTTGGCGGAAATTTCCACGGCGCCCGATGTGTCGAGGCCGACGACCTCGGCAATCTGTTCCTTGACGCGCTCGGGCTCAGCCGCGCCTAAGTCGATCTTGTTGATAACCGGCACCAGTTCATGATCGGCGCCGATGGCGAGGTACGCATTAGCCAGGGTCTGCGCCTCGACGCCTTGGGTGGCGTCGACCAGCAGCAACGACCCCTCGCACGCCGACAGCGAACGGCTGACTTCATAAGTGAAGTCCACATGGCCCGGCGTGTCCATAAGGTTGAGCTGATAGGTCTCGCCCGACTTGGCTTTGTAATCGAGCCTTACCGTCTGCGCCTTGATGGTAATGCCGCGCTCGCGTTCCAGGTCCATGGAATCGAGGACCTGCTCCTTCATTTCGCGGTCGGTAAGGCCGCCGCAAATTTGGATCATGCGGTCGGCCAGGGTCGATTTTCCGTGGTCGATGTGGGCGATAATGGCGAAATTGCGGATATGGGCGAGGTCTTGGCTCATTGTTGGTTTTCCCGTTCCGACAGACGGGTTTTCAGCCCGGTCATGTATTCGTCTTTAGAGAATTTATGGCCGCAAACCATGCAAGTCACCGGCCCGAAGGGGTCGGCTTCGGGATCGAAGCCGCCGGGGTTCATGTTCTGGGCCTCGCCGCAATTGGGGCACGGCACGGGAATGATGCGTTCGCTCATGGCGGGGCTTCTATCACTCCCGGGAAGGAGTCTCAATGGCCGTGGCGTTATCGGCTAAAGATCAGGATCGGGAAGCCCGTTCTGGCGCGCCGTTGCGATCACCGTATTGCGGAGCAAACACGCGATGGTCATTGGCCCGACGCCCCCCGGTACGGGCGTAATGGCGCCGGCGACCTTGCTGGCTTCTTCAAAATTAACGTCCCCGACCAGTCTTGTCTTTCCTTCGCCTTTTTCGGGCGCATCAACGCGGTTGATGCCGACATCGATAACGGTAGCGCCCGGCTTGATCCAATCGCCACGCACCATTTCCGGGCGACCGACGGCGGCGACCAGGATATCGGCCTCGCGGCAGCGTTCGGGCAGATCCTCTGTCCTCGAATGGGCGATGGAAACGGTGCAGCTTTCCGCCAGCAACAGCGACGCCATCGGCTTGCCGACGATGTTCGAGCGCCCGAGGATAAGGGCGCGTTTGCCCGTTAAATCGCCCAAGGTGTCTTTCAGCATCAGCAAGCAGCCATATGGCGTGCACGGCACCGGCGCTTCCAGCCCGACCCACAGCCGCCCGACGTTGGTCACGTGAAAGCCGTCCACGTCCTTGTCGGGGTTGATGGAGGAGATAACCTTAGCCTCGTCGATCTGATCGGGGAGAGGAAGCTGAACCAGGATGCCGTTGACGGTTTTATCGGCATTCAGTTTTTCGATTAAGTTCAGGAGTTCTTCCTCCGACGTCTCGGCGGGCAGGCGATGGGTCGTCGATTCCATGCCCGCTTCCTCAGTCTGTTTGCCCTTGGAGCGGACGTAGACCTGGCTCGCCGGGTCTTCACCGACCAGCACCACCGTCAAGCCCGGCGTTAGCCCGTGATCTTTTTTCATGGCCGCGACCTCGACAGCAATTTTTTCCCGGAGTCCGGCGGCGAAAGCCTTGCCGTCGATAATTTTTGCTTCGCTCATAAACCTACCTTTAGCCCTTCAATGAATTTCTCTGTTGCGCCTTCGATGAACAGCGTCTTGCGTCGGTCCTTCGCACCCTTCTTGACCGTTATGGCGCCTTTCGGCAAACGCCACGATTTAGCCAGCAGCTTGATCAACGCCTTGTTGGCCTTGCCGTCTTCGGGCGGCGCCGTCACCGCGACCTTGAGGACAACGTTCCCGTCCGCGTCAGCGGCCAAGGGGCCGATACGATCGTGGGTGGCCTTCGGCGTTAATCGCACATCCAGGGTTATGCCACCGGAGACGGCGGCAAAAGGAGTCTTTTTATCCAATCTGTTGATAGCCCCAGAGAATAAAACGCTGGAGGAAGATAAGGAGGAGAATCAAAACCACCGGCGCAATATCGAAATTGCCCAAGTCCGGCATGTAGCGCCTGATCCGGCTGAGCGCCGGTTCGGTGGCGCGGTGAGTGAAGTCGCCGATCATGTAAACGAACCGGTTTGAAGAATTGAAGACGTTAAAAGCCACCAGCCAACTGAAGACAATGTTGATGATGATGATCCACATATAAAGGTCGATGACCTGGAATATGAGCCAGAGGAAGGGATTGGACATGAGAAAGGGCGACCGCTTCAAAATTTAATAATGGCCTGAAGCCTAGCCAGGGAGCCGTTCCGGCGCAAGGAAAAGGGGGAGCCCCGGCAAGCCTCGAAAACCTTTGGCAAACCTTGACAGACAGGGCCCCCAGTCACAATATCCGCCCGCCGGCGGAAACCCATGCCGGCGTTTGATCCGGGGCCGTAGCTCAGTTGGGAGAGCGCCACGTTCGCAACG
>JABMOY010000183.1 GCA_013203955.1 Rhodospirillales bacterium | reverse complement strand
TGGTGGGCCTATTACGAACTGGGCTGGGGCGGCTGGTGGTTCTGGGACCCGGTGGAAAACGCCTCCTTCATGCCGTGGCTGGCGGGAACGGCGTTGCTGCATTCGGCGACCGTCGTCGAAAAGCGCGACACCCTGAAGGGCTGGACCATCCTGCTCGCCATCGTCACCTTTTCGCTGAGCCTGTTGGGGACGTTCCTGGTGCGCTCGGGCGTGCTCACGTCGGTGCACGCGTTCGCCACCGACCCGGCCCGCGGCGTCTTTATCTTAGGCCTTTTGGTCGTCGTCATCGGCGGCTCGCTGGCGCTGTTCGCGTGGCGGGGCCCGGCCTTGAAAAGCACCGGCGTGTTCCAGCCGATATCGCGCGAAGGGGCGCTGTTGTTCAACAATCTGGTGATGGCGACGGCGGCGGCGGCGGTTCTGTTGGGGACGCTTTATCCGTTGCTGTTGGACGCCATTGGCGGCGGCAAAGTTTCCGTCGGCGCGCCCTTTTTCAACGCCGTCTTTATTCCGCTGATGGTGCCGATGATCGCCGCCATGGCCGTCGGCCCCTTATTGTCGTGGAAGCGCGCCGATCTGAAACCGGCGCTCAACCGATTATGGATAGCCGGCATCATCGCCTTCGCCGTCATCGCCTTCGTCTGGGGGTTGCGGACCGGTGGGCCGGTGCTCGGCATCGTCGGCGGCGGGCTGGCGGCGTGGCTGGGCGTCGGCACGCTGATTGAACTGGCGGAAAGGCTGAAACTGTTCCGCGCACCGTTGGCGATAAGTTTCAGCCGCCTGCGCCGCACGCCCCGGGCCGCCTGGGGCATGACGTTCGCGCATTTCGGCATGGCCGTCGCCATCGCCGGCATGACCGGCGCCGGAGCCTGGAAAACCGAAAGCATCCAGACCATGAAAGTCGGCGAAACCGTCAATGTCGCCGGCTATGATTTCAAGTTCGAGGGCGCCAAACAGGGCAAAGGCCCCAACTATTCCATCGTTTCCGGCACCTTTAGCGTGACTGAGGACGCCAAACCGGTGGTCACGCTGAACCCGGAAAAACGCATCTACAACGTATCCAAGCGCCCGACCACGGAAGCCGGCATCCACACGACCTTTTTCGGCGATCTTTACGCGGTCATCGGCGATCAGGACGACACCGGCGCCTACGTCACGCGTATATACTTTAACCCGCTGGTCGGCTGGATGTGGGGGGGCGTGATTTTCATGGTCTTCGGCGGCACCCTGAGCCTGACCGACCGCCGCCACCGCGTCGGTGCGCCGATGCGGCGTTCCGGCACCGGCCCGGCCATGGTCCCGGCAGCCGGCGAATAATCGGAAAACCTATGAAAACCCGCCTTGTCTATATCCTGCCGCTGACGATTTTTTTCATCATGGCGATTTATTTCGCCATCGGCCTGACCAAGGACCCGAAGATCCTGCCGTCGGTGTTGATCGACAAGAAGGCCCCCGAATTCACCCTGCCGCCCATCGAAGGTTATACCGGCCCCGGCCGCAACAAGGGAATTTCCACCGCCGACCTAAAAGCCGGCAAGGTTTCGGTGGTCAACGTGTTCGCCTCGTGGTGCGTGCCGTGCCGGGCCGAACACGCCGTCATCACCCGCCTCGCCGCCATGAAGATCGCCAAGATCTATGGCCTCAACTACAAGGACAAGCCCAACGACGCCATCAAGTGGCTGAAGGAACTGGGCGATCCCTACACCGACATCGGCGCCGACCCGAAAGGCCGCGCCACCATCGACTGGGGCGTTTACGGAATCCCCGAAACCTTCATCGTCGATGGCAAAGGGACGATCCGCTACAAACGCGTCGGTCAGGTCACCGATGATATTTTGAAATTCGAAATGCTGCCCATTATCAAAAAGTACAGCCAATGAGAACCGGCGTTTTTCTTCTCGCCCCCCTCCTCGGGCTTCTTTGGCTGGCCCCCGCTTGGGCCGTCAACCCGGACGAGGTGCTGGCCGACCCGGTGCTGGAAAAAAGGGCGCGCGAGATTTCCAAGGGGCTGCGCTGTCTGGTCTGCCAGAACCAATCGATCGACGATTCCGATGCCGACTTGGCGAAGGACCTGCGCATCATCGTTCGCGAACGCCTAACCGCCGGCGACAGCGACCAGGCGGTGTTGGATTACGTGGTCTCGCGCTACGGCGATTTTGTGCTGTTGAGGCCGCCGTTCAGGGCATCGACCCTGGTGTTGTGGCTGGGCCCGGCGTTGATCGCGGGGCTGGGGCTGTGGGCGATCATTGCCTTTTTCCGGCGGCGGAAATTGGAAGCTGCATTGGAACCCGGAGGAGCCACGAGCGACGGCCAAAAAAAACCGAAACCCTTGAGTGCCGATGAAATGCGGCGCATCGAAGAGCTGTTGAAAGAAGGCGACGCATGACCGGGCTTTGGGTCGCCGCCGCCCTGATGACCGTGGCAACGCTGGCGGTGGTGCTGTGGCCACTGTTGAAACCTAAGAAAACTCAGGCATCTGCAGAAACACCGGGGCGCGGCGCCTTCGACATCACCGTTTACAAAGACCAGCTCCTGGAACTGGAACGCGACTTGGAACGCGGGCTTCTCGACGACAGCCAAGCCGACGCCGCCAAAATCGAAATTCAGCGCCGCCTGCTGGCCGCCGCCGGCGACGGTGAAGCGGGCGAAACCGCGCGGCCCCGATCGTTGGCCTTGGCCGGCGTCATCGCCGCCGCCGTGCCGGCTGCCGGGTTCGGGCTCTACCTTGTCTTAGGCTCACCCGAGCTTCCGGGCCAGCCGTTCGCCGAGCGCAACATCCGTTCCGAAATCACGGCCAGGAAAGGCAAGCTTAACAAAAGCGAGGTCATGCAGATGGCCGCGCGGCTTGAAGCCCAGCTCAGGGAAAAGCCCGACGACATCAACGCCCTGGTCCTGCTCGGCCGCACCTATCTGACCATCGAGGAGTTCGACGCAGCCCTGGGCGCTTTTAAGAGAGCCATGATTGCCTCGAAGCGCGACCCCGCCATTGTCGCCACTTACGCGGAAGCCTTGATCATCGCCGGGCAAGGTCTGTTGACGACGGAAGCCGAAGGCCTGTTCCGGGACATCCTGGCCAGCGATCCTTACAGCCCCAAGGCGCGTTATTATCTTGGGTTGGGCATGGCGCAACGCGGACAGGTGAAGGAAGCGCTGCAGGCCTGGGTCGACCTCAGGGCGCTGTCGTCGACGGACGCGCCGTGGCTTGACGCCGTCAATGAACAAATCGGCCGCGCCACCGCCGCCCTAGGCATAGGCCCAAGTTCGGTGCAGCCGTCGGCCGAGGTTTTGGCCCTGTCGCTGACACGGGGCCTCGGACGAAACCGGCCCCAAAGCACGCCGCAAAGCTTACCTAAGAGCATGCCTAGAAGCGCGCCCTCAAGCGCACCTGGCCCTAGCGCCGATGATGTGCGCGACGCTGGCAAAATGTCTGAAGGCGACCGCTCGAAGATGATCCGCTCCATGGTTCAACGCCTCGCCGACAAACTAAAGGAAAACCCCGACGACCTGGCGGGCTGGCAGCGGCTGGCCCGGGCCTACGAAGTTTTGGGCGAAACCGAAAAAGCCAAGGCCGCCCGCGCCCGCATCGAAGCACTGAGCAAGTAGCGCATGGGCCGGCGTCGGTCTCCGCCGCCTCTTTTTTGCCCAAATATTGTTTTAATTTTGCCGTCATGGCCGATAAATCGAGCATCGAAAAAGAAACCATCCGGGTTTGGGATATGCCGACCCGCGTCTTCCACTGGACCTTGGGGGTCTTGGCGTTGCTCGCATGGATAACAGCCGAGGCCGAAGGAACCCTGTTTTGGACTCACCTGGCCGCCGGCTACGGGGTCTTAGGCTTGGTCGTTTTCCGTCTCGCCTGGGGGGTGATCGGCACACGCCATGCCCGGTTTACCGATTTCGTGCGCCCCTGGCCCGTGGTCCGCGACCATACGAAGGCGATGTTGCGGTTTTCTCCGTCTCGCTTCGTTGGCCACACCCCCGCCGGGGGCTGGATGATCGTCGCCCTGCTGGCGGTGCTGGCGCTGCTGATCGCAACTGGGCTTTTCGCCGGGGACGAGGGGGAGAAGGGGCCGCTGGCGCACTTTGTCGGGGCCTGGCTTGCCGATGCGATGAGCGAAGTGCACGAAAGCTTGAACGCCGTCTTATGGAGTCTGGTTGCCTTTCACGTCGCCGGCGTTTTATTCGTTTCGTATACAACCAAGGACAATCTCATCCGCGCCATGTGGACGGGCCGCAAGGAAAACCCGGCAAGATTTATTGAGGCCGGCAATGAGGAAACCGTTGCCGAAGATGTTCCACCGGCGGGATTCCTGCGCCTGGCGCTATCGACCGCGGTCGCCGTCGCCGCCGTCCTTGTCGTCGCCTGGTGATCTCGCCCGAACGATGCCCTTGAAAAAAAGGCCCGTTGAGCCCCCCACCCGTTCGGAGCGTCCTCCCCCACCCGAACAGGTCTTTCCTTCGCCGTTTGGTAAGGATACTTTCGGCGAAACCTCAAACAATAAAAAAGTGGGGGCTTGATGAGCGACTTCAAGACAATCGACGATCTGGACGTTCAAGGGAAACGGGTTTTGGTCCGATGTGACCTTAACGTGCCGATGCGGGACGGGCGCATCACCGACATGACGCGCATCGATCGGTCACTGCCGACGATCAAGGAATTACTGGCGGCCGGCGCCGGGGTCATCGTCATGTCGCATTTCGGCCGCCCCAAGGGCGAGAGAGTCCGGGAGTTGACGTTGGAACCGGTTGCCCGGGCGCTGGGAGAAGCGTTGGGAACAGACGTCATCTTCGCCGGCGACTGTATCGGGCCCGAAGCCGAAAGCGCCGCCGAGGCGGTCTCCGGGGGCGGCGTCGCGTTGTTGGAGAACCTGCGCTTCCACGGGCAGGAAGAAACCAACGACGCCGAATTCGCCGGCAAGCTGGCGGAACTGGGGCATCTTTACGTCAACGACGCCTTTTCCTGCGCCCATCGCGCCCATGCCTCGACCGAAGCCATCGCCAAACTTTTACCGTCTGCCGCCGGGCGCTTGATGCAGGCGGAACTCGACGCGCTGTCGAGCGCCTTGGATAACCCGGTGCATCCCGTCGCCGCCCTGGTCGGCGGCGCCAAGATTTCGACCAAGATGACGGTCTTGGGCCATCTGGTCAGCAAGGTCGATGTCTTGATCATCGGCGGCGGCATGGCCAACACCTTCCTGCACGCGCAAGGCATCGACGTCGGAAAATCATTATGCGAAACCGACATGGCCGATGCCGCCACCGACATTATGTCCAAGGCCGTGGCCGCCGGCTGCGAGGTGGTGCTGCCCATCGACGCCGTCGTCGCCAAGGAATTCGCAGAAGGCGTCGAAACGCAAACGGTCTTGCTCGATGCCGTGCCGCCCGACGCTATGATCCTCGACGTCGGCCCGGCGTCCATCGCCGATTTGATGGGGCGGTTAAAGGGATGCAAGACGCTGGTCTGGAACGGGCCGCTGGGGGCGTTCGAAACCAAGCCCTTCGATACCGCCACCAACGCGGTGGCCCGCGAGGCCGCCGCCCTGACGGGGGACAAACAGTTACTCAGCGTCGCCGGCGGCGGCGACACGGTGGCGGCGCTCGCCAATGCCGGTGTCCAAGATAAGTTCAGTTACGTATCAACCGCCGGCGGCGCCTTCCTGGAATGGCTGGAAGGCCGGGAGCTGCCCGGCGTGGCGGCGCTGAGGCGCGGCGATTAACGAATTAACGAGCGAATGCGGGCCAGCAGCACTTCAATTTTGAACGGCTTGGTCACATAATCATCGGCACCGGCATCCAATCCCAGAATGGCGTCGGCATCGGTGTCGGCGCCGGTCAACATGATGATCGGCGCACGCACGCCTTTTTGGCGCATCAGCCGGCAAATCTCGCGACCGTCCATATCCGGCAAGCCGACGTCCAAAATAATGACATCGAATTTAGCGCTCACGGCCTTGTCCAAGGCGTCGGTTCCCGTCGTCGCCTCGGTCAAGGCGAACTCTTCATTGAGCCGCATCCGCTTGGTCAAGGTTTGGCGAAAAAGGTCGTCGTCGTCGACAACAAGAATCTGTTTTTCGTTCGTCATTTTTAAAAACCTGAGGAAAGCACCGGGACGCAGGATTGAGATGTTTATATCCCACGCAATCACAAGGGCGGCATCACGGGTGTGTGATTATATTAGCAGTTTTTTGATGAAATTCCCGTGAACGGCCCGTGAGAGATTTTTCTTTCTGCATTTTATTTGCGGGTATTTTTATCAAAAAAATTACCCTAAGCACTTGGCAAACAAGCTCTCTTTCCAAGCACGGCCTGTTGAGCCGGCTTTAAGTGACCGCTTGAACGAAGGGCGATAGGATTCTCCCCAAGATATCCGAATGGTTCGGATGAATTGAAACTAAGGAGAATACATCATGTTTATTCGCAACACTTTCTCAGCCCTCGCCATGGTTGCCGCTCTCGGTCTCGCCGGTGGCGCCGCCTTCGCAGACGAAACCGCCAATGACGTCGAACAGAGGCTCATGGAGACCGCGGACCAGGGCTCGACCGTCAGCAACGAAGAAGTCCGTTTGCCTGACTACAATCCCGAGACGATTGCGATCGACTGAACTTTCGACGTTCTAGAATAAAGCTGGATAAAAACAAAGCCGGGGGCCGGACCTTAAAACGTCCGGCCCTTGGTTTTTTTGGGCATCGCTGCGCTGAAGCGCGGCGATTAAGCCTTCTTCGGCGGCGTTTTTTCTTTCCGGGCGGGCTTCTCGTCTTCGGCTTTTTGTTTGGGCGCGTTGCCGGGAATATCAGGGCGGATTTTTGAGATCACGTCATCCAGCATATTTTGCAGATATTCGGACTGCGACAAAAGCTTGCTTGTCGCTTCCAGGGCCTGGGCCGAAGCGGTGGCGGCGATGTCTTGGGCCATGCGGGTAACGTCGGCGACGGTGTTGCGCACGGCATGGGTCGTGCGCTCGGCGCGGTCGGTGGCCTCCCTGATGGCGTCGAAGCGCTTCGCCATATCGGCGTCTGGAAATTTTGAACTCTCAATCGGTTCCTGATCCTCGCCGGACAGGATAACCAAGTTGTCCGGGCCTTCTTCCTTGGGCGATGTGCGGAACGCCAGCAAATTGGTCTGATCGCGGATCGCCGTCACCAGGGATCCCATTTCCTCGATCTGGCCATGCGCGTCTTGCAACCCCTTCATCAAGGCCTCGGTCCGCTCTACGTCGTTGGCCGCCGCCGTCACATATTCGCTGAAGCTGGTGAGTTGGCGGCTGACCGAGGACAGGGGACCGCCGGAAATGACCGCCTCCCCTTCCAGGCTGGCCCTACCCCTGGGCATAGAGGGCATGGGGGGCAAACCCCTGCGCCCGGGATCGGCGACGATGTCGTCTTCCCGGTCGTCCGACAACAGCGCCTGGCGCGCCGCTTGGGCGGCGGCAAGAGCATCCTTTTCGGCCTCGGCCAGGGTCTGTTCCAGCTTCGTTTTGGTGTGGCTCAGTTCTTGGCGAAGGCCGTCCAGGTCAGACAGGCTCTCCACCCACCTATCCAGCGCCCGGGCGATGGCGCCCGTGGAATCCGAATTGCCGCGACCCGGAACGGTAACGGCCTTATCGCCGTCGGCGAGCCGCCCGGCGACATGGGCCAACACACGGACCGGGCCGATGACGGAGCGCAGCAACATCTGGCCGATCAAAATCAGCATCACCAAAACGGCGGCGCTGCCGGCGCCCACCGTCCAGCGGATAAATTTCCGTTCTTCGCCAAGCGCTTCGGTGGCCAACCCATAGGCCTTGTCGGCATACCCGGACATGGCGTTGATGCTGGGCGACAAATAGGTGACGATATCGTCGAACCGCCGGGCATCTTCTTCGAAGGCGAAGCGGGAATTGATCATCGCCAGCATGTAGGTTTCGTGTTTTTTCAGCAAATCCTGAAGGGCTTTTTTCTTGTTGGCCGGAATTTTTGTTTCATTGAGGAAGATAACGAGCGTCTGGTAGCGTTTCTGGATTTCGCCGACACCCCGTTTGTAGCCGCTGAGCAGCGTTTCCTGGCCTTCCTGGTTGATGCGCGCGACCTGTCCGGCAAGATTGGCGAAGCCGGCGGTCGAAAATTTCGCCTGCAGTTCCTCCGTCGCCAGTTGCAACTGACGGCTTAACCCCGAGCCGTCGACCAGACCCAGTTCTTTTTCCGCCGCCACCAATTTCGAAAACTGTTGATCGTATTGGGCGAGACCGTCGCGGATGGTGGCCATGGCGCGCCTAAGCGTGACGCTTTCCGGCATCCGGGAAAGCTTATCCAGCGCCTCGATCACCGCCTCGATATTGATCCGGAAAGAGACGGCGATGGCCGGGTCTTTTTTCAAGACGAAGGTTTTTTCCTCGCCGCGGGCATGGGCGATGCCCTTTTCCACCAATTGCACTTGGGCCGCCATCCGTTCGGCGGCGGCGGCGGCATCGAGAGCGGATTGGAGCCGGTGGTCGGCAAACAGCATTATCCCGGCGAAAAGGACAATGGCGACCAGCCCCGAAATCAGGAAAAGATTGGCCCGCCCAGACAGCCGCATCGTCCCTAAGAACGTATGGTCGGCCTTATCGGCGGCGCTGAGCTCCAGAAAATCGTGCTCTAAATTTCGCTTAGGCTCCATCCCTCCCCCGGGAATTGCGGCAGTTGCGGCGATTTTATCACCCTTTTTATCACCCTGGGCCGGATTTAAGGATATTTTTCTTTTTTTCCAGGGTGCGGGCCGTGAAAATGGCCCGCCTGGAAAATATTGTCTGGGAAATATTTAAAACGGCTTGAACGGTCATGGACGCTCACGCGAAACCGGAAACGGCGGCAATTCCCCACGGCGGTGACATTTCCCGGGCCGAAGCCCAATACGGCCCCCATCCGCAAGGCTGGCTTGACCTGTCGACCGGCATCAACCCCAATCCCTATCCCATCGGCGACATCGACGCACAAGCCTATTCCCGTCTGCCTCTGAAAAAATCCATCGATGACTTGCGCCAAGCCGCCATGGACTATTACGGCGCACCTAGCCCCGACAACATCGTCGCCGCCCCCGGCACCCAGGCGTTGATCCAATGGCTGCCAAGGCTTCGGGGGCCGTCGCGCGTCGCCGTCGTCGGCCCCACCTACGCCGAACATGCGAGAAGCTGGCGGTCATGCGGGCACACGGTCAGCGAAATCGCCGATCTGGAACAGGCGGACGGCAGCTTCGACGTGGTCGTTGCCGTCAATCCCAACAACCCCGACGGCCGACGCCATGCCCCTGAAACCCTGCTGGACCTTCACCGGCGTTTGGCGACGACGGGTGGCTGCTTGGTGGTCGACGAAGCCTTTGCCGACATGACGCCGGGCTTAAGCCTGTCGTCTCACTGTCGGGCGGACGGGCTGATCGTTCTCAAGTCCTATGGGAAATTCTTCGGGCTTGCCGGGCTTAGGCTCGGCTTCGCCCTGACCGGGGCCGCCTTCGGCGGGCGACTGACCGAAGCCCTGGGCCCTTGGGCATTTTCCGAACCGGCGGCGATCATTGCCGCCAAATCGTTCCGGGACGGGGAATGGATCGCCCGCACCCGCAAAAATCTGATTGAAGGACGGCAACGCCTGGAAGCGTTATTGGGCGACCACGGCCTGGATACCGTCGGCGGCACCGGGCTTTTCACCCTGGCGCAATCGGCCAGGGCGCCGGATCTTCACGCCCACTTGGCGAGCCACGGCATTTGGACGCGTGTCTTCCCGGAAAACCCGGCCTGGATAAGGTTCGGACACCCTGGAAAAGCCCCGGATTGGGGGCGGTTATCGGAAGCTTTTGGGCGCTGGTGATTATTATCTCCGGGCGCCCCGGATTTTGAGATTCCGTTAACTATTACCCCCTACCTTGGCAGCATGACGGACGGGGTTGGAACGACGAAAACGGGCACCGAGGCCATCGCCAAAAGGCCGAGTGTCTATCAGGCGGACTCAATCAGAGAGGTCCGCTCGCGTGCGCAATCCGTGCTCCAAGACACGACGCCCCAAGAACGCGACGGGCTGAAAAGGCTTAACCAGATTTTGGGGCAGGACAAGCCGCTCAAGGACAACGTGCCACGCGGCTTTTACCTGAATATCAAGGTTTAGGGCGTCCGCTTAATCTTCTATATCATCCGGTCCGTAAGGGTTAAATTGCCGGGCATAGCGGAACGGAAATTCCCCGATCCCCGCCGAAGAAGCTGTCTCAATACCCCCATTTATCCCTCTGGCCGTTTCCACCGCCTTGGCGCTTGCGCCCGGCCCGCCAAAATGGGCCTCGACATCGCCGTGGAACTTATAAATTCTGTCGGCATGGCCGGTCGCGCGCACCGTCACGCCCCGGATACCGATGCCTTCCGCCAGAGACCTCATGGCCTCATCGGCAACGGCAACGCCCGGGGCGGCGCAGTAATACCCGAACATGACCCGGGTCGGGCGGTGGTTATTATCTCCGGGCGCGATATCCCATTCGCCGGACATGCCGAAGCATTGGCGGCTGTCACCCGTTAGCTGACCTATCAGTTTATAGGGCCGGTAAAAAATCCAGCCGAGCTTCGTTTCTAACTGTACCGCCTCGCCCCATTCGACGGGCTTGCCCTTGGAAAAGTTCCAGGCATTCACCTTGTCGGCAATGATGAAGGGAAATTCGAAAGACCAGATGGTGTTATAAGCGATTTCCATATAGACGAGTTCGGCACGCCCGCTCCCGGCTTTTTTCCGGCCCTCGAACAGCGCGTAATCGACCCGCTGCTGGTTATCCGAATATTGCACGCGGCGGGCTGGAGTCAGGCCGGCTGGACCTGAATCGAAAACAACCAACCCTTTGTCTTCGGGAAGAATGGCGGATCTTTCGCCCGGCAGGCGATAGGGAATATCCGCGCCCGCGCACGCCCCAACCAAACCGGTGGCGGCAAGAACGACAAAGGCAGCGAATTTCCGGGTGAAACTTTTCATGGGTTAAACGCCTCTTTCTATAATGATGTATCTTTAGTTTGGGGAAAATCAACCGCAAATACAGTAATTTTCATCATATCCCCGTGAAGGGAAAGACAGCGGGGCTTTGACTTAAACCTCTATTCCCGGCACATTTTCCCCAATGAAACACAAGGAAAATACGGGAGATACTGGATGAGTGACGATGTCCTGAAAGCCGCCAAAGACTGGATGAAACATTTCCAGGGTTTGAGCTTCGACGCCGCCTCTCTGGCCGACCCGGCCCGTGCCGGCGAAAAGGTGGGAGAACGCCTGCGCGAACTTTCTGAAACCCGACCCTTCGGCGGCCAGCCGTCGCCCTTTACCAAGACCCTTGAATCCTTCGCCGTCCCTGAAAAGAATAAAAATGGCTGACGACCCTTCAAGCCTCAGCCTCACCGAAACCGCCGCCGCCATCAAAGGGCGAAAATTATCTTCCGCCGAAGCCACGCAAGCCTGCCTGGATGGTATGGCGCGGTTGGGGAATAAGCTTAATTGCATCGCCGCGCTCGACACCGATGCCGTCATTGCCGCCGCGGCCCAGGCCGACAAGCAAATCGCCCAGGAAACAAAAAAGGGAAATGATTTAGGCCCGCTCGCGGGCGTGCCGCTGGCTCACAAAGACATGTTCTACCGCCAGGGCCGTGTCAGCGGCTGCGGCTCTAAAATCCGCGTCGATTTCATCCCCGACGAAACAGCCACCGTGCTGACGCGCCTGGACGGCGCCGGCGCGCTCGATATCGCGCGCCTCAACATGGTCGAGTTCGCCTTGGGCGTCACCGGCCATAACGAAATTACCGGCCCGGTCCGCAATCCCTGGAACACGGACCACGTCACCGGCGGCTCGTCGAGCGGCTCGGGCGCCGCCGTCGCCGCCGGGCTTGTGAAGGGCGCGCTGGGATCCGACACCGGCGGCTCGATCCGCTTTCCGGCGGCGTGTTGCGGGGTCGTCGGGCTGAAACCCACTTATGGCCGGGTTAGCCGATACGCCACCATGCCGTTGTCTTATTCGCTGGACACCATCGGACCATTAACCCGCACCGTCGCCGATAATGCCTTGATGTTCAAAACCATCGCCGGCTTCGATGCCAAGGACCCGACGACGAGCGCCATGGCCGTCGCCGATCCCCTGGAAAATCTGGAGGGCGGGGTCAAGGGGTTGCGGCTCGGAATCCCTGAAAACTACTTCTGGGAGGAGGCGGACGCAGAGGTTCGGGCGATGTTAGACGAAACCGTCGATATCTACCGACGTTTGGGCGCCGTCATCACGCCGGTTTCCGTGCCCCGATCCATCGATGCCACCAACACCATGACGACGTTGATCACGTCGTCCGAGGGCGCGGCCCTGCACGGCCGCTGGATGCGTGAGCGCGCCCAAGATTACGGACGCCAGACCCTGGGCCGGCTGACGTTAGGGGCATTGACGCCGGCGGCGAATTATATCGAGGCGCTGGCGCTCCGCGACGGCATCTTAGCCCAATTCATGGACGCCGTTTTCACCAAGGCCGATGCGTTGATTACACCGCTGATGATGGGGCCGGTGCCGACCATCGAAGAGACCGACCTCGCCGCCAACCCGGGCTTTGCCGAATTCATCACCGCCATGGGCCATTGCACGCGGCCGGTCAATTATTTAGGCCTGCCGGGTTTGAGCGTGCCTGCCGGGTTTACGGAAAACGGCTTGCCGGCGTCTTTTCAATTAATCGGGCGGCCGTTTGACGAAGCAATGCTGTACCGGGCGGCCCGCGCCTATGAGCGCGAAACCGGTTGCACGGATAAGCGGCCTGCGCTCTAGCAGGCGGCTGAAAAAACATGATTTGGAGGAAACCCCCTTCGAGACGGGCCTTCGGCCCTCCTCAGGGTGAGGTATGTATTATTTTAACACCTCATCCTGAGCAGCGAGCGCGAGCGAGCGAGTCGAAGGATTGCCGCCGCTAATCCACTTTTTCAGCCACCCCCTAAGACACCTGCAACAACACCATGCCGGCGACGATCACCGCCGCCGCCACGATCCGCCGCCAGCCGAAGGATTCGCCTAACATAAACGCCCCGATCAAGGCGGCGAACAGCACCGAGGTTTCGCGCAGCGCCGACACATGGGCCATGGCGCCCTGGCCGAGCGCGTAAAGAACCAACCCGTAAGCCGCGACGACGACGACGCCGGCGCCGGTGGTGCGTTTCCAATGGATTTTCATGAACGGCTTGATCTCGGCCGGCCTCGTCCATAGGGCGGCGACCATAAACGGAATGCCCTCGCCGATATTGAGCCAGACGATATAACCCAACGCCGTTTCGCCCCGGCGAATGCCGAGCCCGTCAACGACGGTATAACAAGCGATGAAAAGCCCGGTCAGCAGGGCGAAAAAAACCGCCTTCGATTTCCAACTGCTTTGCCCTGGCCCGGACCCGCCGGCAAACATCAGACTGATGATGCCGACGGAGACCAGGGCGATACCGGCCATGGCCCCTATGCTGGGTTGCTCGCCCGCAAACACCGCCGCCAGAACCGCCACCGACAAAGGGGCGATGCCGCGCGCCAACGGATAGACGTGGCTTAGATCGCCGTAACGATAGGCCTGCAACAGGACCACGTAATAAAGGTTGTGGATGACGATCCCGGCCAAGATAAAAATCCAGGCGCCCTTTGCCGGTATCGGTACGAAAGCCACCGCCATCAGCGCCAGCACCGTGCCGGTGCCGCGAATGAAGGTGAACGACAGGAAGCGGTCGCCGGATGATTTCAGAACGGCGTTCCAGGTGGCGTGCAGCACGGCGGCCAGCAGAACCAGAAAAACCAGATGCAGTTGTAAGGTCACGCTTTTGTCCCCCAAGAACGAGCATCGTAGAACCGCCCCCGGGGCGTTGCAATCGCTTGAACCCGGTGCCAGACTTTAAAACATGTCTTGGAAAAGCAACAAACTGACGGAGCTTTTAGGCATCCGCGTGCCGATCATCCAGGCGCCGATGGCGGGCTCGACGACGCCGGAATTAGCCGCCCAGGTCTCGGGCGCCGGTGGCTTAGGCTCACTGGGCTGTGCCTTTCTGAGCGTCGAACAATTCGGCAAAGATTGCGCTGCTATCCGTGATGCCAGCAACGGCGCTTATAACGTCAATTTTTTCGTCCACAAGGAGCCGGAAAATGACCCGGCACGCGGCGACGCCATGCGCAACCTGCTGGCGCCCTATTACCAGGAACTCGGCCTTGGCGAGGTGCCGGACGCCATGCCCTCACACACGGCCTTCGGCTCCGAACAACTGGACGCGGTGCTGGCGGCGGCGCCACCCATCGTCAGCTTTCATTTCGGGCTGCCCGAACCGGCTATGGTCCAAGCGGTCAAGGACATGGGCGCGGTCGTTCTCAGTTCGGCGACCACGGTCGATGAAGCCCGCAAACTTGAAGACGGCGGCTGCGATGCCGTCATCGCTCAAGGCTTTGAGGCCGGCGGCCATCGCGGCACCTTCGCGCCGCCTTATGAGGCCGGCAACGTCGGCACCCTGGCCCTGGTGCCGCAGGTCGTGGACGCCGTCCGGGTGCCGGTGATCGCCGCCGGCGGCATCGCCGACGGACGTGGTATTGCCGCAGCCCTCGCGCTCGGCGCCGAGGGCGTGCAATTGGGAACGGCATTTTTAACGTGCCCGGAATCGGCGGCGCACGCGGTTTATCGCAAGGCCCTAACCAAGGCCCGTGACGACGAAACCCGGCTGACCAGCGCCTTTTCCGGACGCCCGGCCAGGGGATTAGAGAACCGCTACATCCGGGACATGGAAGGCCAGCAAGAAAACTTCCCCGATTTTCCCATCAACAACACCCTGACCGGCCCCTTGCGCAAAGCCAGCGCCGAGAAGGGTAAGGAAGATTTCATGTCGTTATGGGCCGGACAGGCGGCGGCGATGTCGAAGTCGCTGCCGGCGGCGGAATTGGTGGAGACACTGATTGCCGAAACGGACGAGGCAATTGCCCGCTTGGGGTCCGTTTAGCCTAGGGCGGTTTCCGACCAAAAGGAATCGGTGTTCAAAAGCGGCCTCATCCTGAGCTTGTCGAAGCCTCATCCTGAGCTTGTCGAAGCCTCATCCTGAGCTTGTCGAAGCCTCATCCTGAGC